>NZ_JBDGJK010000003.1:0-464372 GCF_057656935.1 Variovorax sp. Soil_C_33
CAGACGCAGGGCATCGAGCAGATCAACCAGGCGATCACGCAGATGGACCAGGTGACGCAGCAGAACGCGGCGCTGGTGGAAGAGGCGGCGGCTGCTGCCCAATCGCTGCAGGAGCAGGCCGGCAGCCTGTCGCAGGTCGTCGGCACCTTCAAGCTCGATGACGACGAACGGCCCGTCATGGTCCAGCCCAAGGCGCCGCAAGTGCAAGCGCGGCCTGTCGCCCACCCGATCCGGCCGACCCAGCCACCTCGGCGGGCCATTGCCGCGCCGCAACGCAAGCAATTGGCGGCGGCCACGGGCAGCCCAGCCGGCGGTGGAGACTGGGAGACCTTCTAATCCCGCGGCGTGTTCGCGCTATCTGCCACGATCGGCAGGCCAGACCTGCGGCTCCCGCATCATTGGTACTGGGCTGCCGTAATGAACTGGCCGAATGATTCGCACCAGACAACGACTGTGTTGTAGGCCGTCGGATCTGCGGATGCCGGCATCGGCACGATGAAATTCTCGAAGGTCTTCACGTCGCCCACGCGCAGCATCTTCGCCTTCAAGCGCAGGAAGTCGGCCTCGGTCTGCACGAACTCCGGCGCGAGGTAGAGCTTGTAGTCGGGCCCGGGCGCGATCCTGCCTTGCAGCGATACCGCGCTGCGGCTCACTGCCACCGTTCCTTCACCCCAGTGCAGGGCATCGCTGTCCGTCAGGTCGCGCCTGAACCGCCCGGTGAACTGCGCTTGCGCCGCCAGTGCCGTGACCTCGGCCTGCGCAGGCGCGGACGGCGCCGTGAGAATGGGCAAGACATAGATGCCCGCGCCGAAGGCCAGGGCCGCCACGACAGCGTGCGAGACGATGAGGATGAGGATCTTCTTCACGATGGAGGCAGACAATGCGCGAGGGCAAGGCTACAGCGCGCTCGCCTGTTTGGTGCTGACCTCTGGGTCGCCATCACGTCCCACTAAAACAGCGGAGACTTGAGTCCTCCCTATCTGCCGACGATCGTCAGTTCACGGTCGTTTGCAGTGACGTCGAAAAGCGAGAGCAGTTCCTGGCCGAGGAGGGCGTCCGTCGATTTGCGTCCCAGCGAGCCCACGACCACGGTGGCCTGCGGCACGCTGAAGGGCCCGAAGGTCATGGGCACGCGCTCGATGCGCCGCGCATCCATGACGGCGCCGGCCGTCTGCATGTGCGCAGGCGAGCCGCCGATCAGGTTCGCCCGTGCGGCGAAGTCCTCGCTGACGGCGACGCCGGCATTGACTATGGCGGCCTTGTCGATCACGAAGCGCACGGGAAAGCCGTTGACGGTACCGGGAACCCAGAAGCGGCCGTCCTGGCCCACAGGCACGGTGATCTGCCGAGAACCGTCGACGGCGATGCTCGTCGTCTTTGTCCTGGGTTGAGCGACTGTGTCGACCAGCACGCAGCCCTCGGGCCGTTGCTGCGCCGGGCGCGCGCCGGGCGGCACGTTCGTGTAGGTCTTGCCGCATTTGAAGACGGGCTCCGCGGCCGTGGCCGCAACCGGGTACGCGGCGACGGCAGCGAGGGCGATCGCTGCCTGTGCTCCGAGATAGCGCAGCGCCTGTTTGGATTTCGAATGCTTGGACATGGCCCGACCTCGTTTGCTGATCAACGGGCTCAGACGATGCTTCATCCGATAGCGGCGCAGCGTCATCCAAATTCCATGTCGGCCAGGCGGTTCGCCGGAAGCGATCGACGGTAGGGCTCCTACGCTGAGCCTGCTGCCTCAGTGATTTAACATAATATACATTGTATACCTCAAGCCCTCAGTCAGGCCGACCCAAGCCCGTCACCACTTGCCGTCGCCGGACCGCTTGGCTCGGACGGCCGTGCTCAACAGCCGGGCCGCCTCCGACCGATTGCCGCGCAGAGCGAAGTCGATCGCCGTCAGCCCTTGCTCGTTCTTCATCTGCGTATCGGCGCCTTCGTCCAACAGCAACTGAACGGCCGCGGTCGAGCCGTACATCGCGGCCATCATCAGCGGCGTGGTGCCATTCGGCGACTGCGCGTCGATGAAGGCATGGTTGTCGAGCAGCTGCTTCATGATGGCCACGTGGCCGTTGGTCGCCGCGTAATGCAGCGGCGCCCAGCCCGGCTTGTTGACGTCGGCGTCGCGCGCGATTAGCTGGGTCACCAGGTCCTGCTGGCCTTTGAGCGCGGCCATCATCAACGGGCTCTCGTCTTTGGCGTTGCGCAACTCCACATTGGTCTGGGGCGAATCCAGCAGAACCTGGATCACCTTCGGCGACGGCTCCCGCAGCGCGATCAGCAAACCCGTCTGGCCGTGCTCGTCGCGGGTGTTGGGGTCGAAGCCGCGGTTCAGCAGCTCCTTGATGGTCCCGGCGTTGTCGGTGCGAACGGCCCGGAAGAAGTCGTCGAATGATCCAGCGCTAGTAGAAAAAGAAGCAGCAAAAACAGATAGATATAATAGTTTTCTAATGTAATTTCTCATGCTTTTACGGCAGAAAACAGGGTTTCGAAGTTGTCACTGGTGGCCTGCGCGATGGTTTCCACCGGCAACCCGCGCAGCTCGGCGATCTGCTGCGCCACGAAGGGGACGTATGAGGGATTGTTGGTCTTCCCGCGATACGGCACGGGCGCGAGGTAAGGGCTGTCAGTCTCGATCAGCATGCGCTCGAGCGGCACGAAGGCTGCCACTTCGCGCAGTTCCTGCGCCTTCTTGAAGGTCAAGATACCAGAGAAGGAGATGTAAAAACCCAGGTCGAGCGCGGCGCGCGCGACCTCGGCGGTCTCGGTGAAGCAGTGGAACACGCCGCCCGCGGCTTGGGGCCTGCCGTCCTCGCCCTCCTCCTTCAGGATCGCCAGCGTGTCGGCCGAGGCGTCTCGGGTATGGATGACCAGTGGTTTGCGCACCTGTTGCGCTGCGCGGATGTGTACGCGGAAACGGTTGCGCTGCCATTCCATGTCGGCGATGCTGCGCCCGCCCTTGCGCTCTTCCATCTGGTAGTAGTCGAGGCCGGTCTCGCCGATGGCCACCACCTTGGGCAGTGCGGAACGCTGCACCAGGTCTTCCACCGAAGGCTCGGCAATGTTCTCGTTGTCCGGATGCACGCCTACGCTGGCCCAAAAGTTGTCATAACGCGCCGCCAGCGCCTGCACCTGGGCGAATTCTTCCAGTGTGGTGCAGATGCAGAGCGCACGATCCACACCCGCGGCTGCCATGGCGTCGCGGATCTGCGGCATCTGGCCGGCGAACTCGGGGAATGTCAGGTGGCAGTGGGAGTCTGTGAACATCGCGGAGCTTCAAGAAACGGCGGTGCAACCGCAGCGCCTGCGGTCCGCGTCACGGGGACGGGACTCAAATGGTCTGGGTCGGCCGGTCGGAGGCCATGGTGCCGCCTAGCGCCTCTTCGATGCGCGCCTTGAGCTGGCGCGACTTGTCGTCGGACGGAAAGCGGATGCCGACGCCCGGCGCCCGGTTGCCGGCGGCGCGGGCCGGGGTGATCCAGGCCACCTTGCCGGCCACCGGATAGCGCTGCGGATCTTCGGGCAGCGTGAGCAGCACGTAGACGTCGTCGCCCAGGCGGTACTCGCGCGAGGTCGGAATGAAGATGCCGCCTTCGGCGAATAGCGGGATGTACGCCGCGTACAGCGCGCCTTTTTCCTTGATGGCCAGCTGAATGACGCTGGGCCGGGCAGGTGCGGAGGGGGTGGGAGTTGCAGGTGTGTTCATGGGCGGCGGCCTGCCGAGTTTAGGGTGCTTCGCGCTTCGCTCACAAGCGCCTCGAGCATCAGGCCCGCATTGAAGGGGTGTTCTGCGGTTTTTGCAGCATTCGCGAGCGATTTCGACCATCGGGCCAACACGACTTTCGGCGGCACGGCCGGCAGGTCGGCAGCCTCGAAGAAGCGCGGTGCGGCGCCGCTGCCCATGGCCATGAGGTCATGGCACAGCTTCTGCAGCGCGCTGATGGCCTGGGCCGGCGCGTGGTCGGCCAGCGCAGCGACGTCGCCGCGCAGCATGGCCTTGGGCAGCAAGCCCCAGGCCTTGGGCGACTGGCCCGAAGCGGCCAGGCGCAATGCATCGCTCGGCCGTCCGCCGGCTGCGCGCAACAGGGCGGGCGCGTCGCCGGCCGGCACGCCCTGCTCCACCAGCCAGTTGCGCGCCTCGTCGTCTGCGGGCCAGGGCAAGGTGAAGCCGAGGCAGCGGCTGCGGATGGTGGGCAGCAGGTGCCAGGCGGCTTCGCTCGCCAGCACGAAGCGCACGTCGCCGACCGGCTCTTCCAGGGTCTTCAGCAAGGCGTTGGCCGTGATCGTGTTCATGCGCTCGGCCGGATAGACCAGCACCGCCTTGCCGCGCCCGCGCGCGCTGGTGCGCTGGGCGAAGCCGACCGCGTCGCGCATCGCCTCGACGCGGATCTCGCGGCTTGGCTTGCGTTTCTTGTCGTCGATGTCGGCCTGGCTTTTTTCGTCGAGCGGCCAGCCGAGTTCCTGCATCGCCACCTCGGGCATCAGCACGCAGAGATCGGCATGGGTGCGCACGGAAATCGAATGGCAGCTCGGGCAATGGCCGCAGGCGCCCTCGCCCTTCGCCGCGTCACGCTGCTCGCAGAGCCAGGCGGCTGCCAGCGCCAGACCGAGCTCGTACTGGCCCAGGCCCGAGGGTCCCTGCAGCAGCCAGGCATGGCCGCGCTGGCGCAGCAGTTCGGCCAGCGGCCGCTGCAACCAGGGCGACAGCGCGGGCGCGCTCATCGAGACCCCATCAGGCCGCGCGCGGCCAGGGCCGCCTCGATTTGCTGCCAGACCTGGTCGCGCGACTGGCCGGCATCGATGCGCACGAAGCGCGGCGCCGCGGCCGCTGCGCGCTGCGCATAGCCCGCGGCGACGCGGCGAAAGAACTCGGCCGGCTGCGACTCGAACTTGTCCGGCAGGCGCGCGCCGGCCAGCCGCTCGGCCGCCAGTTCGGGCGAGAGGTCGAACCACAGCGTGATGTCGGGCTGCAGCAGCGCGCCATCGTCAGGCCGGCCCTGCACCCACTGTTCGAGTGTGGACAGCACCGCGGCATCGAAGCCGCGCCCTGCGCCCTGGTAGGCGAAGGTGGCGTCGGTGAAGCGGTCGCACAGGACGACCTCGCCGTGCGCCAATGCAGGCGCGATCACGCGCTCGATGTGATCGCGCCGCGCCGCGAAGACCAGCAGCGACTCGGTCAGCGGATCCATCGGTTGCGTGAGGATCATCGTGCGCAGCGTTTCGGCGATCGGCGTACCGCCGGGCTCGCGCGTGCGCGTGACCTGCCGGCCCCGGGCCTTGAACAAAGCTTCGAGCGCATCGATGTGGCTCGATTTGCCGGCACCGTCGATGCCTTCGAGCGTCAGGAACAAACCCTTCATTGCCCGCTCCGTTGATAGCGGTTCACCGCACGGTTGTGCTCTTCGAGCGAGCTGCTGAAATGGCTCGAGCCATCGCCCTTGGAAACGAAGTACAGCGACCTGCTTTGCGCCGGCTGCACTGCCGCCAGCAGCGCCGCCTTGCCCGGCATCGCGATCGGGGTGGGCGGGAGGCCGGGCCGGGTGTAGGTGTTCCAGGGCGTGTCGGCCTGCAGATCCTTCTTGCGCAGGTTGCCGTCGAAGCGCGTGCCCATCCCGTAGATCACGGTCGGATCGGTCTGCAGCGGCATGCCGACGCGCAGGCGGTTGACGAACACGGCCGCAATCTGGGAGCGGTCCTGGGCTTTGCCCGTCTCCTTTTCGACAATGCTGGCCAGAATGAGCGCCTCATCGGCTGACCTGAGCGGAACATCGGAGGCCCGCGCGGCCCAGGCGGCATCGAGCTTCTTGTCCATGGCCCGCATCGCCCGCTGCAGCAGCGCGATGTCGGTGGAGCCCTTGGAGTAGGTGTAGGTGTCGGGGAAGAAGCGGCCCTCGGGATGCAGGCCCGGTTTGCCGAGCCTGGCCATCAGCTCCTCGTCCGAGAGGCCGAAGGTCTCGGGCTTCAACTGCTCGGCCTTGGCCAGCGCGCTGCGCACCTGGCGGAAGTTCCACCCCTCGACCAGGACCAGGCTGCGCGTGGCCTCTTCGCCGCGCACCAGCACGTTGAGCAGCGTGCGCGGCGTGATGCCGCGTTCCAGCTCGTAGCTGCCGGCGCGGATCTGGCGGTCCTGGCCCGAGAAGCGGAACCACCAATAAAGAAGTTGCGGCGATACGTCCGTGCCGGTATCGGCCACCGCCTGCGCAATGCCGCGCGGCGTGGTGCCGGGCTCAACCGAAAGATCGACGGTAGGTGCCGGCAGCTTGAGCGGCTGCTGCACCCACCACAGCCCCGCCGCGCCGGCGCCGAGCACGACGAAGGCGGAGAGAAGAAAAATGGTGAGGAAGAAGCGGCGCACGGGTCCGATGGAGAAGACGGAAGGGAAGAGACGCGGGTAGCCCTGCGGACTGAACGGGACGGGGCCGACCATGATAATTCAGCGATGACCTCAGTCGTTCTGAATGGCGTAACAGCCCTCTCCCACCTCGGCGTGATTCGCGCCGAGGGCCCCGAAGCCGCCAACTTCCTCAATGGCCAGCTGACCCAGGATTTCGCGCTGCTCGGCGCTTCCGAAGCGCGCCTGGCAGCGCTTTGCACGGCCAAGGGCCGAATGATCGCGAGCTTCATCGGCATCCGGCCCGAGCCCGAGCGCGTGCTGCTGGCCGTGAGCCGCGACATCCTTGCAGCCACCCTGAAGCGGCTCTCGATGTTCGTGCTGCGCGCCAAGGTCAAGCTCAGCGATGCCAGCGAGGAGTTCGCGCTCTACGGCTTGGCCGGGACTGCGCTGACCGCCAATGGCGCCGATGCCGGCGCGGTGCCGGGCCGTTGCAGCCGGATCGGCGACGCCCATGTGGTTTCGCTCTACCCGTCCGACGGCATTCCGCGCGCGTTCTGGATCGCGCCGGCCGGCAGCGCCGCGCCCGAGGGCCCTGCCCTCGACCCCGCGCTGTGGCAATGGAGCGAAGTCCGCAGCGGCATCGTGACCCTGAGCACGCCGATCGTCGAAGCCTTCGTGCCGCAGATGCTCAACTACGAATCGGTCGGCGGCGTGAACTTCAAGAAGGGCTGCTACCCGGGCCAGGAGGTGGTGGCGCGCAGCCAGTTCCGCGGCACGCTGAAGCGGCGCACCTACCTCGTGCAGGCCGATGCGCCGATCGCCGCGGGCCAGGAAGTCTTTGCCGTCAACGATCCGGAGCAGCCGGTCGGCACCGTGGCGCAGGCCGCGCCGGCGCCCGGCGGCGGGTCGGCCGCGCTGATCTCGATCCAGATCGCGGCGCTCGACGCGGGCGGTCTGCGCGCGGGTGCACCCGACGGCCCGGCGCTCACGGTCGAGCCCCTGCCCTACCCGTTGCTCGAAGACATCTGAGACCGAGGCCGCGTCAGCAGCAGCGCCCCTTGCCGCTGCCGTAGCGGGCCTGCTGCCGCTCGCGGAAGAAGGCCTCGTAGCTCATCGGGGCCTGCTCAGGATGCGTGCGTTCCATGTGGCTCAGGTAGGCGTCGTAGTCCGGCAGGCCCACCATCAGGCGCAGCGTGGCGCCGAGCGAGCGGGCGAGATAGCGTCCCGCTTCCGGCAAGGTGGCGCCCGCCGTTCTCATGAAGCCGCCGCCGGCGCCAGCGGCTCGAAGGGCGTCTCGCGCGCGGTCGGCTTGTTGGCCGCGCGCGCCGCAAGACAGGCGCGCACGCTGTAGAACAGCACGCTCAGCACGACGAAGATGAAGAGCGCGCACAAGCCGGCGTCGAGGCGGTCGTTGAAGACGATGCGCGCCATGGCCTCGGGCGATTTCGCCGGCGCGATCAGCACGCCCTGCGCCAGGCCGTCTGCGTACTTCGCGGCATGGGACAGGAAGCCGACCTTGGGGTCCGACGAGAAGATCTTCTGCCAGCCCGCGGTCAGCGTGCACACCAGAAGCCAGGCCGCCGGCGCGATCGCGACCCAGGCGTAGCGCTCGCGCTTCATGCGGAACAGCACGACCACGCCCAGCATCAGCGCCACCGCGGCCAGCATCTGGTTGGAGATGCCGAACAGCGGCCACAGCGTGTTGATGCCGCCCAGCGGATCGACCACGCCTTGGTAGAGGAAGTAGCCCCAGGCGCCGACGCAGAGGAAGGTCGCGATCAGGTTGGCGACCATCGAGTCGGTGCGCTTCAACGCCGGCACGAAGCTGCCCAGCAGGTCCTGCAGCATGAAGCGGCCGGCGCGCGTGCCCGCGTCCACCGCGGTCAGGATGAACAGCGCCTCGAACAGGATCGCGAAGTGATACCAGAAGGCCATCATGGTCGGCCCGCCGATGGCCTGGTGCAGGATGTGAGCCATGCCCACGGCAAGCGTCGGCGCGCCGCCGGCGCGGCCGAGGATGGTGCTCTCGCCCACGTCCTTCGCGGTCTGCATCAGCATCTCGGGCGTGATCACGAAGCCCCAGCTCGAGATGGTTTGGGCCACCGCCGCCGGCGTGCTGCCGACCAGCGCGGCCGGGCTGTTCATCGCGAAGTAGATGCCCGGCTCGATGCAGGCGGCGGCCACCAGCGCCATCACCGCGACGAAGGACTCGGCCAGCATGCCGCCGTAGCCGATGAAGCGCGCATGGCGCTCGTTGTCCAGCATCTTCGGCGTGGTGCCCGAGGAGATCAGCGCATGGAAGCCCGACACCGCGCCGCACGCGATGGTGATGAAGAGGAAGGGGAACAGGCTGCCCGACCAGACCGGGCCGTTGCCCTGCGCGAACTGCGTGATGGCAGGCATCTGCAGCGTCGGCGCGACGAACACGATGCCGATCGCCAGCGCGACGATGGTGCCGATCTTCAGGAAGGTCGAGAGGTAGTCGCGCGGCGCCAGCAGCAGCCACACCGGCAGGCTGGCGGCGATGAAGCCGTAGCCGATCAGCATCCAGGTCAGCGCCTTGCCGTCGAAGGTGAACATCGGCGCCCAGGTCGGGCTCTGCGCCACCGCCTGGCCGCCGAAGATCGCCAGCATCAGGAGCACGAAGCCGATCACCGAGATCTCGCCGATGCGCCCCGGCCGGATGTAGCGCAGGTACACGCCCATGAACACCGCGACCGGAATCGTGGCCGCCACCGTGAAGGTGCCCCAGGGCGACTCGGCCAGCGCCTTGACCACGATCAGCGCCAGCACCGCGAGGATGATGATCATGATCATGAAGGTGCCGAACAAGGCGATCAGGCCCGGCACCGTGCCCATCTCCTGCTTGATCAGGTCGCCGAGCGAGCGGCCGTCGCGCCGCGTCGAGATGAAGAGCACGATGAAGTCCTGCACCGCGCCGGCGAACACCACGCCGGCAAGGATCCACAGCAGCCCCGGCAGGTAGCCCATCTGCGCCGCCAGCACCGGCCCGACCAGCGGGCCGGCCCCCGCGATGGCCGCGAAGTGATGGCCGAACAGCACGTTCTTGTCGGTCGGCACGTAGTCGAGCCCGTCGTTGTGGCGATGTGCCGGCGTCTTGCGATTGCCGTCCAGACGGAGCACGCGGTCGGCGATGAAGAGGCTGTAGTAGCGGTACGCGATCAGGTAGGTGCAGATGGCGGCGATCACGACCCACAAGGCGCTGATCGCCTCGCCGCGGGCCAGTGCCACCGTGCCCAGCGCGAATGCGCCGATCACGGCCACGACGAGCCACACCAGGTGGCGGCGGATGCTGTGCATGCGGATGTCTCCTTGATTTGAACCCCGGGAGTTTGGCGAGCCTTGGCCGCGCCGGCATCCGTCACACCGCGCGATCAGGCCGCGTGGTGTTGCTTAATGGAAAACCCTAGACGCGCTGCGCGCTCAGCCGCCGCTGCCGAACTGGCGGGCGTGCTCCACGGCGTACTTGATCAGCTCGGCCTGCCCCTCGATGCCGAGCCGGCGCTTGATGCTCTGCCGATGCGCCTCGACCGTGCGCACGCTCAAGCCCAGGTCGCGCGCGATCTGCTTGCTCGACTCGCCGCGGCCCAGCGCCGAGAGGATCTCGCTCTCGCGCGGCGTGAGCAGCGGCTTGGGCGCCTGGTTGCGGAACAGCCGCTGCGAAACCGCCGGGCTCAGGAAGGTGCCGCCGGCCGACACCGCATCGATGGCGGCGACGATCTCGGCCGCCGGCGCGTCCTTCAGCACGTAGCCGCGTGCGCCGGCCTGCAGCGCCTGCTGCACGTACTCGGGGTTGTCGTACATGCTGAGCATCACCACGCGCACCGCGGGCTGCCTCTGCTGCAGCAAGGCTGCGAGTTCGATGCCGTTCATGTCCTTCATGCCGACATCGGCCAGCACCAGATCCGGCTGCAGGCGCTCGATCAGCGTCAAGGCTTCGGCGGCGCTGCCGGATTCGCCGACGATCTCGAGGCCCGGAAGCGGATCGAGGCGCGCGCGCAGGCCGTCGCGCACCAGCGGATGGTCGTCGACGAGGAACAGCCGAACCGCGGATGGCTTGGTCGTCGTCATGCGGCCTCCAGGCTGTGCACCGGCACATCGGCCACGATGGTCGTTCCGCCGTTGCCGGATCGCATTTCGAGCCGTCCGCCGACCGAGGCCACGCGCTCGCGCATGTTGCGCAGCCCGATGCCGCGCTTCGGGTCCAGCTGCATGGCCTCGACGTCGAAGCCGACGCCGTCGTCGGCCACGTCGAGCCGCACGCGATCGTCCGCGAAATCGAGCGCGATGCGCACCTGCCGCGCCTGCGCATGCTTGCGCACGTTGGTCAAGGCTTCCTGCGTCACGCGGAACAGCGCGGTTTTCACTTCCTCCGGCAGCTCTCGAGGCGAGCCCTCGACGGCGACTGCGGCATCGACTGCGCCCTCCTCGCCGAACTCGGCCGCAAGCCGCTCGAGCGCGGCCGGCAGGCCCAGCGTATCGAGCAAGGCCGGCCGCAGCCGATGCGAGATGCGCCGAACTTCCGAGAGCGACTCGTTGAGCCGCTGCAAGGCCTTGCCGAGCGCCGGCGGCGCATCCTGCCGCGCGCGCTCCAGCGCGTCGACGGCCGACTCGATCAGGAGCTTGGCCGACACCAGCGTCTGGCTGGTGCCGTCGTGCAGCTCGCGCGCGAGATGGCCGCGCTCTTCTTCCTGCGATTGCACGACCTGGCGCGCCAGGAGCCGCAGCTTGGCTTCGGCAACGCGGTGCTCGCTCAGGTTCAGCAGCAGGCCGGTGGCGCTCACCACGCCTAGGCACAGCGCGGCGATGCCGGCAATCCACAGCATGGTGGTGGTCACGTTGAGGCTCACCTGCCGGTCCAGCGTCTGCATCGTCGCCTGGATGTCGTCGAGGTAGAGGCCGGTGCCGACCATCCAGTCCCAGCGCGGCAGCGCGGTCACGTAGCCGAGCTTGGGCGCGGTCTGGGCGCTCGAGGGCTTGCGCCACTGGTACTCGACGTAGCCGCCGCCTTCGCGGGCCCGCGCGAGCAGGTCCTGGATCGTGAAGCGCCCCTGCGAATCGCGCAGCTCCCACAGGTTCCGGCCGACCAGGTCGGGCTGGCGCGAGTGCATGAGCGAGCGGCCCTGCAGGTCGTAGACGAAGAAATAGCCGTCGTCGCCGTAGTCGAGCGCGGCAAGCCGGCGCAGGGCCTCGGTGCGGGTCGCCTCGTCGTCCAGCCCGGCGTCGTATAGCGGCCGCACGGTGCTGACAGCCAGTTCGACATAGCTGCGCAATTCGCTGCGCCGCTGTGCCATGTAGGTCTGCTCGATCAGGGCGCGCTCACGCTGTGCCAGGTCGCGCTCCTGGTGGCGCACGGCGAGCGCCACCAGCACCAGCGCGACCAGGAGCGGCGCGACGGCCAGCGCGACGATCTTGGTGCGCAGGTTCATGGACAGGGCAAGCTACAGCGTGCGACGCATCTCGATGTGCGCGATGCCCGCCTCCTCGAAGGGCTCGCCGTGCGGCAGGTAGCCGAGGCGCGTGTAGAAGGCTTCGGCGCTGCGCTGCGCATGCAGTGCGACCTCGCGGTCGCCGCGCGCCTTGGCTGCGGCTTCGAGCGCGCGCAGCACGGCGGCGCCATGGCCGCCGCTGCGCAACGTGCGGTGCACGGCCATGCGGCCGATGCGGCTCAGCCCATCGGCGTCCGCGATCAGCCGTCCGGTCGCGATCACCTGTCCGAGGCGGTTGCGCGCCACGGCATGCACGGCGGTCTCGTCGTGCTCGTCCCACTCGAGCTCCTTGGGGATGCGCTGCTCCTCGATGAAGACGCTGCGGCGCACGGCGCCGGCGCCCTCGCCCAGCTGTGCCCAGCTGCCGGTCGCGACCTCGCGCACGGTTTCGCCGGCCTCGTAGGCGGTGAAAATTTCGCGCAGCAGCGGCGGTACCGGCTTGGAGGTCTGCGTGGCCGGATCGGCGAACACGTAGACCAGCTCGCAGCTCACCAGCAGCTCCTCGCCGCGGAACAGCCCGCCGTGGAACACGATCGACGAATTGCCCACGCGCACGCACTTCATCGCGACGTCGAGCAGGTCGTCCACGCGCGCCGAGGCGTTGAACTCGATCGTGGCCTTGCGCACGTAGAGATCGCCGCCGAGCGCGTGCATCGCCTCCTCGTAAGGCAAGGCCAGCGCGCGCCAGTAGTCGGCGATGGCGGTGTCGAAGTACATCAGGTAGTGCGCGTTGAAGACGATCTTCTGCATGTCAACTTCGGCCCAGCGCACGCGCAGGCGGTGGAAAAAGCGGAAGTCGGTCTTCTTGTGCTGTGTCTCTGTGGTCATGGCTGCAATGCTTCCTTCAATGCGCGGGCCGCGTCGGCGTGCGCCTGCAGCGCCTCTGGGATGGCGCGGCCCATTTTGACGAACTCGTGGATCACGCCGCGGTAGATCTCCAGCTCGACCGCCACGCCCGCGGCGCGCAGCTTGTCGGCATAGGCGATACCTTCGTCGACGACGGGGTCGCTTTCGGCCAGGCCGATCCAGGCCGGTGCGACGCCGTCGACGTCTTCGGCGTTGAGCGGTGCGAAGCGCCAGTCCTCACGCTCGGCCTGCGTGTTGAGATACTGGGCGAAGAACCAGCGGATGAGCGGCTCGTCGAGCAGCGGGCCGGCCGCGAAGCGCTGGTGCGACGCCGTGTCTTGGTGCGAAGTCGTGCCCGGGTAGAAAAGCATCTGCAAGGCGAGCGGCAATCCGGCATCGCGCGCGAGGATGGCGCATACCGCAGCCAGCGTGCCGCCGGCGCTGTCGCCGCCGACCGCGATGCGCGTGCCGTCGAGGCCCAGTTCGCCAGCCTGCTTCGCGACGAACTGCAGCGCGTCCCAGGCGTCGTTCGACGCCGTCGGGAACTTGTGCGCGGGCGCCAGCCGGTAGTCGAGCGAGATCACGGCGCAGCCGCTCTTCTGGCTCAGCACGCGGCACAGCGTGTCGTGGGTCGCAACGCTGCCGACCGTGAAGCCGCCGCCGTGAAAGAACAGCAGCAGCGGCAGCACGGCGCGCGAGGGCGCATAGAGCCGCGCCGGCAGCGCATGGCCGTCGCGCGCGGGAAGCTGGAAGTCCTCGATGCGTTCGAGTTGCGGCTTGGGCACTTCGAGCACGCCGGCGCCCTTCTCGTAGGCGGCCCGGGCCTCCGCGGGCGTCAAGGTGTGGAACGGCGCCTGATGGGCGCGCGCCATCCGTTCGACCACGCCGGCCATCTTGGGAGTCAGCGCTGGCGCAAGGGTTTGGCTCATGGGCAAGCGAGGCGGCAGTTGTTAAATTGGAAGGTCCGCATCGTACCGTCCACACCCCATGGCCCTCATCCAGTACCTCACCCAGATCCAATTCGAATTCGGCGCCGTCAAGCTGCTGGGCAGCGAGTGCGCGCGCATCGGCATCACGCGTCCGCTGGTCGTCACCGACGCCGGCGTGCGCGCGGCCGGCGTGCTGCAGAAGGCGCTCGATGCGCTCGGCGAGTTGCCGGTCGCTGTGTTCGACCAGACCCCGTCCAACCCCACCGAGGCCGCCGTGCGCGCCGCCGCCGCGATGTACCGCGAGGGACGCTGCGACGGCCTGATCGCCGTCGGCGGCGGCTCGGCCATCGACTGCGCCAAGGGCGTCGCGATCGCGGCCACGCACGAGGGCCCGCTCAAGACCTACGCCACCATCGAAGGCGGCTCGCCGAAGATCACCGAGCGCGTGGCACCGATCATCGCCGTGCCCACCACCAGCGGCACCGGCAGCGAGGTGGCGCGCGGCGCGATCGTGATCGTCGACGATCACCGCAAGCTCGGCTTCCACAGCTGGTCGCTGATGCCCAAGGCCGCGATCTGCGATCCCGAGCTCACGCTGGGCCTGCCGCCGAAGCTCACCGCCGCCACCGGCATGGACGCCATCGCGCACTGCATGGAGACCTTCATGTCGGCCGCCTTCAATCCGCCGGCCGACGGCATCGGCCTCGACGGGCTGCAGCGCGCCTGGGGCTACATCGAGCGCGCCACCAAGAACGGGAGCGACCGCGAGGCGCGCCTCAACATGATGAGCGCATCGATGCAGGGCGCGCTGGCCTTTCAGAAGGGGCTGGGCTGCGTGCATTCGCTGAGCCACAGCCTGGGCGGCATCGATCCGCGCCTGCACCACGGCACGCTCAACGCCCTCTTCCTGCCGGCCGTGATCCGCTTCAACGCGGGCGCGGAGTCGGTGCAGAAGGACCAGCGCCTGCAGCGCATGGCGCAGGCCATGAACCTCGATTCGGCCGGCGATCTCGGCGTCGCGATTCGCGACATGAACGCGCGCCTCGGACTGCCCAAGGGGCTGGCCGAGGTCGGCGTCACGCCCGCCATCTTCGAGCAGGTGATCGACGGCGCGCTGGCCGACCACTGCCACAAGACCAATCCGCGGCTCGCGACGCGCGAGGACTACCGCGAGATGCTCGAAGGGTCGATGTAGCCCGTCTGCGCGAGAAGCCAGGTGCGAAAGGCTTCCATCGCCGGGCTCGCGGCGCGCGACCTGAGCCGTGTGAGCCAGTAGCTCCCCGTCATCACCTCGGTCGCCAGCGGACGCACCAGCCGGCCCTCGCCCAGCTCGCGCTCGAACATCGAGGTCGGCGCCAGCGCGACGCCAGCGCCCTGCATCGCGGCCTCGACCATGAGTCGCGACGAGTCGAACACCGGCCCGCGGATCGCCGGGCAGGCCACGCCGGCCGCCGCGAACCAGCCGGGCCAGTCGTCGGGCCGGTAGGAGCGCAGCAGCGTTTCGTGCGCCAGATCCTGCGGCCGCGCGATGCGCGCCGCGATCGCCGGCATGCACAGCACCGCGAGCGGCGCCGCCAGCAGATGCTCGGACTGCAGGCCCTGCCACGTGCCATCGCCGAAGCGGATCGCGAAATCGAGCCCCTCGCCAGCCAGGTCGACCACGTTGTTGTGCGTCATCAGGCGCAGGTCGATGAAGGGGCAGCTCTGCTGGAACAGGCGCAGCCGCGGCAGCAGCCATCCCACCGCGAAGGTGCCCACCACGCCCACCGTCAGCACCTCGAAGAAATGGCCGTTGTCGAACTGCTGGACCACCGCCTCCATCCGCCCGAAGGCATCGGCCAGCACCGGCAGCAGCGCATGGCCTTCATCGCTGAGCGCGAGCCCGCGCGGCAGGCGCCGGAACAGCGGCGCGCCGAGCCGCGCCTCGAGGCCGCGCACCTGCTGGCTGACCGCCGCCTGCGTCACGTTCAGCTCGGCGGCGGCGAGCGTAAAGCTCAGGTGGCGGGCGGAGGATTCGAAGGCGCGCAGCGCGTTAAGGGGGAGATGGGTACGCGCCATAAGATTTTCTTGTGCGAGACAGCAAATACTATCGTTTGTGCCGGCGCCGCGTATGGCCGAAAGTCGCTCGCTTTCAGGAGCAACTCATGATTCATCGACGGCAATTCACAAGCACCCTTTTCGTCTCGCTGGCCGCCGCATCCTTCGGCATCCGGGCCGAAGGGGCCGGCGACCTTTCGAAGCAGCTGGCAGAGATCGAAAAAGCCAGCGGCGGCCGGCTCGGCGTCGGCGTGCTCGACACGGGCAACGGCCGGCGCGCCGGGCACCGCGAGGACGAGCGCTTCCCGCTGTGCAGCACCTTCAAGTTCCTGGCCGCTGCCTTGGTGCTGGCGCGCGTGGACCAGCGCAAGGAGCAGCTGGAGCGCCGCGTCGTCTACGGCCGGCGCGACCTGGTCACCCATTCGCCGGTGACGGAAAAACACGCCGACGGCACCGGCATGACGGTCGCGCAACTGTGCGAAGCGACGCTCACCCTGAGCGACAACACGGCCGCCAACCTGCTGCTCCACAGCTTCGGCGGGCCGAAGGGCCTGACCGCCTTCATGCGTTCGATCGGCGACACGAAGACGCGGCTCGACCGCTTCGAAACGGCGCTCAACGAGGCCCGGCCGGGCGATCTGCGCGACACCACCACGCCGGCCGCGATGAGCCGCAGCATGCAAAAGATTCTCTTGGGCGACATCCTCAGGCAGCCTTCGCGTGCGCAGTTGCTGCAATGGCTGGACGGCAACAAGACCGGGGACGAGCGCATCCGCGCCGGGCTTCCGGCGGACTGGAAGGTGGGCGACAGGACGGGCTCGGGCCAGAACGGCACGACCAACGACATCGCCATCCTGAGGCCGCCGGGGCGAGCGCCCATCCTGCTGTCGGTCTATCTCACGGAGACGACGGCGGCGCCGGCCGCGCGCAATGCGACGCTGGCCTCGGTAGCCACGGCCGTCGCCGGCTGGGCGTGATCAGTCGGCCTTCACGCCCGCCGTCTTGATCACGCGGGCCCACTTGGCCGTCTCCGCGTCGATGAAGGCATCGAACTCCTCGGGCGTGCTGCCGGCCGGGAAGGTGCCCATCGCGTCGAGCCTGGCGCGGGTCTCCTCGCTCTTGATGATCCGCGCCACCTCGTCCGACATGCGCTTGACGATCTCGCGCGGCGTGCCCGCGGGCGCCAGCATGCCGGCCCAGGTGCTGCCGGTGAAGCCCGCGAAGCCCTGTTCGATGAAGGTCGGCACATCGGGTACCGCGGGCAGCCGGCGCTCGCTGGCCACGCCGATCAGCCGCACCTTGCCGGCCTTGCCCTGGTTGATGAGCCCGGTCGGCGCATCGAAGAAAAGCTGGATCTGGCCGCCCATCAGGTCGGTCAGCGCCGGCACCGCGCCGCGGTACGGGATGTGGATCATGTAGGTCTTGGTCAGCGACTTCCACAGCTCGCTGGTCAGGTGCGCGGCCGAGCCGTTGCCCGAGGAGCCGAAGCTCACCTTGCCCGGGTTCGCACGCGCATAGTCGATCAGCTCCTTCGCGGTCTTGAAGGGCGCGTCGTTGTTGACTGCCGCGAGCAGCGGCGAGATGCCCATCAGCGAGACGCCGGTGAGGTCCTTTTTGGGGTCATAGGGCAGCTTCGGATAGAGCGTGGTGTTGGCCGCATAGGCCGCGATGACGACGCCGAAGGTACTGCCGTCGGGCGGCGCTTTCGCGATCGCATCGACGCCGATCAGGCTGTTGGCGCCCGGCTTGTTCTCGATCAGCACCGGCTGGCCCAGCCGTGCCGAAAGACCTGCCTGCACCAGCCGCGCCATCTGGTCGGTGAAACCGCCGGGCGTGTAGGGCACGATGATGCGAATCGGCTTGTTCGGCCAGGCGGCCTGCGCGAAAGAAGGCGCCGCGACCGAGGCCGCGGCCGCAGCGGACCACAGGTTGAAGGCGCGGCGGGACAAAGAGGCTTGCGGCATAGAGGGATCTCCGGTGGAGCGACGATTCTGGAAGGCCGCCAGGACAAGACCCCTCAGGGTTTGCCCTTCGCGCTAGCATGCACGCATGGCACACGACCACCATCACGACCACAGCGAGCTCGGTGAAATGGACCTGCGCGTGCGCGCGCTCGAAACCGTGTTGACGCAGAAGGGCTACATCGACCCGGCCGCGCTCGACGTGCTCATCGACACCTACCAGACGAAGGTCGGCCCCCGCAATGGCGCCCGCGTCGTCGCGAAAGCCTGGACCGATCCCGCCTTTCGCGACTGGCTGCTGAAGGACGCCACCGCGGCCATCGCCTCGCTGGGCTACACCGGCCGCCAGGGCGAGCACATGGTGGCTGTGGCCAACACCGATGCGCAGCACCACATGGTGGTCTGCACGCTGTGCAGCTGCTACCCCTGGCCGGTGCTGGGCCTGCCGCCCACCTGGTACAAGAGCGCCCCCTACCGCTCGCGCGCGGTGAAAGATCCGCGCGGCGTGCTGGCCGAGTTCGGCGTGAAGCTGCCCGCTTCGACCGCGATCCGCGTGTGGGACTCGACGGCCGAGGTGCGCTACCTCGTGATTCCGCAACGGCCGGCCGGCACAGAAGGCTGGAGCGAAGAGGCATTGGCCGATCTGGTGACGCGCGATTCGATGATCGGCACTGGCCTGGCCCGCAGCCCGGAGACCGCGCCATGAGCTACACCACGCATGCCGATCTCGGTGGCCGCGAGATGCCGGGAGCGATCGTGCCCGAGCCCGAGGACGAACTGTTCCATGCCGGCTGGGAGCCGCGCGCGCTGGCCCTGACGCTCGCGATGGGCGCCACCGGCTCCTGGAACATCGATGCCAGCCGCAGTGCGCGCGAAACCCTACCAACCTATGCGCGGCTGAGCTACTACCAGATCTGGCTGGCTGCGCTCGAGAAACTCATGGCCGAGCGCTCGCAGGTCCTGCCCGATGAAATCGCTGCCGGCCGCATGCTGCATGCGCCTGTGCCGATCCGTCGCGTGCTGCACGCCGCAGACGTGCCAGCCGCGCTCGCGAAGGGTTCCGCCACCGAGCGCGCGACGACTGCACCCGCGCGCTTCGCCGTCGGGCAGCGGGTGCGCACGCGCGCGGGACATGTCGAGCACCACACGCGGCTGCCCGGCTACGTGCAAGGCAAGCTCGGCACCATCGAACACCTGCACGGCATGCACGTGTTCGCCGATGCGCACGCGCAGGGCCTGGGCGAGCAGCCGCAGTGGCTCTATACGGTGGTCTTCGACGGTGCCGAGTTGTGGGGCGCCGGGGCCGAACCCGGGCTGCGCGTGTCGGTGGATGCCTGGGAAAGCTACCTGACGGAGGCGGCGTGACGACGTCGGACGCACCGCTGTTGCCCGGCATGCCCGCCGACGGCGCGGAGCCGGTGTTTCGCGAACCGTGGGAGGCGCACGCCTTTGCGCTGGCCGTCTCGCTGCACCAACGCGGGCTCTTCAGCTGGCCCGAATGGGCCGAGACACTGGCAGCGCAGATCGGCGCCGCGCAGGCGGCCGGGGATGCCGACCTCGGCGACACCTACTACCGTCATTGGCTCGCCGCGTTGGAGACGCTGGTGGCGCGCAAAGGCGCAAGCTCCGTCGATGAATTGACGCGCTACCGGCAGGCCTGGGACCGCGCGGCCGACCGCACGCCGCATGGGCGGGCGATCGAGCTGCACGAGGAGGATTTCGGCTGAGGGCTCAGCCCTTCTTGCCGCCGAACACGAGCAAGGCCCCGCCCACCACGATCGCGGCCACGCCGGCCCAGGCCGGGAAGTTGACGTCCTGCTTCTCCTTCACCGACAGCTCGATCGGCCCGATCTTGGCCTGATGGGTTTCCTTGGTGAAGCTGAAACCGCCCAGACCGAGAGCGGCGATGCCGGCAACGATCAGGATGATGCCGACGATGCGGGTTGCGTTCATGGGGTCCTCCGAAATTGATTCAAGCCCGACTGTAGCCGGCCTCAAAGCGGCAGAACCGCTCCAGCGTCGCCGCGTTCCAGCCACTCGGCCAGTTCGTCCGCCAGCCGGCGCGCCTCCTGCGCCGCGGTGCTCCAGGCCTTCATGCGCGCCGGCGCATCCTTGCCGTAGCGCACGAAGTCGTTGCGATCCGGCAGCTTGCCGTTCGGCAGGCCGCGCACCCATGCCGGGTCCGGCGCCAGCACCACCGTGCGGTCCAGAAAATGCGTGGGCTTGTGGCGCCACCTGAGTCCCTTGTCGAGCCAGCCCGGCACCACCGCCTTCTGGAAGTGCGGATACAGCACGACGCCGTCGGTGTTGGCGTAGTCCAGGTGCAGGTGGTAGTCGGTGATGCCGCCGTCCCAGTAAGCGCCGGGCGGCGCGCCGGGAATGTCGTGCACCGCCTCCAGCATGAAGGGGATCGAGCACGAGGCCTGCAGCGCGAGCTCGAAGTTGGCTTCGGTGAGCTCGACCTGCCGCGTGCGGAAGTCCAGCGTGCCGAAAGGCAGCGCCGCACCGGCGCTGGAGAACACCACGCGCTCGAGCCAGGCGCCCAGGCTCTTGCGGTGCACGCTGTTGGTGATGAAGGCCCCCAGGTAGCCGACCGGCGTGCGTGCCCTGCCCTCGCGCCCGAGGATGTGGCGCCCGCGCGAGGTGATCACATGCAGCCGGTAGCGCGAATGGCGCAGCACCTCGGACGCGCGGCCGCCGTAGAAGTCGCGCAGCCCTTCGCCGAACTGCGCACTGACCTGCTTCGCCGTCATGCGCTTCTGGCCCGGCGGCACGTCGAAGTGCTGATGGATGTAGCCGTGTTCGAACTGCTCGAAGGCAGTCTTCGGATCGTCGAGGCAAGCATTGGCGAGCCGCCAGGCGCCGATCGAGGCTCCGACCAGGTCGATGGGCTGCGTCGACTGCGGCAGCCATTCGCCGAAAAGGAAGCGGTCGATGGGCCCGAGGATCAGGCCCTTGGGGCCGCCGGCCGCGCCCGGCACCGTGCGCACGTGCGAGGGCGCGAGCCCGTGCGCGGCGATGTGCTCGCGCGCCGCGGGGCCTGCGTAGATACGCAGCGCCTTCATCGCTTGCCGACCAGCACGCCGAGGCCCAGCGCCTGCAGCAGCCAGCCGATGCCCAGCCCGCCGGCCAGCGTCGCGCCGACCACGGCGATCAGCCCCCACGGGCCGGCATGCGACACCGCGAAGGCCGTGAAGCCCGTGCTCCTGCACACCTCCAGCATCGCGACATTGGCCACGTAGATGGCGAAGGTGTTGCGGCCCACGAATGCGATCGTTCGGCCCAGGATCGCCGGTCGCCGCGGTTCCGCGCGATCGGCAGCGACCGCGCTCATCAACAGAAGCAAGGACGCGATCGTCACCGTGACGGACAGGTAGGCCGAGTGCTCGGTGAAGAGCCTGCTCTCGAGCGGCGCGGCCAAAAGCAGCAGCACGGCGACGAGGCCCAGGCCCGGCTTGCGGCCGAACTCGCCGCGCGCCAGCGCGATCCCCATGGCCACGTAGGGAATCCAGTAGATGAAGAGCCGGTCGCCGACGGCCGAGATCCACCGGTGCTCGAAAAGCCAATAGCACGCGGCGACATTCAGCGCGACGCCGGCGGCGATGACCGGCAGCGTCGGTGCCTCCGCCACCCAGCGACGCAACAGCGGGAAGAGCAGCGTGAGCTGGAACAGGATCACGAAGTAGTACTGCCCCGACCACCCGTAGCCGCCGAACCAGCCGCCGACGATGGTATGCAGCGGCGTGGCGTCCCACCGGCCTTGGTAGAACTTCTCGATGTAGAGCAAGGTCCAGGCGATGTAGGCGACGCCCAGCTCGACCAGCCGTTGCCCGAGGTAGGCGAAGTGCGTCTCGGAACTCCGTCGCGCGAGCGCTTTCTCGAGGTAGTAGGCCCACAGGCCGATGAATACCGGCACGCCGAAGCGGTACACGTCCTCGAAAGGCAGGCCTGCATGGATGCAGACCACGCCGACGATGGCGGCCGCCTTCAGGTAGTCGGCATGCAGGTCGCGCGTGCCGACGGCGGCCTGCGCATCGGCGCTGCGATCGGCGGTGTTGCGAAACTCAGCCATGCGGGCCCTTCATCGTCCAGCGGCCCTCAGGACTTGCGCAGACCCTGCAGCTTGGCAAAGGCGCTGGCCATCTGCCCTGCCGGCTGCGGCGCGTTGTCGCGGCGCGGGCCCTGCTGGCCGCGCCCTGCCCCTTCGAAGCGGTTCTCGCGCGGGCCGTCGCGCCGCGCCGGCGCCGCGTCGAGCTTCATCGACAGGCCGATGCGCTTGCGTGCCACGTCGACCTCCATCACCTTGACCTTGACGATGTCGCCGGTCTTCACGACCTCGCGCGCATCGTTGACGAACTTGTGCGAAAGCTGGCTCACATGCACCAGGCCGTCCTGATGCACGCCGAGGTCGACGAAGGCGCCGAACTGGGCCACGTTGCTCACGGTGCCCTCGAGCACCATGCCCTCGACCAGGTCCTTGATGTCCTCGACGCCGTCGTTGAAGCGCGCCACCTTGAAGTCGGGACGCGGGTCGCGGCCCGGCTTCTCGAGCTCGCCGAGGATGTCCTTCACCGTGATGACGCCGAACTTCTCGTTCGCGAACAGCTCGGGCTTGAGCGTCTTCAGCATCTCGGCGCGGCCCATCAGCTCGGCGATGGGCTTGCCGGTCTTCTCGATCATCTGCTCGACCACCGGATAGGTCTCGGGATGCACGCCGGTGAGGTCGAGCGGGTTGGCGCCGCCGCGGATGCGCAGGAAACCCGCGCTCTGCTCGAAGGTCTTGCCGCCGAAGCCGCTGACTTCGAGCAATTGCTTGCGCGTGGAAAATGCGCCGTTGGCCTCGCGCCAGCGCACCACCGCCTTGGCCACGCCGGCCGACAGGCCCGAGACGCGCGACAGGAGCGGCACGCTCGCCGTGTTGAGGTCGACGCCGACCGAGTTCACGCAGTCCTCCACCACCGCGCTCAGGGTGCGCGCGAGCTCGCTCTGGTTCACGTCGTGCTGGTATTGGCCGACGCCGATCGACTTGGGGTCGATCTTCACCAGCTCGGCCAGCGGATCCTGCAGGCGGCGCGCGATGCTCGCCGCGCCGCGCAGGCTGACGTCGACGTCCGGCATTTCCTGCGACGCGAACTCGCTCGCCGAGTACACCGAGGCACCGGCCTCGCTGACCACCACCTTGTCGACCTTCATCTCCGGCGCACCCGCCTGGGCCGCCATCTTCGCCAGCAGCTTGATCAGGTCGGCCGCCAGCTTGTCGGTCTCGCGGCTGGCGGTGCCGTTGCCGATCGCGATCAGGTTCACGCCGTGCTTGGCGCACAGCTTGCCGAGGGTGTGCAGCGAGCCCTCCCAGTCCTTCCGCGGTTCGTGCGGGAACACGGTGGCGGTGTCGACCAGCTTGCCGGTGGCGTCGACCACCGCGACCTTGACGCCGGTGCGGATGCCCGGGTCCAGGCCCATCACCACGCGCGGGCCGGCGGGCGCGGCCAGCAGCAGGTCGCGCAGGTTGTCGGCGAAGACCTTGATCGCGACCTTCTCGGCCTCTTCGCGCAAGCGCGTGAACAGGTCGCGCTCGGTCGAGAGCGACAGCTTCACGCGCCAGGTCCAGGCCACGCACTTGCGGATCAGGTCGTCGGCCGGACGAGCAGCATGGCTCCAGCCCAGGTGCAACGCGATCTTGCCTTCGGCGATAGACGGTTTGCCGGGTTCGGGCTCGACGGGCAGCACCAGCTTGGCATCGAGGATGTCCTGCGCGCGGCCGCGGAACACGGCCAGCGCGCGGTGCGAGGGCACGCGGCCGATCGGCTCGTCGTAGTCGAAGTAGTCGCGGAACTTGGCGATGTCGGCGTTGTTCTCGTCCTTGCCGGCCATCAGGCTGGACTTGAACAGGCCTTCGGCCCACAGCCATTCGCGCAGCCGCTGCACCAGCGCCGCGTCTTCGGCCCAGCGCTCGGAGAGGATGTCGCGCACGCCGTCGAGCACGAGCTGCACAGTCGAGAAATCGAGCCCGTCGGCGGCCGGCTTGACGAAGGCCGCGGCCTCCTCGGCGGGGTTCAGCGCCGGGTCGGCGAAGAGCTTGTCGGCCAGCGGCTCGATGCCCGCCTCGCGCGCCATCTGGCCCTTGGTGCGGCGCTTGGGCTTGTAGGGCAGGTAGAGGTCTTCCAGCTCCTGCTTGGTGGGCGCGGCGTCGATGGCGGCGCGCAGCTCGGGCGTGAGCTTGCCCTGCTCCTCGATGCTCTTCAGCACCGCCGCACGGCGGTCTTCGAGCTCGCGCAGGTACGAAAGGCGCGCCTCGAGCTCGCGCAGCTGGATGTCGTCCAGGCCGTCGGTGGCCTCCTTGCGGTAGCGCGCGATGAAGGGCACGGTGGCGCCCCCGTCGAGCAGATCGACGGCGGCCTTCACCTGGTGCTCGCCGACCTTGATCTCGGCCGCGAGCTGGCGAATGATTTTCTGCATGTCTGGGGAAGGTCCCTGGTCCGCGGCGCGCTTGGCGCCTGTCGGGTCAAGAGAAGAGAAAACGAAGCGCGGAAGTTTGCCATAGGGTGTCTCGCACAATGGCCCACCCATGCGTATCCTGAAGAAACTGCTGCGCGCCTTGGCCGCCGCTCTGCTCGTTCCCTTGCTGCTGTTCGAGGAATGGGGCTGGGAGCCGCTCGCCGCGCTGGCAGCGCGGCTGGCCCGCCTGCCGCTTTGGGCGCGGCTCGAACGCGCGGTGCAGGCCCTGCCGCCCTGGGGCGCGCTGCTGGTGTTCCTGGTGCCGGTGCTGATGCTGCTGCCGCTCAAGCTGCTCGCGCTGTTCCTGCTGGGCCGCGGCCATGCCACGAGCGCCTTGCTGCTGCTGGTGGGCGCCAAGCTGGCCGGCACCGCGGTCGTGGCCCGGCTGTTCCAGCTGGTCGAGCCGGCGCTGATGCGCATTCCATTGTTCGCGCGCTGGTATCCGCGCTGGAAGCAATGGAAGGATCGCGTGCTCGGCTTCGTGCGCCAGAGCGCGCCCTGGCGCACCGCCCGGCGCCTGAAGACCGGCACCCGCCGCTGGTGGCGCAGCCTGCGCCGAGCGGCTCGAGAATATTTCACCCGGGTAGATTGAAGGATTTGTTTTGTCCGGGTATTATTCGCGCCATGTCTTCCTCCGAATCCCCCCTCACCGCCTTCGCCGGTTTCAGGCGCATCGCTGCCGGCCCGCGGGCCGAGGTGATCGCCCTGCTGCGCGCCCGCGCCGATGAGCCGCCGGCTTTCGTATTCGACGACAGCACGGGCGAGCAGCTCGATCTCGATTTGCGCGAATCCGCCAACATCGTGTCCGATAACACCAAGCACGATGAACACACGGCGCGCAGCGTCGGCCGCCCCAAGCTGGGCGTGGTCGCGCGCGAAGTCACCCTGCTCCCACGCCACTGGGACTGGCTCAGCCGTCAGCCCGGCGGTGCCTCGGTGGCGCTGCGCCGGCTGATCGACGAGGCGCGGCGCGTGCATGCGGACCGCGACGCCGAACGCGCGGCGCGCGAAGCCACCTACCGCTTCATGACCGCGATCGCGGGCGACCTGCCCGGCTTCGAGGAAGCGGCACGTGCCTTGTTCGCCGGCGATCGCGCGCGCTTCGAGGAACTCGTCGCGCCCTGGCCCGAAGACGTGCGCCTGCATCTGCACAAGCTGGCGGCGAACGCCTGGAGCACCGAATGAACGGCGACACGCCGGCGACGACCGTCGTCGAACCGGTGCCGCCGGCTCCACACCTCAATCCGCGCGCCGCGGCGATGGCCTCGCGCCCGCTGTGGAAGACCTTCCTGTTCTTCCTCGCGCCGATGCTGCTCAGCAACATCCTGCAGTCGCTCTCGGGCACGCTCAACAACGTCTACCTGGGGCAGATGATCGGCGTCGGCGCGCTGGCCGCGGTGTCGAGCTTCTTTCCGGTGATGTTCTTCTTCATCGCCTTCACCATCGGCCTCGGCGCCGGCGCCTCGGTGCTGATCGGCCAGGCCTGGGGCGCGCACGAGCCCGAGAAGGCGCGCGCCGTGGCCGGCACCACGCTCACGGTGGGCGTGCTGTTCGCGCTCGCGGTCGCGGGGTTCGGCGGCACCTTCACGCAGCCGATGCTGGCGGCGCTGGGCACGCCGCCCGACATCCTGGCCGATGCCACGGCCTACGCACGCATCATCCTGATCGCGATGCCGGGCCTGTTCGTGTTTCTGCTCTCCACCGCCATGCTGCGCGGCGTCGGCGACACGGTGGCGCCGCTCTACACGCTGATGATCTCGACGGTGCTTGGCCTCGCGATCACGCCGGCCCTCATCCGCGGCTGGTTCGGCCTGCCGATGCTCGGCGTGGCGAGCGGCGCCTGGGCCACAGTGGTCTCCTTCGTGGTCGCGACCGCCTGGCTGGCCATTCACCTGCGGCGCAAGAAGAGTCCGCTCGCGCCGGATGCCGACTTCGTGCGCCATTTGCGCGTGCGGCCGGCGCTGCTGAAGGCGGTGCTCAAGGTCGGCGTGCCCACCGGCGTGCAGATGATCGTTGTCTCGCTGGCCGAGCTCGCGCTGCTGTCTTTCGTCAACGCCTACGGTTCCAGCGCCACCGCGGCCTACGGCGCGGTGAACCAGGTGGTGGCCTATGTGCAGTTCCCGGCGATCTCGATCGCGATCACCGCCTCGATCCTCGGCGCGCAGGCCATCGGCGCCGGCCAGGCGCAGCGCCTGGGCGCCATCACGCGCACCGCCCTGCAGATGAACCTGGTGCTGACTGGCGGCCTGGTGCTGCTGGGCTACCTGTTCTCGCGCCCGCTGATGGGCTTCTTCATCACCAGCGAGCCGGTGATCGAGGTGGCGCAGACGCTCTTGCACATCATGCTGTGGAGCACCGTGATCTTCGGCATGGGCGCGGCGCTGTCGGGGATCATGCGCGCCAGCGGCTCGGTCTTGGTGCCGACCGCGATCTCGATCTTCTGCATCGCGCTGATCGAGGTGCCGGTGGCGTGGTGGCTGAGCCATCGCATGGGGCTCAACGGGATCTGGATCGCCTACCCCGTGGCCTTCACCGCGATGCTGACGCTGCAAGCCAGCTACTACCGCTTCGCATGGCGCAAGAAGACGATCCGCAGGCTGATCTGAGCGCAGGCGGCGCGCGGCCCGTCCTGTACTCCTTCCGCCGCTGCCCCTATGCGATGCGCGCGCGCATGGCGATCGCCGCGAGCGGCCGGCGCTGCGAGCTGCGCGAAGTCGTGCTGCGCGACAAGCCGGCCGAGCTGCTGGCCGCCTCGCCCAAGGGCACGGTGCCGGTGCTGGTCGACGTGGACGGCACGGTGATCGACCAGAGCCTGGACATCATGCTGTGGGCCTTGCGGCGCAACGATCCCGAAGGCTGGCTGCAACCCGAACGCGCGACGCTGGACGAGATGCTCGCGCTCGTCGCCGAATGCGACGGCGAGTTCAAGCGGGATCTCGACGGCTACAAGTATCCCGAGCGGCATCCGGGCGCCGACACGGCAGCGCATCGCGCGCGCGGCGCCCTCTTCTTGATGCGGCTCGAAGACAGGTTGGCGGCCGCGCGATGCCTGCACGGCGACCATGTCGCACTCGCCGATATCGCGATAGCCCCGTTCGTGCGCCAGTTCGCGCAGGTCGATGCGGCCTGGTTCGACCAACAGCCATGGCCGCGCTTGAAAGCCTGGCTCGCGGCGCGTCTTCAGGCACCGCTGTTCGCGCGCGTGATGGACAAGCACCCGGCCTGGCGAAGCGGCCAACACGGCATCGACTTTCCGCCCTACTCGAACACCTCGTCCCCCGTCGGCTCGTAGTGCGGCACCGCATTCATCCGATGCCGCAACTGCGAGAGCTCCCAGTACATCCTCTTGCGCGCCCGGCTCTGGTTGCCCAGCGGCCGATGCTCGGCGATGGTGTGCCAGGGGTTGTAGGAAAGCCTCTTCGCGAATTCCATCTGCGCCGGCGAGTCGAAGGTCTGGCGCGGCAGGCGCAGCGTGGCCACGGTGATGCGCGGCGACAGTTTCTCCGGCCACAGCACGCCGGCGTTCTCGATCGGCATCCGATGCGGGTCGGTCTGCATCTGCAGCCGGATGTCGAACTCCACGTCGCCCTCGGCCAGCGAGGCCACCATGGCCTGGCGCAGGTAGTCGTCCGGCGGGCGCAGCGGCAGGCGCGGGATCGGCGTGCGCTTCTTCGTCTTCGGCCACACCGAGTATTGCATCGCCTGCCCCTCGCCCATCAGGTAGGGCACGCAGCTGAAGTACGGCGCCTCGAAGGGACTCGACTGCGTCTTGATGAAGAGTGACTGCATGATCAGGTCCAGCACATGCGAGTCGTGGAAGTTGACGAAGTAGAAGATCTGCGCGTTCTTCACGCTTTCGATCTGCAGCGCCGCGTTGGCCTTGGCGTCCGGCGTCACGAAGGTGGGCGTGGAAACGCCGAACATGTCCAGCGTGTGCTTCTCCTCCTCCATCAGCTTCGGTCCCGGCACGCCCAGGAGCTTGATGCTGATGCTCATGAAGCCGACGTCGTCGATGTCGGGCGTGATGTAGGGGCCGGGCCCCGAGAAGCGCACCCAGGCCCTGAAGGGCTGCGGCCTGGCGTAGATGCCGCGCTTCATGCGTTCCGGGATGTCCTCGTGCACGCTGAACTCGCCGCGCACGATGCCCTGTGTCTTGGTGTTGCCGCCGCGCTCGAAGCCGCCGGGCTTCCAGAGGTCGCCCATCTGCCGGGTGAAGCTGCGGACGATCGAATCGGTGAAGCTCTCTTCGTCGACCATGAGCTTTTCCTCCGCGATCGCGAGACCTTCGTCGGGCCGCCGGCTGTTGATCAGCGCCGTGGTCAGGCGCGCCAGCGGATCGCGCAGCACCGCGTCGAAGGCCGGGCGAAGGAAGGGGTCGAACCTGCGTTCCAGCCGCAGCAGGGCCATGCCCGAATCGCTGATGACGTTCTTCAGCAAGGAGCCCGTGTTGGCCCTGGGGGCGGGACGGCTGACATTGGAGGTCATGGTTGCACCTTTGACAGAAAGCGCAAGGCACGGATGCCGGGCAGGAAGAAGTAGGCGCCGCCCTGCACGGTCACGAATTGCGGCAGGCCCGTCAGGCGCCGGTCGGGCCCCGATGCCGCGGGCATCGAGAAGCCATCGGTCGGCGTGCCGTCGGCGCCGGGAAGGCGATGGCCGAGCAGCGGATCGCCCTCGCCGGCCAGGGCGTCGAACTGGGTGCCGGTCAGCCAGGCGCCTTGCACGAACTCGAACTGGCGCGCGATGTTGGCGCCCAGGCAGATGAAGTGCAGTCCGACGTCTTCACCCGGCGCGCCGCCGTATTCGCGGCCCCGGCGCAGCAGCCGGTGGAAACGCGTCGAGGCGATCAGGTCGCGGCGCAATGCGTTCGATCCGAAGCCGAGCCTGCGCACGAGGCGCGAGATGGGATCCGGCCAGCCGGGCGGCAGATCGGCATTGCGCGGATTGCTGCGGCGGATGTGCGCACCGAAGGGGCAGCGCAGGCCGTCCGCATCGCCGTCGTAGGTGAAGCCATTGAGCCGGTCGTCGCCCGCCGGCGCCACCAGCGGCTCGCCCTCCGCGGTGCGGCCGACCATCGCCTCGGCCAGGCTCTTGCGCAGGGCGGCGTCGCCCTGCGCCTGGCTGTCGATGAAACGCCAGAAGCCTTCGACGTCCTGTTGCAGCTGGCGGATGACCAGGTAGCTGCCGTTGCGCCCCAGATCGGCCTTGTCCGCGGCGTCTTCGGCGCGCGGCAGCAGCGCCGCGGGATCGCGCGCGCGGTCCAGCAGGGGCCGGTCGGTGTAGGCGCCGTATTCGTTCGGATAGCCGAGCAGGTACTCGCCGAGGCAAGAGAGGTTGGTGTATTCGAACTGCTCCTGGTCGTGCGCCGCGCGTTCGCATTCCCAGTCGATGCGCGGCTGCGAGATGCCGTCGCGGAACCCGAAGGGCTCGAAGCCGTCCATGTCCGAGGTCGAGAGGCGAGCCATCTGCTCGAAGCCCGCCGCGCATTGCGCAAGAACGGTCTGCAGCCAGGCGTCCAGAGCGCCGTGCTCGGCGTAGAGCATGACCAGCAGGTGCGGCACGTCCTCCTGCCGGCCGCCCCACCGCCAGCAGGCGGGATCGTTGGCACCGAGATCGCCCAGGCGCCGGGCGCGGCTCGAGTCGCTGCTCATGCCGGCAAGGAACTCGGCGGAAAAGCCGTCGACGATGTCAGGGGCCACGTCCAGCGCGTGCAGGCCGGCGCTGGTCAAGGCAATCTGCAAGGCCGTGCTCGGCGGCGGCTTGCGCAGAATGGCATTGGTGACCGGCGCGTTCGCGAGCCAGGCACGGGCGGCTTCGACATTGCGGATGCGCAGCAGAAGAAAGCAGGCCTGCGTCAGGTGCTTGTAGCCGAAGCGCACCAGGCCCTGGATGTCTTCGTACTCGATGCTCATAGCAGCCTCAGCCATGCGAGCACCTGCGCATCGCTCATCTCCACGCGCTCGTAGCCTTCGCGGATACGCCGGTTGCGGTCCAGGTCGGCCAGCGTGAGGCCGGGGTAGGCCTTGTACCAGACCTGGGTCGGCAACTGGTGCCCGCGCTGGTAGTACTTGAAGCGCAGCTCGTGGCGCGCACCGCCCTTGATGAGCCAGTCGGTGCGCGGCCAGCCGAAGCCGTTGCTGAAGATCAGGTTGAGGCCCCAGGCGACCTTGTTGATGAAGTCGTCCATGTAGCTTTCGTGGCTGCCGTCGTAGTTGCTCGCGAACAGCACGCGTGTCTTGTCGTCGAGGAAGACCCAGTGCGCGAAATGGATGGTGCGCACGCGCCCCAGGTGGCCGCGGCCGAACACGTGGCGGCAGGCGTAGGCGATCAGCACCAGCAGCAGTTGCACGAGGCCGCGCCGGAACCAGCCCGGCTTGACCGCGCCGAGCGCGGTGAAGCTGTTGCTCGGATCATGGTCTTCGAGCTCCTGCATCTCGCGCACAGCCGCTGCGCGCGGTCGCGGACAGTATTCGGGGTCGCGCTTCTCCTGGCGGCGCAGCAGCACGAGGAAGACCGGCAGCAGCAGGATCACCAGCGGCAGCAGCACCAGTCCGGCGAGCGGCAGGCCGATCGCATGGAGCAGATTGCGGATCTGCCAGCCGAGCGGCGTCGGCGCGGGCGGCGTCAGCACCAGGCGTCCGGCGGCCTGCTCGGCACGCGCGAAGGCCAGCAGTTGGCGCCGCATGGTTCGCGGATCGACGGCTGCCTCGCTCAGGCCGCGCGGTGCCCGCGCCGACAGGAGGCGCTGCAAGGCGCTCTCTTCGCGGATCTGCTGCACGGTGCGCCCGATCCAGTTGACGTAGGGCGCAGCCACCGGCCGGTCGTGCTCGATGAGCCAGTCGAGCAGATCGTCGCGCGGATCGAGGGCCCTGCAGTGCGAGAAGATGCGGCGCAGGCCCTCGCCGGCGCGCTGCACCAGCTCGGCCAGCTGCTCATCTCCGGGCCCGTCGCAGTCGCCCATGAATACCAGGTAGGTCGGCAGCTTCGGCCGCGGCAGGCCGAAGACTTCGAGGTCGGCCATGGTCGCGTCGCCGAGCACCGCGAAGCGCGCGAAATGCAATCGCGGGAAGGCGGCAAAAGGCAGCACTGCATTGGCAGGGTCGACCACGCCGGGCCTCACGTTCATGGTGTCCAGCAGTTTCCGCAGGCCCGCTTCGCGACCGGGAGAGATGGCTGCGACCACCATGAAGTGCGATTGAGGAGTCACCGCATCGGGGGTCTGTGGGTCCCTAGAATCTGAGGCAGAAATCGATCAGCCGCTCTTTGCCCCAGTACACCTTGCCGAGATAGAAACCCGGCGAGATCAGGCGAATCTCGTCGCGAATCCAGTGGGCCACCAGCGAGGTCTCGGAGTAGTCGAGCACGATGCACTCCTTCTGGTCCAGCCAGCTGTCGCCCTTGTAGACCTTGGCCACGATGGCCTGCACGCCGAAGGGGCTGACCTTGTTCTTCAGCACGCCCTTCTCGGCATCGAACACCTTCCCCTGCCAGCCGAAGAAGTTGATCATCCTGGCGATGGATTCGGTGTAGCGGGTCCCGGGCGCGATGATCGCGGTGCCCTCGGCTTCGCCCGAAGGGATGTCGCCCGGCGGGCTGGCGCGAAAGAGCTCGTCGAGCTGCTCTTGCGACATGTCGAGCAGTTGCTGTACGTCATAGGCCATGGGCATTCCCCTCGTGTGAAGACCCGTCGTTCACAAAGTGTCGGCCTTGGGTCAGGGGGCCGTCAATTTGCCGAAAGTGGTGTGCGCATCGCTGCGCTCAGCACTGCATCGGCCGCTTTCTCCGCGATCATGTAGACCGCGGCTGCCACGAAGAAACCGGGTATGCGCGGGAAGGCCGAGGCATCGACCACACGCAGCCGCGGCACGCCGTGCACGGCGAAGGCGCTGTCGAGCACGCCGCCCTCCTCGACCGGGCCGATGGCGCAGGAGCAAGAGGCGTGGTGGCCCCAGGCCGTGTTGCGCACATAGTCGGCCAAGGCCTCGTCGCTCTGCACGGCCGGGCCCGGCGCCAGTTCCTCGGCGATCCATCCCTTGGCGAGCAGCGGCGCCGTCATCCGGCGCACTGAGCGGATCGCCTGCACCACGGCACGCAGGTCCTCGCCGGCCTGGTCGTCGCCTTCCTCGAAATAGTGGAAGTTCACCAGCGGCGTGTCGCGCGGATCGGCCGAACGCAGGCGCACGGTGCCGGCGCGGTTTTGCGTATGCGCCTTCAGCACGGCCCAGGTCAGCTGGTCCTGCTGCTCGCGAACCTGCTTCGAGAAGCCGGGGAAGTAGCCTTCGAAGCGTGCCAGCAGCGCCATGCAGAAGAGGTCGGGCTCCTGCCCCGGCCGCTCGGCGGCGGTCGAGCGGCTCACCACCCCGAGCGCGGCGCCGTTGGAGGCATACATGCCCGAGCGTTCCTCGTGCCAGTGGCGCCACAGCGTGTCGTCGCGATCGAAGCGCGCGCCTTCCAGCACCTCCCAGGGTTCGCGCATGCGGTGCGTGACGGCGATCTCGTAGCGGTCCTGCAGGTTGCGGCCGACGCCGGGCAGGTTCTTCTGCAGCGCAATGCCGTGCGCCTCGAGTTCGGCGGCCGGACCGATGCCGGACAGCATCAGCAGCTGCGGCGTGTTGAATGCGCCGCCGCACAGGATCACCTCACGCCGCACGCGCACTTCGCGGCGCACGCCCTCCACGCTGCTCGGCGCCGCATGAGCCCGGTAGAGCCGTTTTCCTTTGAGGTACTCGATGCCGCAGGCCGCACCTTCGGCATCGAACAGGACACGCGTGGCCAGCGCGTCGAGCTCCAGCTGCAAGCGGCCCGGATGCCTGCCCGCCACATCGAGCAGCCGTTCGCGCACGCCGACCCGGCGGTGCTCCGAAGTCGAGAGCGGCGTGTAGCAGATGCCCTCGAAACTGCCGCGCCGCAAGCGGCGCGAATTCGGGTCGCCCAGTCCGCTGCGCAGCCAGCGCAGGGTGCTGAGCAAAGGCGTCGGCAGGCCGCTCGTGAAGACGCCGGCGGTGTCGCGCAGCACGTGCACCAGGCCTTCGTCGCCCAGCACCGACAGCGGGATCGACTTTTCGATGCGCAGCCAGCCGCCCCAGCCGTGCCCCGTCGGATCGAGCCCCACGTGGCGCAGGGTTCGCCAAACCGGCCGGTGACGGCAGTCTTCCACGCGCCGCGCGTAGCGGCGCATGCGCGAGGCGCGCCAGGAGCGGTCGCCGGTGAGCTGCGCGACATGGTTCCAGTCCTCATCGTGCGGCAGCATGAAGATCATCGCGTTGTGCGAGGTGCATCCGCCCAGCGCCGCTGCGCGCGGGTACAGCACGCCCTGCCCCGCTTCGTACTTCCAGTCCTTCGCCTGCCGGTCTTCGTCGGCGTAGTGGCGCACGCGAAAGTTCCAGCTCATCGCCGTGTTCTCGCAGGCGAAGGCATGGAAGGCCGGCACGTCGTAGTCCTCGGGCAGGCGTTCGCCAGCGACGCGCGGATCGCCTCCGGCTTCGAGCAGAAAGACGCGCATGCCGGCTTCGACCAGGCGAGCCGCGAGCGTGCCGCCGCCGGCGCCCGAGCCGACGATCACGTAGTCCCAGGCAGCTGATTCGGCATCGGACATGGCCTCGGCGCAGGTGATGGTCAGAAAGTCTTTAGGAAGGCGATCAGCGCGCGCTTGTCGTCGTCGCCGAGCTCCGGCTCGCGGCCGAAGGCTTTCTCGTCTTCGCTCAAGCCCTCTTGCCGGTTGAACTGCGCGGTGCCGAAATAGTGGCCGCGGTTGACCACGAAGTCCGGGCACTTGCTCAGTTCCATCATCGGGCCGCGCAGGCTGGCGAAGTGTTCGCGCAGCTGCTCGTCGGAGGCGCCCTCCGGCGTGCTCCTGAGGGCGTGCTTGAGCTTGATCAGCAGCTCGCCCACGTCGCGCACGTGCGAGGCCTTCTCGCCGAGGCCGTCGCCCTCGGCACGCAGCTTGAGGTTGGCCAGCAGCGCCACCGGCACGCCCTTCGGGATCGGACCGAGCACGATGTCGCCGTCCTGTTCGACCAGCCATGGGAACCAGCGATGCAGCCGACCCTGCAGCGGCTGCATCGCCTCGGGCACGAAGCCGATCGGCACGGTCACCGTGCTGCGCTCGGTGGTGCGGTCGATGAAGCCGCCGACCTTGTCGCCGACCATCGGATCGCGGTCGCGCTTCTCGGGCCACAGCATCTGCTCGATGGAGCTGTCGAAGGACTTCAGGCGCGCCTCGACCGAAGGACTGGATTCGAAGGGGCCGACCGTGTTGTTGAGAAGGAACGGCGCGGTCGACCAGATGCTGATCAGCGAGGGCACGCGCGTGTAGCCGCGCCCGCCGCCCGGCATGGCGTAGGGCCTGGGCTCGCCGGTGAAGGGATCGTGCAGCGTGACGGTGCCGACCGAGGGCAGGCTCTTGTAGGTCCGGGAGGAGAAGTTGTCCCAGATGTTGCCCTTGATCGCATTGGTCGCGAGCGGGCTGCAGACGTTGGTGCGCAGCAGGGTCGCCGGAATGCGCGCTTCGGTCGACAGGTAGTTGCCCTGCAGAAAATCGGGCGCCTGCACGATCTTGCGCATCTGCGCCTTGTAATCGTCCGTCTGGGTCCAGGTCCAATAGCGCTTGAAGCAGTCCACGTAGCCGGGGCCGGCGCATTTCCCGGCCGTGAGTTCGAGCGCTGCCGGCGGCGGCGGCGCCTTGCTCGAGTGGCAGCGCGCGCAGGTGTCGGCGAAGGCGATCTTTCCGCGTTCCAGCGTGGCCGTGTCCGCCGCCAGATGGGTGTTGCCGCCGGGTGCGTCCTTCAACCGGTCGGGCTGGGCCGCCTTCAGGAAGAACAGCGCCGTGTTGGGCGTGCCCGCCTCGGTGGCCTGCCAGTAGCTCGAATTCTTCTGCGCCGTCGCGATCGGGATCGGGCTGATCGTCTTGCCGCCGACCACCGGATTGAAGTGCAGCAGCCACTCTTCGCTGAACAGGCCGATGTTGAGATAGACGCGGTTGAGCGCGCCGAGCAGGCCCACCGAATCGGCGCCGTCCTTCAGCACATGGGGGGTGCGAACCGTGGCCTCGGACTTGATGAAGAATTCGGTCAGCGGGCCGCTCGCCACATAGTCGTTGAACTGCTTGTTGTCGAGCTCGCCGCCGTCGAGCTTTTCCTGCCCGATGCGCTTGGCCATCTCCAGACGGGCGACGAAGTCGTAGACCGCGTTCATGCTGCGCGGGTTGTTGATGCTGTCGGTGGAAACCAGCGAGGTGTCCATCGTCCCTTGCCGGTAGGTGTGGGCGAGCTGGTACATGTAGTTCTTGCGGCCCTCCGGCTTGTTGGCGTTGTAGATGAAGAGCCGGTCTACCCACATGTATTGCGCGCCGACGGACGAACTGAGGTTCTCGAACTTCGGGTTGTTCGGATCGGCCGGCGGCTTCACGGGGCTGGGCCCGATGTGGCAGAAGCCGCAGGACATGCCCACGCGGTAGGGCCGCACCAGATCCTTGCGGTTGTAGTAGTTCGGGTCGGTGTAGTACTTCTCGGCGTCCCATTCCTTCGCCGCCTTCTCGTCGAAGGCCGGATTGGGGAAGAGGCGCAGGCCGGCGATGCCGGTGCCCCAGCCGTAGAAGGAGCCCACCGGCTGGGTGCTGCCGTCGCCGAGCGGCTTGCCGCGCGAACCGATTTTCACGCCCGGGTACTTGCTCTCGTTCTCGAAGGGGTCGGGCGCGCAGTCCTTGCTGCGCATGTCGAGCCACAGGCCGCGGCGGGCCTTGTCGGGGCCGGTCGCAGGCACGAAACAGGGCTCGTTGACCAAGCCGAAATATTCCCAGCGGCTGGCGCGCGAGTAGCCGAGGCTCGGATGGGTGCTGACCACCTTCAGCAGGTCGAAGGCACCGAAGGTGTAGTCGGTCATCTGAGTCCAGAAGCGGTCGTTGCCGCCGCTCCAGACCAGCCACATGTTGCGGCCCTTCTCCTCCTCGGGCGAGAGCGCGATGCCGCCGTCCATGTCGCGGAAGTAGGGCTCCGAGGCATGCGGGAACGAGGCCGCATCGCGGCCGGCCTGCTTCGCCTCGTCGAACACCTCGCCGGGCCGCGGCGCATCGGAACATGCCGCGAGAAGCATGCAGGCAACAAGCGGCAACAACTTCACGGCGTCCCAGCAACTTTGGATCATTGCCATTCCTCCTGCGTCCGACAACGTCGGTGAATGGGCAAACACGAGGCGCAGTGTCGATGCGGGGTAGTGCTTTGCCTATCGGCCATGCGCGCTAACGCAAAGGACGTAAGCAAGGCCGAGCAAGAGCCAGGCGCGGCGCGGGGACTATCGGCGCGCGGACGCGGGAACGGCCGCGCGATCGGGACCGCGGCCGATCATGATCCACGCGCTCAGCGCACTCAGCAGCGCCAGGCCGGCGCAGAGCAGCATGACCCAGCGGAAACCGGCCACGAAGGATTCGGCGACCGCTCTCTTGAGCGCGGCGGCCGCGGCCGTATCGATGCCCGGCGGCATCTCCGCGCCCGCGAGCTTGCTGCGCTGGTTTTCGAAGAAGGCGGTGGTTTCGGCCGATGCGCCCGCCTCGCGCAGGCCATGGGCCAGCATCGCGTCGAAGACCCAGGCCATCACCACGCCGAAGACCGCGATCGCGAGCACCGAGGCTGCGCGCGATACCGCGTTGTTAACGCCCGATGCGATGCCTGCCGAATCCGGTCCGACCGCGTTCATCACCGTGGTCGTGAGCGGCGCGACCGTGATCGTCATGCCGAAGCCGAGCACCACCACGGCCGGGAGGAAGGCGGTCCAGTAGTTGGCGTCGACGCCCGGCACTGCGAACAGCGCGAAGCCCGCCGCTGCGATGGCCGGACCCACCACCAGCGGCAGCCGCGGGCCGAAGCGGTCCACCAGCTGCCCGGCCCAGCCCGACAGCGCGAACATGATCAGGATGAAGGGCAAGAGCGCCGCGCCGGCCACCGTGGCCGAGTAGCCCTGCACCTGGATCAGGTTGAGCGGAAAGAAGTAGAGCCCGCCGCCCAGCGCCGCATAGAGCAGCAGCGTCAGCAGGTTGGCGCCGCCGAAGTTGCCGATGCGCATGAGCGAAAGCGGCAGCATCGGCGATCGGACACGGCCTTCGACCACCACGAAGGCGGCGCTGGCCGCGAGGCCCGAGGCCAGCGCGGCCAGCACGGCCGGCGAGTTCCAGCCCTGCGTGGGCGCCTCGATGAACGCATAGACGATGCCGCCGAGCGCGACGGTGGCGAGCGCCGCGCCCCAGAGATCCAGCCCGCCGTTTGCAGTGCTGCCGCGGCTTTCCGGGACGTGGCGCCAGACGATCAGCAACACCGCAATGGCCATCGGCACATTGACGAGGAAGGCCCAGATCCACGAGTAGTGGTCGACCAGGAAGCCGCCGACCACCGGCCCGATGGCGGCCGTGATGCCGCTGAAACCCGACCAGGTGCCGATCGCCCGCCCGCGCTCCTTCTCGGGAAAGGAGGCGCTGATCAGCGCCAGGCTGCCCGGCACCAGCAAGGCGCCGCCGATGCCCTGCACGGCACGCGCGAGGATGAGCTGCTGCACGCTGCCCGCGAGCGCGCAGCCCACCGAGGCCAGCGCGAAGATCACGATGCCGAGGGCAAAGATGCGCCGCCGCCCGAAGCGGTCGCCGAGCGCACCGCCCGCCAGCAGCAGCGCGGCGAGGAAGAGCGCATAGGACTCCACCACCCACTGCGCCTGGAAGGCCGTCGCGCGCAGATCGTTCTGGATCGCGGGCAGCGCCACGTTCACCACCGTGCCGTCAATGAAGGCCATGCTCGATCCGACGATCGCGGCGGCCAGCACCCAGGGCTTGGAAGCCTTGGGGCACGGCACCGCTTCGCAACCGTGCCGGATCAGCGTGTCGTCGCCCGGCGGCTTGCCGATTTGTGTCATTGGCCGGGCGCTCCCAGGGGCTCCAGCTTGCCCAGCAGCGTGGGAATGAATTCCGAGACGGTCGGATGGATGTGCATCGCCCGTTGGAGCACCGTGTACGGCGCGCCGGCGGTCATCACGTCGAGGATCGAGTGGATGACTTCGTCACCCTCGATGCCGAGGATCGCGGCGCCAAGGATCTTCTGGCTCGACGCGTCGACCAGGATCTTCATGAAGCCCTGCGTCTCGCTGCGCTCCTTCGCGCGGCCGACGCGGCTCATCGGCAGTTTCGCGACGAGCGCGCGGCGGCCGTCCTGCCTGAGCTCGCGCTCGGTCATGCCGGCCCGGCCCAGCGGCGGATCGATGTACAGCGCATAGGCGGGCACCCGATCGGAGACGCGGCGGCGATCGTTGTCGAGCAGGTTGGCCGCCACGATCTCGTAATCGTTATAGGAGGTGTGGGTGAAGGCACCGCGGCCGTTGACGTCGCCGAGTGCCCAGATGCCCGGCACGCTGGTACGCAGCCCTTCGTCCACCGTGATGTAGCCGCGCGCATCGGTCTTCACGCCCGCCTTGTCCAGCCCGAGGTCGTCGGTGTTCGGCCGGCGCCCGACGGCGAGCAGCAGGTGCGAGCCCTCGATCTCGCGCGGGTCGTCCTCGCAGTCGAGACCGACGCCGATGCCGCGGGAGCGCCGCGCCAGCGTGATGCACTTGGCGTTGAGCCGGACCTCGATGCCCTCGCCTTCGAGGATCTCGCGGATCGCCGCCGACACCTCCTCGTCCTCGCGCGAGATCAGCCGCGGGCCCATCTCGACGACGGTGACGCGGGCGCCGAAACGCCGGTACATCTGGGCGAACTCCAGGCCGATGTAGCTCCCGCCGACCACCACCAGGTGCTCGGGCAGGGTGTCGAGCTCGAGCATGCCGCCATTCGTGAGATGGTCGACCTCGCCCAGGCCGGGGAGGTCCGGCACATGCGCGCGCGTGCCGACGTCGATGAAGATCTCGCCGGCCTCGAGCTGCGCGTCGCCGACCCGGATCATGCGCGGGCCCTCGAAGCGCGCGTGCCCCTCGTACACCGTGAGATTCGGCGTGCCCTTGAGCCATTGCTCGACGCCCTGGTTGGATGCCCGCACCACGGCATCCTTGCGTGCCTTGATGCGCGCCATGTCGACGCGCACGTTATCGACCATCACGCCGAAGTCGGCGGCGCGGCGTGCCAGGTAGGCGACCCGCGCGCTCGCGATCAAGGTCTTGGTGGGGATGCAGCCGGTGTTGACGCAGGTGCCGCCGAACAGCTTGCGCTCGACGACAGCGGTCTTGCGGCCGGCCTGCGCCAGGCGCACGGCCAATGAAGGCCCGGACTGGCCGGTTCCGATGACGATGGAATCGTATCTCTCGGTCATTTGGATGCTGCTCCAATCAGGCGAACAGAGGACATGCAGGATAGATGCGAAATGCGGATAACAGAAGCGACATGAAGCGTTACGAGTCATTGGCCGCCGGCATTGCGGACTGCATCCGCGCCGGCGTGCTGCGTCCCGGCGACCGCCTGCCTTCGGTGCGCCAAGCCCGCGCCAGCCGTGGCGTGAGCTCCTCCACCGTGTTCCAGGCCCCTGCTGGAGGCCCAGGGGCTCGGGCGCGCACGGCGGCGACGCGCCCGGGCGACGCGGTGCTGATCGAATCGCCGACCTTCTATGCCGCGCTGCAGGCGCTGGAACGCAACGGACTGGAAGCGATCGAGGTGCCGACCCATCCGAGCGAAGGCATCGAACTCGACGCGCTGGCGCGTGCGATCCTGCGCCACCGGCCCAAGGCCTGCTGGCTGATGACCGGCTTCCAGAATCCGCTGGGCAGCCTGATTCCGGACGCCACCGCGAGGCGCTCGCGCAAGGCATCAGCATCGCGCCAGGGCCGATCTTCTCGGCCCAGCGCGCTTTCGCGAACTGCCTGCGGCCCAACGACGGGCATCCATGGGATGCGCGCAGCGAGCAGGCGGTGGCGACACTGGGACGCATCGTCACGGCCGCTGCGCGGCGCTGAAGCAAGGGACGCGCCGCTCAGGCGTGGCGGGTGCTGGGCTCGCGCGTGCGCAACGCGCTGCACACCGCCGCCACGGCCGCGCAGCAGGCGGCCAGCCCGAGCGCGATCACCTGGCCCTTGCCGTCGTGCGGGCTCCAGACGCTGAAGATGGCGGCCAGCAGCACGGCGCCCAGCGTCTGGCCGGTGAGCCGCGCCGTGCCCAGCATGCCGCTGGCGGCGCCGCTGCGGTGCGCGGGCGGCGAGGTCACGATGGTGTGGTTGTTGGGCGACTGGAACAGGCCGAAGCCCAGTCCGCACAGCGCCATGCGCCACACGATGTCGGCATTACCCGGCTGCGCGGGCAGCGCGGCGAGCAATGTCAGGCCGACGGCGAGCAGCCCGAGGCCGATGCCGCCCAGCAGGCCGTCGGGATAGCGACCGATCAGCCGGCCCGCGATCGGCGCCATCACCACGATCGCCAGCGGCCAGGCGGTGATCAGGAGGCCGGCCTCCACGTGCGAGCGCCCGTAGGTGTCGAGCAGCAGAAAAGGCAGCGCGATGAAGGACAGCATCTGCGCGCAGAAGGCCGCCACCGAGGTGCCCATCGACAACGCGAACACCGGGATGCGCAGCAGGTCGACCGGAAAGAGGGGCACGGCCAGCGCGCGCTGGCGCCGCAGGTAGACGAAGCCGACCGCCACGCCGGCCAGCAGCAGCGCCCAGGCCACGGGTTGCGCGCCCTGCCCTGCATCGCTGCTGCGCACACCGAGCCGGTCGGCGCCGATGAAGATGAGCGAAAACATCAGCACGTTGAGCGCCACGTCGACGAACGAGAAGCGCGCGCCGGCCGCGGCCGCCACGCGGTTGGCCGGCAGTGCGTAGAAGCCCAGCGCCAGCACCAGCGCGCCCAGCGGCACATTGAGCACGAACAGCCAGGGCCACGAGGCCACCGACAGGATCGCCGCCGCCACCGAGGGCCCTGCCACCGACGCGGTCGCCACCACCATCGAGTTGATCGCCATGCCGCGGCCGAGCTGCGCCCTGGGGTAGATCAGCCGCACCAGCGCCGCGTTGACGCTCATGATGCCGGCGGCGCCCAGCCCCTGCACCGCGCGCGCGGCGATTAGCGTCGCGAGCGAATCCGCCAGCACGGCGCCGAGCGAGGCGAAGGCGAACAGCGCCATGCCCACCAGGTAGACGCGCCGGTAGCCCACCAGGTCGCCGAGCGAGGCCAGCGGCAGCAGCATCACCAGCGTGGCGATCTGGTAGGCGTTGACCACCCAGATCGCATGCGCCGGATCGGCATGGAGCTCGCGCGCGATCCCGGGCAGCGCGAGGTTGACGATGGTGCCGTCGAGCACCGCGACCGCGATGCCGAGAATGATCACCAGCATCGCGTGCCGGCGCTGCGGCAGCGGCAGGCCGTCGAACAGCGATGATTGCGCGCCGGTCATTGGCTCAGCGCGCCGCATAAGCCGCCGGCTGCCGGCCGCCGAGCGTGAACCATGTCAGCACCACCGCGATCAGCGCACCAGCGGCCATGCCCGTCACCATCGGCAAGGGCCGGCCGTCGGTGAACAGGCCGATCACCGCCATCACCACCGCGCCGGTCAGCATCTGCAGGGTGCCCAGCAGGGCCGATGCCGTGCCGGCGATCGCGCCGTGTTTCTCGAGCGCCAGCACCGAGGTGGTGGGAATGACCAGGCCCATGAAGCCGCTGGCGACGAAGTACAGCACGATCAGCACCGCCAGGCGGTCGCCGCCGGCCAGGTAGTAGGCGAACATCGCCGCCATGACGAGCCCGCAGGCACTCACGCTGGCCCTGACCACGCGCACGATGCCGAAGCGCTCGCACAGCGCGCCGTTGAGCTGCGCGGCGCCGAAGAAGGCGGCCGCATTGATGCCGAAGGCCAGGCTGTAGAGCGTCGGCGAGAGCCCGTAGTGGTCGATCATCACGAAGGACGAGTTGGCCAGGTAGACGAAGAAGCCAGCCATCGCGAAAGCGCCGATGAAGACCAGGCCGAGATAGTGCGTATCGCGCAGCAGCACGCGGTAGGCGCGAAGCGCGCTCGCCAGGCTGCTCTCCACCCGCTCTTCGGCAGGCCGGGTTTCCTTCAGCGTCGCGCCCATCAGCGCGAGGCCGGCGACGGCGGCCAGCGTCACGGCCCAGAACACGCCGCGCCAGCCGGCGAAGGCGATCACGCCGCTGCCGGCCAAGGGCGCCAGGATCGGCGACACGCTGAACACCAGCATCAGCAAGGACATCAGCCGCGCTGCATCGTTGCCGGTGTGCAGGTCGCGCACCACGGCGCGCGGAATCGCCATGCCGGCCGCGGCGCCGAGCCCCTGCACGAAGCGCAGCGCGATCAGGGTCTGGATGTCGGTCGCGAGCGCGCAGCCGATGCTGGCCAGCGCGAACAGCCCGAGCCCGAAGTACAGCGGCGGCTTGCGTCCCACCATGTCCGACACCGGCCCGTACAGCAACTGCCCGACGCCGAGCGAGATGAAGAAAGCCGTCAGGCTCATCTGCACCGGGCCGATGCCGGCGCCGAGGCTCGCGCCGATCTCCGGCAGCGCGGGCAGGTACATGTCGATCGCGAACGGACCGATGGCCGACAGGAGGCCCAGCACGAGCGCGATCCTGAAGAAGCGCGAAGAAGTCATGCGCCCATTGTCGCCAAGGCGGCAATGGGCGTTGCGCAGCATGATGCCGCGCGCTGTGCTAGCGGCTCAGGTCTTGTAGTGCAGCGCCCAGAGCCACAACGGCCGCGGCGTCAGCAGCATCGAGAGCACCAAGCCCGAACGAAGGGAGAATCGCTCCCGCCAGGGAACGTCGGGCGAAAGGAAGGCGCGCCATGCGTTCATGCGTTCGCCATCCCGCGCATAGCGCACGGCCACGACCAGCATGTACCGGTTGAAGCGCTTGCGCTTCGCGGCTTCCATTTCGGGAGGCACGCGCAATTCGCACGCCAGCTCGTAGGCCCGGTGGGCGTCGACGCCGCGCCCGGCGCTGGTGACGGATCCGGCCTGCACCCTGTAGCGCGATACGACCCGCCCGATGAAGTGCGCCCAGGCGCCGCTGTTGGCCAGACGTACCGAAAAGGCCCAATCCCCCACGTTGCCGTCGTGCTCACCGCGCATGTATTGCAGGTAGCTTGCCTTCTCCACCAGGAAGGCATTGGAGGGGATGGACTCCGTCAGGCACCACTCCCACACCGGGCGTGTGGCGCCCGCGCCCTGCCTGCCGAACCAGTGGTCGCTGGCGGTGGTTCGCTCGGGATCGACCACGCCCGCCTCGTCCATGATCAGGTGCGTGCCGAACCACAGCTTCACGCGCGGATCGGTCTCGTTGGCGCAGGCGTTCGCCAGCAGGCCCAGCGCGCCGGGGCAGAGCTGGTCGTCGTTGTGCAGGAAAAGCAGATGATCGTGCTTCGCCCGCGAAGCCAGGAACCACTGGTTGGGGTAGGTCCCCTTCGGCGGTTCGCTCGGCAGATATTCGACCAGCTCCGCCAGGCCGCTCGCCGCGATGACCGCCTGGTTGCTTGCCCAGTACGAGCGCGGGCTGTCGTCGCCGATGATGATCTCGCCGATCAGCGAGCGGTCCTGCAGCGCGATGCTTGCCAGCGCTTCACCCAATTGTTCCGGCCGTGCGTAAGCCGGGATGAGGATCGAAATCAGCACGGTGCGGTCGATGCCAGCGCTGCATGCCGCTCCAGGATCAGCCGCACCGCAGAGATCACGTCGCCGACGTCCTGGTCGCTCAGCTTGGCGGAGATCGGCAGCGAAACGGTCCGCCTGCCCGCGCGCGTGGCATGCGGCGTGTGCTCGGGCCGCCAGCCGAGGCTCTGCTGATAGTAGGGATGCTCGGTCAGTGCCAGGTAGTGCACGCCGACGCCGATGCCCTGCGCCGTCATGGCGTCGAGGAAGGCATCGCGCGAGATGCCGCAGCGCGCCGCTTCGATCTGCACGCTGAAAAGATGGTGTGCGTGGCGCGTGTCCGGCGCCGGCTTCGGGGGCAGCGTCAGCGGAAGGTCCGCCAGCTCGTCGAGGTAGCGCTGCCAGATGGCCTTGCGCCGCTGCCAGTACGTCTCGACGCGCGCCAGTTGCTTGAGTCCGATCGCCGCCTGCAGGTCCATCATGTTGTACTTGAACCCGGCCTCGACGACGTAGTAGTGCTTGTAGCCTTCGTCGCCGAAGCGCTTCCACGCGTCCTTGCTCATCCCGTGCAGGCCGAGCACCTTGATGCGGGCCGCGTCCTCCTCCTTGCGCGCCAGGACCATGCCGCCTTCGCCGGTAACGACGTTCTTGGTCACGTAGAACGAGAAGCAGCCGAAGTCGCCGATCGTGCCGACGTTCTGGCCGTGGTACTGCGTCTCGATGGCGTGCGCGCAGTCCTCGATGACCTTGAGCTCGTACTGCCGCGCCAGCGCCATCAACTCGTCCATTTCGCAGGGCCGCCCCGCGAAGTGAACCGGCACGACGGCACGCGTGCGCTTGCTCAACTTGGCTCGCACCTGAACCGGATCGATGTTCAGCGTGCCGGGGTCGATGTCGGCCAGCACCGGCGTCGCCCCGGTGTGAATGATGGCGTTGACCGTTGCGCAAAAGGTCAGCGGCGTGGTGATGACTTCGTCGCCCGGCCCGACGCCGGAGGCCAGCAAGGAAAGATGAAGTGCAGCGGAGCAGGAGTTCAGCGCCACGGCATGCGCCGCACCGCGGTAGACGCCGAAATCATGCTCGAACTGCGCGACCCGCGGACCTGTGCCGAGCCAGCCCGAGCGCATGACGGCCTCGATCTCCTGAATCTCGTCTTCCTCGATCTTCGGAGAACCGAAGACCAAGAAATTGTCTTTGCTTCGTATCGGCATCGAGTCCCCCAGCTGCACGCGCAAATGCTTTTGTAGTACTCAATGTCGCACTTTTAACAGTATGTGATGTGTCGGACAACTGCTCGCCTTGCCACATGGCAGGCGCGTGACATCTCAGAACAAGGGTGCGGTATCGCTGTCTGGCCTTGCGCCTTCGATCATCAGCATCTTGAGCTTCGCCGTCGCGCCGCCGTGCGCCGAGAAGCCGCCGGGCTTGCCGCCGGCGGCGAGCACGCGATGGCAGGGCACCACCGGCGCGAAAGGGTTGTGGCCCAGCGCCTGGCCGACAGCGCGCGCCAGGCCCTTGTCGCCGAGCTCGGCGGCGATTTCGCCGTAGCTGCGCGTGCGCCCCGGCACGATGCGGCGTGCGATCTCGTAGACGCGGCGATGGAAGTCGGAGACGCCCTCGTAGTCGAGCACGATCTCCGACAGGTCCAGCGGCTCGCCCGCCATCAGGGCGCGAATCGAGGCCGTCGCCTTCTGCACTTCGGGCGGCGGCTCGGTCTCGTTCAACTGCGCAAAGCGCCGCTGCATGCGCGCGCGCGTGGCGCCCTCCCCGGCTTCGGGCAACCGCACGCCGACGATGCCGCGCGGACCCCAGGCGACGCCGCAGGCGCCGATGGCGGTGTCGAACAGTGCGAAGCCGCCGTCGTTCATCTCAGCTCGCGCAGGCGTTGGCCGTCACGCTGCGTGCAATCGCGTCGGCCAGCTTCGCCGTAGTGCGCTGGGCGCCGCGGGCCAGCGCATCGATGCCGGCGCCCTCGACCGGCTCCGACAGCGAGAGCTGGCAAGCGAGCGACGCTCCTTGATCGCCGCGGCGCACGGTCCAGCTGAAGCCGGCATCGACGCGGCTGCCTTGCACCGCATCGAATTGCCGCAACTGCACCGCGATGCGCGTCACGGCCTGGCCGCGCGGCGATCCGCTCTTCGTTGCATCAACAGCGCCGAGGCGGCCCGCGATGCCGCTGCTCAAGGCGTCGCGCAGTTCGTTCTCGAACGAGGAGGACCAGCGGTGCTCTTCGAGGATATCGACCTGCGGCCCGTCGACGGCGGCCTTCTGCCGTACCACCAGCTGCGGGCGCGCGAAGCGCTCGGGCATGGCCACCGGCGCGAGTTCGACGAAAGCAGGCGCCGTGCCCGACCCGGGTATCGCGCCCGGCGTCGCATCGGCCAGGCTGTAGTACTGCGGCGCGTTGCTGGCGCAGCCCGCCAACAGCATCGCAGCGAGCAAGGCCGCCGACCGGGTGTTTGTCGTTCTCATTTCTTCTTGTCCTCCGGCTTGCCGCGGATCAGCGATTCGGGATGGCGTTCCAGGTAGTCGGTCAGGATGCGCAGCGACCCCGCCGCGCGTGTCACCTCCTGCAGCGTCTGGCGCATGTCCTGCTGCAGCGGCGAATCGTCGGCCAGCGTCTTGTCGGCGGCGTTGAGCGTCTTGCGCACATCCTTCATCGCGGCCGTCATCTCTGGTGCGACATCGTTGTTCAGCCGGCCTGCAAGCTGCTCGGCGCTGGCGAGCGTCTTGTCGAGCGTGACCAGCGTCTTGCGCAGGTCGGCGCCGATCTCCTCGAACGGCACCTTGTTGAGCTTGCTCGCGATCTCGCCGATCTGCGCCTGGATCTCGTCCAGGCTGTTGGGCACCGTCGGCATCTCGATCGGGTTCTTGTTGACGTCGATCCTCGCCTGCGGCGCCTTCGGGAAGAAGTCGAGCGCCACGTACACCTGGCCCGTGAGCAGGTTGCCCGTGCGAAGCTGCGCCCGCAGCCCCTTGGCGACCAGGAAGCGCAGGCGCTCGGTCTGTGCGTAGCGCGACTCGTCCGGTTCGTTGCCCGCGCCGCGACGCAGGCGATCGGGGTAGACCTGGATCAGCACCGGCATCTTGAACTGGTTCTCCTGGCGGTCGAACTCGACGCCGATGGACTTGACCTCGCCGATCTCCACGCCGCGGAAATCGACCACCGCGCCGGGCGACAGGCCGCGCAGCGACTGGTTGAAGTACAAGAGCAGCGTCTGCGAGGGCCCGTCCGGTGCCTTCATCGCCGTGCTTTCGTCGGCGGCCAGCGTGAAGGCGGCGTTCTCCTGCGCCGCCGGGCCCATCGCGTCGTCGGGCGCCTGAAAGGCGATGCCGCCGAGCAGCACCGTGGCCAGCGACTGGGTGCGCAGCTTGACGCCGCTCGCGCTCAGCTCCACGTCGAGGCCGCTCGCATGCCAGAAGCGCGTGTTGACGCCGACGAACTTGTCGTAGGGCGCATTCACGAACACGCGCAGCGTGACGCCGCGGCCGTCGCCGTCGAGTTCGTAGGCCGCGAGCTGGCCCACCTTGATGCGCCTGAAGTACACAGGCGAGCCGATGTCGAGCGAGCCCACGTCGCGGGCACGCAGCAGGTACTGCCGCCCCGAGGCGTCGCGCGTGACGATCGGCGGCACCTCGAGCCCGGTGAACTCGCCGGCCGTCTCTTCCGAGCTGCCGGCGTCGGCGCCGATGTAGGCGCCGGACAGCAAGGTGCCGAGGCCCGAGATGCCCGAGGTGTCGAGCCGCGGCCGCACCACCCAGAAGCGCGTGTCCTCGGCGGTGAAGCCCTTGGCCTCCTTCGTGAGCTGCACCAGCACGCGCACATGCGAGCGGTCGTTGGCGAGCCGAATGGTCTGCACCGTGCCGATCTGCACGTCCTTGTACTTGACCGCGGTCTTGCCGGCCTCCAGCCCTTCGGCGGTCTTGAAGGTGAGCACCACTTCGGGCCCGCGGTCGATCAGGATCCGCGCCACCAGCGCAATGCCGACCAGCGCTGCCACGATGGGTATCAACCAGATCAGCGAGGGCAGCCAGTTGCGGCGCCTGGCGACAACCGGTTCGGCCAGCGGCGGCGTCTTGTCTTCCTCGCTCATGCAATCCCTTCTTTTCTTCCGTGCATGTCGTGCGCGGATTCCGTTTCGTCCATGACGTCCTTGCTGTCCCAGGTCAGGCGCGGATCGAAGCTCAGCGAGGCCAGCATCGTCAGCACCACCACCGCGCCGAAGGCGGCGATGCCGACGCCGGCCGTGATCTCGGCGAAGCCCTGGATGCGCACCAGGCCGGCCAAGAGCGACACCACGAAGACATCGAGCATCGACCAGCGGCCGATCACCTCGAGGATGCGATAGAGCCGCGCGCGTTCGAGTTGCCCGGCGGGGCTGTGCCGCTGGGCCATGTAAGCCAGCAGCATCAGCGCCGTCAGCTTGAACAGCGGCACCAGGAAGCTGGCGATGAAGATGATCGCCGCCAGCCCGTAGGCGCCCGAGACCCAGAAGTAGATCACGCCGGAGAGGATGGTGTCGTACTGCGTGCCCAGCAGGCTCTTGGTGACCATCACCGGCAGCAGGTTGGCCGGCACGTACATGATGCAGGCCGCGATCAGCAAGGCCCAGGTGCGCTGGATGCTGTGAGGCTTGCGGCGATGCAGGTGCGTGCCGCAGCGCCCGCAGGCCTCACCCTCCGCGGCGCGCTGCCAGACGGTGCCGCAGTGGTGGCAACTCAGGAGCCCGAGCTGCGCCGCCGTCCTGATCGGCGCCGCTGCCGTCATGCCTTCTGTCCCGGCCGCGGCTCGAAGGCCATTTCCCAGAAGGTGCGGGGGTTGAAGGACAGCACCGCCGTCAGCAGCACCGTGAGGCCCATGAAGGCCCACAGCGCGGGCCCGGCCACCACCTGCGCCAGGCTCGAGAGCTTGACGATGGCCACCAGCACGCCGAGCAGAAAGACCTCGATCATTCCCCACGGCCTGAGAGACTGCAGGATCCGCACCAGCACGCCGAAGCCGGCCGGCCGCCGCTCGCGCGCCATCGGCACCAGCAGGTAGAACAGGATGCACAGCTGCAGCAAGGGAAAGAGGATGGTGGTGGCCAGCACCAGCAGCGCCACCACCGACATGCCCTCGGCGCTGAGCACGATCACAGCGCCGGCCAGCGTCGTCTCGCTGCCGAGGCCGCGCAATTCGATCTCGACGATCGGAAACAGGTTGGCGATCGCGAACAGGATCAGGCTCGCCACCGTGAGCGGCAGCACGCGCGCACCCTGGTCGCCGGCATGCCGGTCGAGCTCGGTGCCGCAGCGGGCGCAGTGCGAGACCTCGCGCGGGCGCAGCGGCGTGCGGCGATAGACAGCGTCGCAGCCCTCGCAGACGATGGCGTCGGGAACTTCCTTCATGGTCGTGACCAGCTATTGTCGGCGAGCTGCGCCGACAGGTGGTCGAGCACGGCGCGCACCCGCGCCGGCAGGCGGCCGGGCTTGCCCAGGTAGACGGCATGCACGGGCGTCATGTCGCGCGGATTGAATTCCTCCAGCACCGGCACCAGCCGGCCGGCCTCGATGTCGGGCTGGATGTGATAGAGCGACAGCCGTCCCAGCCCGACGCCTTCCATCACCAGCCGGCGCAGTGTTTCCCCGTCGCCGGCACGCACCGAGCCCACCACCGGCATGTCGATCGAGCGCCCGTCGACCAGGAGCGGCCAGTCGGGCGCGCTGCGGTGGTAGCTGGAGCCGATGCGGTTGTGCGCCTCCAGTTCCTGCGGCGTGCGCGGCGTGCCGTAGCGTTCCAGGTAGGCGGGCGAAGCGACGATGGCCTGGCCCGTATCGAAGAGATGGCGCGCCACCAGGTCGGAGGGCGGCAGCGGACCCCAGCGGATCGCGATGTCGGTGCGCTCGTCCATCAGGTCGACCACGCGGTCGGTCAGCACGATGTCCAGCGTCACCTGCGGATGCAGTTCGAGAAAGCGCGGCACCAGCGGCATCAACAGGCGATGGCCGAAGGAGATGCTGGCGTTGATGCGCACGCGCCCGCGCGGCGCGGCGCCGGCCGCGGCGCAGCGCTCAGCCTCGTCCATGTCGGCCAGCACGCGCACGCTGCGCTCGTAGAAGTTCTGGCCCTCGGGCGTGAGCTGCAGCTTGCGCGTCGAGCGGTGCACCAGTTGCGTGGCCAGCCGCGCCTCCAGCCGCGCGACCAGCTTGCTGACGGCCGAAGGCGTCATGCCTAGCACCCGCGCGCCTGCCGAGAAGCTGCCGCGGTCGACCACTTGGACGAAGGCTTCCATCTCGCCGGAGCGGTTTACTTCGATGCGCGCCATATGTGAATTGAACTCACAGTTGTGTGTCCGAGCGGCATTCTAGTCACGCAAGCCCATCGCCCGCACAGTACGAGGCATCATGCCCATCGCCCTCCTCGCCCTCACCGCCGGTGCCTTCGGTATAGGCACCACCGAATTCGTCATCATGGGCCTGCTGCTGCAGGTCTCGGCGGATCTTCATGTCTCCATCGCGGCCGCCGGCCTCTTGACCTCGGGCTACGCCCTCGGGGTCGCGGTCGGCGCGCCGCTGCTCACCATCGCCACGCGGCGCGTGCCGCGCAAGACCGTGCTGCTCGCGCTGATGGCGATCTTCACGCTCGGCAACATCGCCTGTGCGCTGGCGCCCAACTACGAGATGCTGATGGCCGCGCGCGTCATCACCTCGCTCGCACACGGCACCTTCTTCGGCGTCGGCTCGGTGGTGGCCACGGGCCTGGTGGCACCGGAGAAGCGCGCCTCGGCGATCGCGGTCATGTTCACCGGCCTCACGGCCGCCACCATGCTCGGCGTGCCGGCCGGCGCCTGGCTGGGCCTGCAGTTCGGCTGGCGCTCGACTTTCTGGGCCGTGGCGCTGATCGGCGTCTTCGCCCTCGCGGTGCTCGCGGTCTTCGTGCCGCGCGATCGGGCCGCCGACAAGCAGGCCCCGGCCTCGCTCGCCGATGAGCTCGCGGTTCTGGCCCGGCCGCAGGTGCTGCTCGGGCTCGCGATGACGGTGCTCGGCTTTGCCGGCGTGTTCGCGGTGTTCACCTACATCCAGCCGCTCCTGACCCGCATCACCGGCTTGTCCGAAGCCGCGGTGTCGCCGATCCTGCTGCTCTTCGGCGGCGGCCTCGCGGTGGGCAACATCCTGGGCGGCAAGCTGGCCGACCGCGCGCTGATGCCGGCCGTCCTGGGCACCCTGGCGGCGCTCGCCGTGGTGCTGGCCGTGATGGAGCCGGCGCTCCACTCGGGCGTGACGGCGGCGCTGTTCGTCGGCCTGCTCGGCATCGCGGCCTTCGCGACCGTCGCGCCGCTGCAGCTGCGCGTGCTCGACAAAGCATCCGGCGCCGGGCAGAACCTGGCATCCAGCCTCAACATCGCGGCCTTCAATCTGGGCAATGCGCTCGGCGCCTGGGTCGGCGGCGTGGTGATCGACCGCGGCCCGGGCCTCGGCGCGCTCGGCTGGGTCGCCGCGCTGCTCACGCTGGCTGGCCTCGCGATCGCGCTCTGGAGCCGTGCGCTCGACCGGCGCGAGCTGCCGCTGGCCTGCGCGCCCGCGCGCAGCTGAATCATTCATTCCAACTCCAAGGACTCGTCATGGAACATCGCTATCTCGGCAGCTCCGGCTTCAAGGTGCCGGCCCTCGGCTTCGGCGCCGGCACCTTCGGCGGCCAGGGCCCGCTCTTCAGCGCCTGGGGCAACACCGACGTCGCCGGCGCGCGCCGCATCGTCGACATCTGCCTCGAGGCCGGCGTCAACCTCTTCGACAGCGCCGACGTGTATTCGAGCGGCGCCTCCGAATCGATTCTCGGCGCCGCGGTCAAGGGCCGGCGCGACAAGGTGATCCTCTCGACCAAGCTCTCGCTGCGCGCGGGCGACGGGCCGAACGACGTCGGCTCCTCGCGCCATCACCTGATCGCCGGCACCGACGCGGCGCTCGAGCGGCTGGGCACCGACTACATCGACCTGCTGCAGCTGCATGCCTTCGATGCCATGACGCCGGTCGAGCAGGTGCTGCGCACGCTCGACGACCTGGTGCGCGCCGGCAAGGTGCGCTACATCGGCGTCTCCAATTTCTCGGGCTGGCAGCTGATGAAGTCGCTGGCCGCATCGGACCGCTTGGGCCTCTCGCGCTACGTCGCGAACCAGACCTACTACTCGCTGGCAGGACGCGACTACGAATGGGAGCTGATGCCGCTCGCCATCGACCAGGGCGTGGGCGCGATCGTCTGGAGCCCGCTGGGTTGGGGCCGCCTGACCGGCAAGATCCGGCGCGGCCGGCCGCTGCCCGCGGGCAGCCGGCTGCGCGACACGGCCGGCTTCGCGCCGCCGGTGGACGAGGAGCGCCTGTACCGCGTGATCGATGCGATGGACCAGGTGGCGGAAGAGACCGGCAGGACCCTGCCGCAGATCGCGCTCAACTGGCTTCTGCAGCGCCCTACCGTCGCGAGCGTGCTGATCGGCGCACGCGACGAGGAGCAGTTGAAGCAGAACCTCGGCGCGCTCGGCTGGCAGCTCACGCGCGAGCAGGTCGCGAAGCTCGATGCCGCCAGCGCGGTGACGCCGCCCTACCCCTACTACCCGTACTGGAACGGGCAGTTCGCGGAGCGCAGCCCGGCGCCGGTCTAGGGCCTGTTAACAGGCCCTAGGTCTGATCGACGACGCCGAAGTTGCTCTCGCCGAACTGCGACTGCGTTGCCGCGTTCACCAGCTGCACCCGGTTGCGCGCGGCGAAGCGGCGCCGCAGCTGCCGCATGTGGTAGTCCACGGTGTGGGCCGACAAATGCAGGCGGTAGGCAATCTCCTTGTCGCTGCGGCCCTGCAGCAGGTGCTCGAGGATGTACTGCTGCGTGGCCGACATGCCCGACATCTCGGCGCGCGCTGCCGCCGGCGCGGCCGGCACGCGCGCATGGCGCGACAGGTACTCATGCACGCTGAGGCTCAGCATCAGCGACTGGCCGACCACGCTGTCGGTGATCCAGCCGCAGCTCGGCGCGCTGGATTGGAGGCTGATCACCGTGTGCTCGTTCACATGCGTGGGTGAAGCCAGGCGGAAGAAGAGACCGCTTCGGATCCCGCTGGCGCGGAAATCGTCGAGAAAGCGGCGACGCCGTCCTGTCGGGTCCGGGCCCGCAGCCGAAGCTTCCAGCCGGCTCACGTCCCACAGCAGCGGCAGGCTCGAAGCCGGCGCGTCCTGGTGCCGCGTGTCCACTTCGTAGTGGCGCTGCGAAAAATAACGCTGCACCCACTCCTGATGCGCATAGCTCGTGAAGAAACTCAAGGGCCACGACTGCCCGCGCAGGTAGGAGACCGTGCCGTAGCTCAGCCACTCGAAGCCGATGGCATGCAGCATGCCGCGCACCAGGCGGCCGCGCGCCTCGATGCTGCCGGCGCCGAGCAGATCGCCGACGATGCCCGACGCTTCGCCACGGCGACCCGTCGTTTCCGGCATGGACAGCTGGGCCTCCGAATAGAGCTGCGGCGGCGGGCCGCCGTTCAGGTCGCCGTCATTCAACGTCGGCGCCGATGCGAAGACCTGCGCGTCCGACAGCGACGTGGCCGCGGCTCGTTGCAACAATGAAGACAGCATCATGCTGGGAATCCAATGAATTTGAGAGGCCGGATTGATACGCCATAAGCATCAGTCGACACCTCGGGGCGCCCGGCAATAAGAAAACAGTTCTCTTTGCCGTCGTGCAGCTCACGTCGGTGGTTCGGCAGCGCCGCGTTCGAGTGCCAAGTTACCAAAGGGCACCTGCATCGCCTTGTAGATTCTTAACGTGCGCATCGACCCATGCGGTAAATTCATGGCCTTCGATGGACCTCCTTGCTTCCTCCTATTGGCGAGACGTCGACCTGGCAGGTCTTCAATTCACCGCCAACCGATTCCTGCAGCGCGAGATCCGGCCGCACAGGCACGGCGGCTTCTCGCTCTCGGTGTCCGACACGGAGTTGCGCGTGCGGACCATCGCCGGCATCGTGGTCGTGCAGCCGGGCGCGCTGCTGCGCATCGCGCCGCATGTGTGGCATTCGGTGCAGGCTCGCACCGCACCCTGGCGCGAGGATGCGCTGTACTGCAGCTTCGCGGTTGCGCGCTGCGTGAACCCCTCGGACGACATCGTGCGAACGCAGCGGGAGGAAGACGATGCAGCGGTATCGATCTTCACGGACCCCACCTCCGCGCGCGAGTTCATCGAATGCCATCGACTGCTGTACGAAGCGGCACGCTCCGGCAACGAGGAAATCGGTGCGGCCGGCCGTTCCCTGCTGCGCCAGCGGCTGGCGCAATGGATTCCGCCGCAGGCCGTCGCGGTTCGGACGCAAACGCGCGATTACGCGACCACGATCGACAGCGGCGACGATCGCGTGAATCGCCTCTATGAGCTGATCGCCAAGGGCTTTCGCCAGCGGCTCACGCTGGCTGCGCTGGCCGATGCGGTGGGCTGGCACCCAGTGCATCTCCAGCGCCGCTTCAAAAGCGCCTTGGGATTCACGCCGCACGAGCTGCTCGTGGGCCACCGCGTCGAATATGCGCGCGACCTCATCGCCGGCGGCGCACGCGTGACCTACGCTGCGCATGCCGCCGGCTTCACCGATCAGAGCCATCTGCACAAGACCTTCCTCAGCACCTACGCGGTGCTGCCCGGCGAATACCGCAGGCTCTCGGTGTTCGATGCGCTGCAGCCGCCGTCGGCGCGCAACGGCATCGTCGAATGAATCAGGCCACGCCGGTGTTGGCAGGTTCTCGCTGGCGGCCGTCCAGCGGCCCGGGAGCGAGGATGCGCGGGCTGCCGGTCTGGTTGGCGTCGGACCATTCCTTGACCTGCTTCTCCCAGTCGCCTTCGAGAACGCCTGGGCCGGCGTCCTCGAGATTGCGGAAGTAGTCCTGCAGCGACTTGGTGTTCTGTTCGATCTCCGAGGGCTTGGACAGCTCGTAGATCACGAAGCCGGCCACCGTCAGGCCCAGGCCGACGATGAAGAGCGGCCCGGCCGCGGCGCTCGCCAGGATGCCCAGCTCGGCCAGCCCGCCGGCCGTGATGGCGCCGGCGCCGAGCAGCTCGACCGTGCCCGCGGCGACGTAGCCGTTGTTGCCCTGGTCGAGGCCTTCACGGATGTGCTGGATGCCGAAGTACGCGGCGAGCGGACCGGCCGCGACGTCCAGCATCGCGATGGCGCCCTTGATCGGCACGGCGGCATAGCGCAGCGCACGCGCACCGTCGGGCGCCGCGTGCGCCGCATCGGGCGCCACCAGGAAGCGGCCGAGCACCGCCGCATCGGTCGCCTTGCTGGCGGCCGAGAGGCCTTGCGCATAGCCGCTCGGCGCACGCACATAGGTGTCGTTGAGCAGCTTCCCGTAGACCTCGAACCGGTTGCCCGCGCGCGCCGGCCCGGAGCTGTGGGTGTCGGCGATGCGCTGGCCGATGAAGTCCGCGTCCTGTGCACCGAAGCCCGCACCCTGGAGAGCGTTCGCCACGGCCTTGGCATCGGAGAGGTCCACGCCGACCAGGGCCGTCGATTGCTTCGCGATCGATTGACCCAGGGGCGTGCTGGCCTGTTCGCCGGTGGACATGGACAGGAAGCCAAGCCGGGCGTCGGCGTTGGTTTTCAGCGCATCGATCTCCGCCGGGGTGAGTTTCATGCCCCCGGCTTCGGTGGCGATCTTGTTCGCGATGCCCTCGTTGTCGTACTTGACGGCGGCGAACACCTTGCGCTTCGGGTCCATGTTGTCGGTCAGCGCCTTCTCCACCGCAGCCTTGTCCGTCAGGTCCACGCCCTTTAGCGCGTCGCTCATCTCACCCATTGTCGGGCGGAACGAGGTCTTGGCCTGGTTGATGACCTGGCCGAAGGAACCCTTGTATTTCAGGCCGACCGCATCGGCCAGGTGCGATGTCTTGGTGATCTTGGATTCCGCGAGGGCGCCCATCTTGAGGTAGTGCTCGCCGTAGGACAGGCCGATGTCTACGTGGGTGACGACCTGCATCCATGCGTTGGCGTCGCCGTCCTGCAGTTTCTGGCGGAACGCCGGGTCGCCGAACTTGTCGTTCGCCACGAAGGCGTTGACCAGGCCGGCGGCGCTGGCCCAGCCGCCATGGTCGTTGATGTCGCGCACCCATTGCAGCCTCGACTTCGCGTCGTCGGCGCTGATCTCGCCCGCGTTCTGCTGGCGGTTGATCTCGTTCTCGACCTGCTGCACGTTGCCTGGATCGCCCCCCTGGGCATCGACTTTCTTCATCAGCTTGAACAGCTCGCCCGCGGCCTGCCAGTTCTCCTTCGTGCTTCCGATGATCTGGCCGGTGCCGCGGAAGGACCAGCGCAGCAAGGTAACCGTCGCGTAGGTCGCAGCCTGGCCCGCGTCGTCGTCGGTCTCGCTCGGCCGTACGCCCGCATAGGTCTGCTCGAAGATGCGGTTGCCGATCTTGTCGGCGGTCTTGGTCGCGAGATCGGCATCGAAGGCCTGGATGTTGAGCAGGCCCTTCTGCACCTCCTTGCTCTGATCCTCGGGGGACAGCGAATCGAGGTAGTTCGTGTACTCGGGCGAAGTCATGTAGTCGGCGTATTGCTGCGCCACCGACTGCCGCGTGAACTTGCCGTCCAGCGTGGCGTCCCCCGCTTTCTTGAGGTCGTCGCTGCCCAGCGCGTCGAGCGCAGGATTGGGTTTGGCGGGAGCCGTGCCCGGCGCGGGGACCAGCGAGACGCTGGGGTCCAGCGTGCCGCGCATCGCGGTGGTGTTCTGCAGCGCCTTCCAGGCATCCACCGCCGACTGCGGCGCATCCTTGCGCAGCGTCAGGTATTGCGGCGGATTCTGCGTGTATTGGCTGTTGAATTGGTCGCGCGCGTCGAGCTTGACGTTGCGCACTTCCAGGTAGGGCGCCGCCGCCGCGGTGTACGCCTTCGCCTGGCGGTCGGAGATGCCCAGCAGTTCGTAGCCCTGCTCGATCACGTCGGCGCGCTGCTGCGGCGTGAGATCGGGGTGGTCGGCGGCCAGCTTGGCATCCACCTTGCCGATCGACACGTTGCCGGACGAGCCGTAGAAGCCGCCGAACACCGGCGCCTGGCTCCCCTGCCCGGCCTGCTTCTTGAGCTCTTCGACCACTTCGAGGCTCAGTTCCTTCGTCAGCGGGTCCACCACCGCCTGGCTGCCGGGCACGGTCTTCTGCACGTTGGCAAGCCAGGGGCCGCTCTTGTCCACCAGGAGGGGGCTCGAGGTCGACGGGCCGGTGCCGGGCATCAGCGGCAGGCCTGGAACCTGCGTGGTCGCGAGCAGCGAATTGCCGCGCGCCCGGTCGGCGGGGGTGTAAGGCAGGCCGTTGCCGTTGGTGTAGAGCGGTCCACCCAGCAGCGGCGGATATGGCGTGCTCGTGCGGCTGCCCTGGCCATAGGCCGGAAACGAGCTGCCCTCGCCGTGCGTGAGCCCGGCCCAGAGCGCGTCGCGCTTGTCGGCCGGCGCGGCGCCGTTGGGGAAATACTTGGGAAACTGCTTGTCGAGTTCCTTCTGGTAGTCGCCGGCGAACTGCTTGGAGAACTCGGGCTTCGCGGTCAGCTCCTTGAGGCCGGCAGCGACCTTGTCCTTGTCGATCACGCCATCGGTGACCACGTTGGAGGGCATGTCCTTGCGGTAGTCGTCATCGCTCAGTTGCACGCCGCCGTCGATCGCGCCCTGGGCACGCACGAGCATCGCGAAGCGGCGCTGGTCCGAGCCCTCGGGCGCCTCGCCGTACTGCTTCATCAGCGCGGCCATCGTCGATTCATGCAGCGTGAGCCCGTCCACGCGCAGGCCGCCCACATCCTCCGCCGTGGGCAGGGCCGGCGCCGGCGGCTTGGACACGGCGGGCTGCTCCAGCTCGTCGGGTGCCACGCGCAGCCATTCGGTGTCCTCGAGGCCGTCGAGATCGCGCTTGCCTTCGGCAGCCGGCGGCGATCCGGGATCGTAGTTCGCCGTGGTCTTGTCGAACTGCGGGTTGAGGGCGAGGAACTGCGCGCGCGTCATGCCGTTGCGGCGTGCGAACTGGTCCAGGCCTTCGCCGGGGCGGACCTGGCCGAACTCGCCGGCGTCGATCGGCTTCGTCAGCACCGGCTGCGTCGGCTTCTCGTAGAAGTCGACCGAGGCCTGGGCCTGGGTGACCTGGGCCTGCGCATCGCGCGTGGTCTGCGAGGGACTTCCCGGCGCACGGCCCTGCGTGGCGTCGGTGTACTTCGATTCCGCCAGCGCCTGCTCCTTTTCCTTGAGCACGGCCTTGGCCTGCAGCTTGGCTGCGGCCAATTCCTTGTCCTTGGCCGTGCTCTCCAGGCGCGTGGCTTCGTCCTTGTCGCTCTGGCTGCCGCCGCTCTTGGCCTTGGCGGCGGCATCGTCGGCAGCCTTGCGCGCGGCCTCGGCCTGTTTGCGGGCCTCCTCGGCCTTGCGGCGCGCTTCCTCGGCCTGGCGCCTCGCCTCCTCGGCAGCTCGCCGCGCGGCATCTTCCGCGGCCCGCAATGCGGCGGCATCGTTCGGGGCCTGGGTGAGGAGGCGGCCTCCTGAGACGGGTGATGACATGACGTTGACTCCTAGGGATGGACAGCGAGTCCGATTGCAAGCCGTGCATGCATGCTTCGCAAGCACGAGTTCTCGTAGCTTGGGCCGGGCGTGCGACGGGCCGGGTCACTCATCGCCCTGCGCCCACCTCAACAGCCTGGCCACCGGCGCATACAGCGCGCGCGGAATGGGTTGGTCCACCGGCACCTCGGCGTAGATGTGTTCGGCGAGCTGCGGCTCGAACTCCATCGGCACCAGGCCTTCGCCGGCGAAGCGGCGGATCTGCGCGGCGACCTCGCCCTCGCCGCGCGCGATCACGCGCGGCAAATCGGTCTCGCCGAGGTATTGCAGCGCCACCGCGGTGCGGGCCGAATGGATCACGGCCGAGGCCATGCGCACGCGGTCGGAAAGGCTCGCATACACGGCCTCGAAATGCGCCGAGCGGCGCCGCGACTGGTTGATGGGATCGCCTTCGTTTTCCTTGTATTCCTGCCGGATGTCCTCGACGGACATGCGCTGCTGCTTCATGAACTCGAAGTGCTCGTGGGCGTAGTCGACCAGCGCCATCAGCGCATAGATCAGCACCGCCCAGCCGAAGGCGACCAGCGTCATGTGGGCCGCGGCCGTCATGATCGCGGCCGGCCGCGCGTAGCCCAGCTTGAGCGAGGTATCGACGAAGCCGTGCACCACCACATACATCAGCGCCGCGAGCAGCACGGTCTTGACGCTCATCTTCAACAGGTTGATGAGGTTGCGCGTCGAGAAGATGCGCTTCGCGCCCTCGGCCGGGTTTAGGCGGTTCATGTCGGGCTTGAGGCGTTCCCAGGCCGCCACGCCGCCGACCTGGAACAGCGAGCCCACGATGCCAGCCGCCGCGGCAATGCCCATAATCGGCAGCGTGCCCCACAGCAGCGCCTCGCCGGTGTGCAGCAGCAGCTCGGCGAAGCGGTCGTCGGGCTGCGTCAGCAGGCTGGTGCTGGTCGCGTGCAGCCAGAGTTCGCGCAGCAGGCTGTAGATGGTCTCGCCACCCAGCCACATCGACACCACGACCACGGCGAACACGGTGGTCGAGGCCACGTCGGCACTGAACACCACCTCGCCGCGCTTGCGCGCATCGCGCAGGCGCTTGGGTGTGGGCTTCTGGTCTTTCTCGGCCATAGTCGCTACAAGGTCGCTCTAAGAAAGTCGAGCACGCCGTTCTCGGGCCGCAGGAATTCCTGCAGCGACTCGTACACGAAGAAGAGGAAAAGCAGCATCATCAAGTGCGCCAGCAGGCTCTTGAGCGGCTGCGAGAACACGAACACGTTGAGCTGCGGCGCCACGCGGCTGATGAGGCCCATACCCAACTCGACCAGCAGCAGCACGAAGATCACCGGCGCGGCAAGCTTCACGATCCAGAGGAACAGCGTGTCGCCCTGGCGGATCGCGAATTGCTCCAGCACCGCGCCAAGATTGGGAAAGAAGGAGGCGACCGGCCACAGGCGGTAGGAGTCGACGACCACGCCCAGCATGGCGAGCAGGCCGCCGGCCGACACGAACAGCGTGATCACCATCCAGCCCAGGAACTCGCCGGTGGGCCCGTTCTCGTGCCCGGCCACGGGGTCGAAGAAGGAGGCGTTGGCGGAGCCGGTCTGGAAGTCGATCAGGTCGCCCACGCTCTGGATGGCCCAGATGAAGATGCCGAAGCCCAGGCCCAGCAGCAGGCCGATCAGCGCCTCCTTGCCGGCGATCAGCACCCAGGTGCCGATGGAGGCCGAGGGCATGTCGCCCGCCACCGGCGACATGAAGATCGCCAGCATCAGCAGGAGGCCGTTGCGCACGATGCCGGTGATCATGCCGCCCGACAGAAAAGGCACGACCGCGAAGATCGCGAACAGCCGCGGCAGCGTGAGCACCACGGCGGAGAAGAACTTCTCGATGCTGGCGAGTTCGATGGTGTCCATGGGCTAGTTCCGGCGCGCGGCCCAGGCCTGCGAAGCCGTTTCCTCGGCCGCTTCGTCCTGCCGAAGTTCCATGAGGCGCAGCCTTTCGGTGCGTGCGCGCTGCTGCATCTGCTGCGCCTTCTCGAGTTCGCCGCTGGCCGCGCGCAGCTGCTGGCGGCTCGCTTCGAGCACCTGCTCGCGCTGCGCGTGCGTCTGCCCGGCCTGCTGCGCGGCGTGACTGGCCTCTGCGATCTGCGCATCGAGCGCGCCGCTCCACGCGCCGGCATGGCGTAGCTGCGCGATGCTGCATTGGCCGCCCGAGAGCGCGCCCACGGTGGCCTGCCAGTGCTGCGCCTTGCTCTGCACCTGCTGCTGCCGCCAGGCCTCGGCCTGCTGCAGCTGCGCATGGCTTTCTTCGGCGGCCTCGCGGTCGCGCGCGACGATGCCCATCGCGACGCTCTTCTGGCGCTCGCGCACGTCGATCAGCAACTTCCAGTCGATGGCCACTAGCGCTCCCCAAAGCGCCGCAGCGCAGCCACGGATTGCTCGTAGGGCTGGCTGGTCTCCGGCGGCTGCGACAGGAAGTCGAGCATCGCCGGCCGCGCGGCGATGGCCTCGTCGGCCAGCGCCTCGCTGCCCGGCTTGTATTCGCCGATCTGCACCAGAAGCTCCATCTCCTGGTACTTGGCCAGCAGGCTGCGGAAGTGCGCAGCCGCGGCGCGGTGCTCGCGCGAGGCGACCAGCGGCATCACGCGGCTGATGCTGGCCAGCACGTCGATGGCCGGATAGCGGTTGGCTGCCGCGAGCTTGCGCGACAGCACGATGTGGCCGTCGAGGATGGAGCGCACCTCTTCGGCAATGGGGTCGTTCTCCTCGTCGCCCTCGGTGAGCACCGAGTACACGGCGGTAATGGAGCCGGTCCTGCCCTGCCCCGCGCGCTCCAGCAACTGCGGCAGCATCGAGAAGATCGAGGGCGGATAGCTGCGGCGCGTCGGCGGCTCGCCGCTGGCCAGGCCGATCTCGCGCTGCGCGCGCGCGAAGCGCGTGAGCGAATCGACCAGCAGCAGCACCTTCTTGCCCTGGTCGCGGAAATGCTCGGCGATGGTGGTCGCCACATAGGCCGACTTGATGCGCTCCATCGGCGGCCGGTCGGAGGTGGAGACCACCATCACCGTCTTCGCGAGGCCCTCGGGGCCGAGGCTGTGCTCGATGAACTCCTTGACCTCGCGGCCGCGCTCGCCGATCAGCGCGATCACGTTGACCTCGGCCGTCGAGCCGCGCGCGAGCATGCCGAGCAAGGTGCTCTTGCCCACGCCGGGCGGCGAGAACACGCCGACGCGCTGGCCTTCGCCGAGCGTCAGCAGTGCATCGACGGCGCGGATGCCGGTGGCCAGCGGCGCCTCGATCATGCGGCGCGCGAGCGGGCTGACCGGCTCGCGATGCACGGGCTGCTGCACGTGCGTGGCCAGCGGGCCCAGATCGTCGATCGGTTGCCCCAGCGCATCGAGCACGCGGCCCAGCAGCTTGGCGCCCACCGGGCAGACATGGCCGCGCCCGGTGGGCAGCACTTCGGTCAGCGCCGAGATGCCGGTGATCGGGCCCAGCGGCGTGAGGATGGCCGTGTTGTTGCGGAAGCCCACCACCTCGGCCAGGAGCGGCGGCTCGCCCGGCGTGACCAGCTCGCAGAGCTCGCCCACGTGGGCCTGGATGCCAGTGGCATCGATCAGCATGCCGACCGCCTTGATCACCCGCCCGCGCATCGCCACCGGCGTGACGCGGCCGAAGGCCTGCTCGAGGTCGGCGACGATGCCGAGCGCGGCATCGGACACCAGTGGGCGGTGCGCTGTCATAAGGCGACCTCCGTGCTGCGCACTGCGCTGCGAGCCCCTTCGGGCGGCCGGGCGGGGCTCATCCTTGGGCTCCCGCGGGTTCGACCATGCCGTTGCGCTCCATCGCGCGGCGGAAGGCTTCGAGCTGCGCGTCGACGCCGATCTCGAGCACGCCGGAGGCCGTCTGCACCACGCAGGCCCCGGCGGGCAGCGCGGGATCGGCCGCGAGGCTCACGGTCATGTGCCAGTTGGCTTCGCCCTGCAGGCGAGCCAGCACCTCGCGCATGGTCGCTTCCTGCGCCGGCGCCACGCGCACGGTGATGAAAGGCTCGCTGCGGATCAGCGTGTCCATGCGCAGCAGCGCGGCCTCGAACAGCGCCGCCGGTTCCGCATCGGCGATGAACTGGCCCACGGCCTTGACCACGATCTGCGCCATCGAGGTGCGCAGGGCATGCAGCTGCCGCTCGGCGGCCAGGGTCTCGGACATCAGCTGCTGTGCGTATTCGGCCTTGGCGCGCCGCAGGCCCTCTTCGTACCCCTCGCGGCGGCTGTCCTCGGCCTGCTGCGCGGCCTGCTGCGTGATGCGGCGCGCCTCGCGCCGCGCGGTCTCGACCACGGCCGAAGCGTCGAGCAGGGCCGCGTACTCGTTCTCCTTGAGCACCTTGCGCTCGCTCAGGAGCTGCAGGTTCTCGGTGGTGATCAGAAAAGCCAGTCCCATTGCGGCAGTCTTTCAGGAACGATGCACGAGAGCATCAGCTCGTGGAGTTGGCGGGCCTGGCGCGGCGCGAGCTGCGGCACGCTCAGGCCCGAAAGGCGCCGCGGCAGCTTGTGCTGCAGGCGGCGCAACACGGTGTCGCCTTCGGGCGCGGCCGCACCCAGCAGCAGGCGATAGCCGCGGTCGACGACCACGCGGCCGGTGGCAATGGGACGCTGCTGGAGAACGGCGCTGTCCATCCGCAGTTCGGTGAGCTCCGGCACGCGGTCGAGCACGAAGTCCACCGCGTCCGCGTCGAAGCGGCAGGCCTGGCGCCGGATCTGGAAGCCGGCACCGCCGCGCAGCCTGAAGAGCGGCAGGTGGGCGCAGAAGCCGAGGTAGGCCGCGAGCCTTCGCAGCGACGCGGCGTCGAGCAGCGCCACCCGCTTGAGCCGCGAATCGAAGTTGTAGTCGGCCGCCGCAACGACCGGTGCCTGGCCGCGCCGCAGCAGGTCGGCCAGCACCGCACGGCCGGCCTGCCCCAGGCGGGCCGGCGAACGATGCCGCGCGGGCCAGTTCGAAGGCAGCCAGCTCGGATGCAGGTCGAGCTCGGGATGCAGGTTGAAGCGCATCACCAGGCGCACCAGGTCCATCGGGCCGGGTGCGGCCTGCGGTGGCGGGGGCGCGGGGACGGCGGCCTGCATCGGCATCAGCGTCGGAAGACCTGGCTTCGCGTCCAGTTGCGCCAGTCGAGTCCCTGCCGGCGCAGCAGCGTAGGCAGCGCCATGAGACAGAGCGCGGCCGCCAGCAGCAGGCCCAGCAGCACCATCGCGGTCTCGGTCGAGAACATGCCGAGCACGAGCGGCTTCGGCACGCCGCCGGCAGCGCCGGCCGATGCACCCGCCAGCCTGCGCGTCTCGAACAGCGACAGCGAGACCTGGTCGTGGGTGAGCCCTTCGATGCTGTGGGCCACCATGTCCTTCACGGCCGGCGCCAGCAGGCGGATATCGACGTCGGGCCGGTGCTTGATGAACACCGCCGCGGAGGACGGGCGGATCTTGTCGCCGAGCGGATCGTTGGCCGGGATCACCACGTGCACGCGCGCCGCCACCACGCCGTCGACGTTGCGCAAGGTCTGCGACAGCTCCTGCGACACCGCGTAGATGTAGCGCATGCGCTCCTCGGAGGGCGTGGACACCAGGCCCTGCTTCTGGAACACCTCGCCCATGTTCGCGTAGCGCTCGGCCGGCAGGCCCTGGGCGCGCAGCACTTCCAGCGCGCCGCCCATGCGGCCCTCTTCGACCTCGACCTGCCAGTTGCTGCCTTCGAGGCGGCTCTTGGATGCGTCGATGCCTTCGGCCGACAAGGCGGCGACGATCTCGTTGGCTTCCTGCTCGTTGAGATTGGAATAGAGCGCGACCTTGCAGCCCGCGAGGACGAAGAGCAGGACGAGTGCCGCAAGCCAGCGAATGCGCTTCATTGCTGGTTCTTCAGCAAGGTGCCGAATAGGCTGGTGGCCGCGCTCGCCAGGCCCGTGGAAATGTGCATCTTGGCGAACATCATGTGCGCCTCCATCGAGTGGTCGGTCATGACGAACATGGTCTTGATCGGGTCGGACATGTCGATCGACTCGAGCATGCTCTTGCGCATGTCCTCGTAGGAGCGCACGTTGCCCGAGAACTGGGCGGCCAGCGACTTGGCCGCATCGCCGAGCGCGCTGGGCGCGGCCACCGAGGACGGCGGCGCCTGCACGCCCTGCATCATGTTGGCGAACATCCGGGTCTCGCCCGGATCGAAGCGCGAAGCGCTCGTGCCCTGCTGCTGCGCGGCGGGGCCGGCAACTTCGGCCGGCGGCGCGCTCGCTGCGGCCAGCGCTGTGGGATCGGTCATGGTTCACCTCCTGGAAAAAAAGGCCGCGCGCTGCCGGCCAGGGGGGCCCTGGGCAGCGCGCGGACCTGCTCTTTACGAGGACTTCGCCGACTGGCGGATGTCGTTGCCGGTGGACTTGGCCACTTCGCCGCCCGCGGCGCTGGCGCCGTTCACCGTGTGCGCGGTGGAGGCCGCGCCCTGGATTGCGGTGGATGCCGCCATGCTGGCGGACATCAGCCGGGCGTTGTCCGCCGCGGCCTGGTTCATCTGCTGGATCGAGTTGTCGACTGAGCCTGCCATGTTTCACTCCTGATCAAAGGTTGAAGGTTTCTCTGGGGTTGAAGGCCCTCGTCCCGGCAGGACGAGGCATTCCGCGCGAACGCTGGATCGCCGCACGAAATCGGGGTAACGCGAGGAGCCGCTCATTGCCTCACCTCGCGGGTTTGTTGTTCGGCACGCCGCCGCTCAGGACCAGCCCGTCGGCATCGATGCGCTTGAGCTCGGCGCCGGAGCGCAGCACCGAGCCTTCGTAGTAGCGGTTGCCGTTGGACAGCTGGATGTGGCGCAGGCCGTTGCCGTCCTCGGTGATGCTCACCATGCGCGCCGGCAGCACGCTCTGCCAGCCGTCCCACCGGGCGCGCAGGTCGGCGTCCTTGTCCTCGGTCTTCGGCTTCTCGCGGTACTGCACCTTGTCGGACACCAGCACCGAAGGATGCAGGTCTTCGCTCAATCGACGGATCTTCTGCCGCACTGCGCTGTCTTCCACCGTGCCGCTGAGCACGAGACGGCCCTGGCCCGTGTAGGTGACGGCCACGCCGGGGTCGCCGACGTAGCGCCGTGCCTGCTCGACCATGTCTTCGGCCGAATGCACGTTGACGCTGACCTTGCGGCCGAAGGGCGCCATCGCCTGCTCCAGGGTCTGGCGGCGCTGCTTCGATTCGACGTAGCCCTTGACGCTGAATTGCCCGCCCGGCGCCGCGACCACCTCGACTTCGGGGAAAGGCACGAGCGCCTTCTCCACCTCGGCCAGGTTCACCTGGCCGGCGCTGTTGCCTGCGCCGCCGCCGCGGCCGCCCAGCAAGACTGCGGCGATGCCGAGCACGGCCAGCAGGGCCACCACGCCGCCGACCCACAGGCCGAGGCGCGCGCCCTGCAGCGGCGGCTGCGCTTCGGCCGCGCCGCCTGCCAGCGTACCCTGGGCCGGCGCGAACATGCGGTCTTCCTGCACGCCCGCGGGATAGCTGCGGTCGAGCTGGAAGTCGATCTGGCCGACGCTCACGATGTCGCCGGCCACCACGCTCCTGCGCGGCTGCAGCATCTCTTCGCCGTTGAGCCGCGCCGAGGCGGTGCCGAGCCGCTGCATCGACACCACCAGTTCGCCGACCGTGAACACCAGGTGGCGCGGCAGCACGTCGCCGCCTGGCAGCATCACCTCGCATTCGCCGCCCGAGCCCAGTACGTTGATGCCGGGCTTGAGCACGATGGTGCGCCCCTTCACCGCGCCGCTGAGGAAGCGCAGGCACCAGCCGGGCGCGACCGCCGCGGCGGCATGCGGTCCCAGGTTGTCGTCGAAGCTCGGCTCGGTGTCCACGTCAGCCTCCAGGCCCCGACAGCGGCGGGCTCGGCGCAAGGGGCGCCGACGCGGTAGACCCGGGCACGACCAGGCGCGGCGTCAGCAGGTAGAAGCGCTCCATGTTGATCTGCTTCTTGTCGGCGTACTTGAAGAGGTTGCCCACGACCGGCACGTCCTTCAGCAGCGGCACGCCGGTGGTCGCGTTGCTCTTCTCTTCCGACGAATAGCCGGCGATCAGCAGGCTGGCGCCCTCGTCCACCAGCGCCTGCGTGTTGACGGTGCGGCGGCGCACGATCGGGATCCGGTCCACGGCCTGCGCGCTCAGGTCGCCGTCGACGATGTCGATCGACATCATCACGCCGCGGCCGCTCTTCTCGTCGATGATCAGCGGCGTCACGCGCACCGCGGTGCCGGCGGTGATGCTGAACAGGCCCGCGTCCTGGAAGCCGTCGACGCGCACGTAGAACTCGCTCAGGTTCTCGAGCACGGCCTCGGTGTTGTCCAGGGTCATCACCTTCGGGCGCGCGACGAAGTTGGCGTCGCCATTGCTGGCCAGTGCGGTCACGCGGGCCAGCAGGTAGTTGCGCGCGCTGTTGCCGATGGCGGCGGTGAACATCGCGCCCAGCGGCGTGGTGACCTGGCCCGAGGCATTGACGCCGCCGATCTGGCCGGCCTCGGTGGTCGCCCCGTCCCAGGTGAGCGGTCCGCGGTCGCCGCGGCCGGTCTGGAAGTCGCCGTGGCGGCCATGCAGGCGCCAGTCGATGCCCAGGCTGCTGAGGTTGTCGGAACTGATGTCCATGATCGTGACCTCGATCTCGATCAGCCGCGGGCGCACGTCCATCGAGCGGATCAGCTGGTCGTACTGGGCCATGCGGTCGGGACGGTCGCGCACCAGCACCGCATTCATGCGCGTGTCGGCCTGGAACTGCGGCAGCTCGCTGCCGAAGCTCGGCAGGCTTCCGCCCGAGCTGCTGTCGGCGCTCGGGCCCATGCCCGGCATGTCGATCCTCGGCGCGTTGATGCTCTCGCCGCTGCGCAGCTTGATCTGCCGGCTGGGCCCGACCGAGAACGGCGCATTGGGCGCCCGGCCGCCGCCGCTGCTGCCCGGCTGGTTGCCGTTGCGGCCGTAGAGGCTGCGCAGCACGTTGGCCACGCCGGGGATCACGGTTTCCTTGCCCGAGCGGTTGATCTTGAAGTCCGATGCCCACGCGTACTTGAGCGGGAACAGCCGGATCTCGGCGCCGTCGGCCAGCGCGGTCTTCTGGTCGGCCAGCTTCACGGCCTGGCGCACCATCTCGACGTAGCGCCGCGGGCCGGTCACGTAGACGCTGGCATCGCTCTCGCTGATGCTGAGCGGGTAGCGCTCGTCGGAGATGCGCAGCCGCACCAGGGTCTCGGCGATGCGCGCGGCGTTCTCGGCGGCGATCGGCAGCACCTCGCTCTTCGCGTCGGCCGCCAGGTCGACGAACAGGAAGGCACCGTCGAAGTACCAGGTGAGCCCGTTGACCGAGCACACGCTGTTGAGGATGTTCTGCGCCGGCCCCGAGAACTTGCCGCTGATGACCCCGTTCACCTTCGGATCGATCACCGCGGTGACGCCCTGCGAGGAGGCCAGCTCGCGCAGGAAGTCGGGCAAGGGCTTCTCGTTGGCGACGATCTGGAAGGGCCGGTTGTTGCCCCAGCGCAGCTCGGCCGCCGCGCTCTGCTGCTGCGCCGTGAGCAGCAGCACCAGCACGGCGCAGGCGAGCAGCAGGAAGGCCTGCCGGCTCATGACATCGAGGCGCGCGACCGTCATGGCAAGGAAGCCAGCGTCTGGAAGGCGCGCTCCGCGAAGCGCATCACGTCGCGGCCCAGCCAGCCGGCGGTGGCGATGATCGCGACCATCACTGCGATCATGCGGATCGACTGGCCGATGCTCTGGTCCTGCACCTGCGTCACGGCCTGCAGCACCGCCACGACGAGCGCGGTGAGCGTGGCCACCACCACCACCGGCAGCGAGATCCACAGCACGAGGAGCAGGCCCTCGCGCGTGATGTCCAGGATGTTCTGCGGAGTCATGGCGCGTTTCGTCGTCGTTCATCAATGGGCTTGCGGATTGGTGACCCAGCCCACCGGCTGCAGGGCCACGTCTTCGTCGACTTCCTGGTAGGACAGCACGGCGAGCTGCGGCGCCACCGGCTCGATCAGCGTCTTGACGTAGCGGCGCACGTCCGAGGACGCGATGGCGACCACGCGGTTGGCGGTGGCGCCGAGGATGCGGCGCACCTGTTCGCGGATGTCCTGCGTGACGGCGGGGCTCAAGAGCAGCAGGTTGCCGCGCGGCGAGCGCTCGATGGCGTTCTGCACGCGCTCAAGCAGGCTGGACTCGAACAGGATGGCTTCGAGCTGGCGGTTGGGTCCGACGTAGCGGCTGGTGATGTAGCGCCCGAGGTGGATACGCACCAGCTCGGTCAGCGCGATCGCGTCCTGCTCCTTCGGCGCCCAGATCGCCAGGCACTCGAAGATGGCGTGCAGGTTGCGGATCGGGATGCCTTCCTGCAGCAGGCGGCGCAGCACTTCGGCGATGCGCTGCGGCGAGGCCACGCGCGACACCTCGGCCGCGAGCTCGGGCGCGTCGCGCTGCACCGAATGCAGCAGGCGCTGCACTTCCTGCAGGCCGATCAGCTCGCGCACGTTGCGGCGCACCGCGTGGTCGAGGTGCAAGCCCACGACCTCCTCGTTGTTCCACGCCTTGAGGCCGGACTGCGCGCTCGGCACCCACACGGCGCGCGCGAAAGGCCCGAAGGGCTCGGCGACTTCGGAACCGGCCGGCGGCGCAGCCGCCTCGGCCGGATCGAGCAGCAGCCAGCCGGGCTTGAGCCTGCCTTCGGACACCGTGACATCGTGCACCAGCACCTGGTAGCCGTGCTCGTGCAATCCGTCTGCATAGGCGAGCTGCAGGCGCGGGAACACCGGGCCCAGATCGGATTCGACCGCGGTCTTGACGCCGGCCAGGTGCTGGTCGAGCGCGTAGCGGTCGACGGCGCCGCGCAGGTCCGAAGACAGGCGCACCGCGAGCGGCGCCGCGATCGCATGGTCGCTCTCGGTCTCCTCGGAGGCCACGCCTTCGCGGTGCGAGATCCAGCCCGGCGTACGCCGTCGCTGGCGCAGCATGCGCATGGTGAAGCCCAGGCCCAGGATGATCGCGGCCAGCAGGCCGAACACCCATTTCGGAAAGCCGGGCACGACCAGGAAGCTGGCCACCGCGAGGCCGGCGATGATGAGCGCGCGCGGGTGCGCCATCAGCTGCTCGCCGATCTGGTGCGCAAGCTGCGTGTCGCGCCGGTCGCCGGTGCTCACGCGCGTGATCACGATGCCGGCGGCGATCGATACCAGGAGCGACGGGATCTGCGACACCATGCCGTCGCCCACCGTGAGGATCGCATAGCGCTGCAGCGCGGTGGCCAGGCTCATGTCGTGCATCAGCGTGCCGATGGCGATGCCGGCCAGGATATTGACCAGCGCGATCACGATGGCCGCGATGGCGTCGCCCTTGACGAACTTCATCGCGCCGTCCATCGCGCCGTGCAGCTGGCACTCCTGCTCCAGCAGCTGGCGGCGCTTCTGCGCCTGCGCCGACGAGAGCACGCCGGCGCGCACGTCGGCGTCGATGCTCATCTGCTTGCCCGGCATCGCATCGAGCGCGAAGCGCGCCGCCACCTCGGCGACGCGCTCCGAGCCCTTGGCGATCACGATGAACTGGACGATCGCGATGATGAGGAACACGACGCCGCCGACCACCACGTTGTTGCCGACGATCAGCTTGCCGAATGTGTCGATGATGTGACCGGCATTGGCATGCAGCAGGATCAGCTTGGTCGATGCGATATTGAGCGCCAGCCGGAACAGCGTGGTGAACAGGAGCAGCGACGGAAAGGTCGACAGCGACAGCGCCGAGGGCACGTACATCGCCACGATCAGGAGCACCAGGCTGATCGCCAGGTTGCTCGCGATGAGCAGGTCCAAGAGCGGCGTCGGCAGGGGCAGCACGAACAGCGCCACCACCACCACGAGCAGGCCGGCGAGCAGCAGATCGTTGTAGCGGCCGGCATTGCCGAGCAGGTAGCGCACACCGCTGCGGTAGGGCTCTAGAGATCGCGAGGGGCTCGCCATTGCGTCCTTGCCTGAGGGGTTTCTTGGAGTTTTGGGGCCGATGCGCGTCGCGCCGAACTGAACCGAACGTGAAAAAAGTCACGACGCGGCGGACTCTAAGCGGCGCCAACTGTTCACGGCAACCACGAGTTCTCGTAGGCGCTCGGAACTTGTCGCATGCGCGGCACTACGCATTTGCGTACTACCTGCGATACCTTCCATTGGCTAAGCTGCGCGTCCCGATGCGAGATGTATGCATGGCTTCGAGGTCCAAGGACGGTGACGAGACGCAGCGATTTGTTCAACGAAAGCATGCATGCCGCCGCACGCTGCTGAGGCAGTGACGGAGCTCGGCGAGGCCCGCGCGCTGCCCCGCGCGGATGCGGGCAGCGTGCGTGCGCTCAATCGTCTCTATGCGGCCGCGCCGCCGCGCGAGCTGAGGGCATGCGGCGCCGGCTATCGCCTGCGGTGGAAGCACGATGCCGCGCTCGGGCAGATCGCGCGCGAGAGCTACCGCTTCAAGCTCGGTGCGCACGTCGGCCACCTGGCGCTGGACGCGCCGAGCCTGCAGGCCTTGCTGGGCGAGCGCCGCATCGAGCTGCTGCCGCGCGAGCTGCGCTACATCCTCTTGGCCGATGCGCTGCATCCGGTGGTCGACGCGCTCGAGAAGGCGCTGCGCCTGCATTTCGAATGGCAGCCTTCCGAAGCCGAGGCGCGCGAGGCAAGAGAGACGCGCGAGCAGGCGCCGCTGCGTTGCGATCCCGAGCGCGCGGCCTTCTTCATCGCGACGCCTTCGGATGGGGGCGCGAGCCTGTGCGGTTTCGTGCAGTTCGAGGACGCCGCCACGCTCGATGCGCTGGTGCCGGCCGACGCCGGTCCGCGCGCCGCGCGAGCGACCGATGCCTTCGACGCGCTGCGCCTGCCGGTGCACTTCCTGCTCGGCAGCACGCCGATTGCGCTCGGCGAAATCACGAGCATCCGCCCCGGCGACATCGTCGGCATCGAGCAATGGAGCTCAGCGGGCGCCGCCATCGTGGTCACGGCCGCGCTCGGCGGCCCCGCCGGGCGCCATCTCACGGCCTTCGCGGAGGGCTCGCGCATCACAGTTCAGCAATCGAGAGACAGTGCCATGAAGCCAGACACGCCCGCCCGCTCCGCCGACGCCGCCGACAGCGCCAATCTGCCGATCGACCGGCTCGACGCGCTGGAGGTGACGCTGCGCTTCGAAGTCGGCGACCTGTCGCTCACGCTCGGCGAGCTGAAGAATATTCGCACCGGCCACGTGTTCGACCTCGGGCAGCCGCTCAACCGCAGCCCGGTGCGCATCCTCGCGCACGGCAACGTGCTGGGCAAGGGCTACCTGGTCGCGGTGGGCGACCGACTCGGCGTGCGCGTGTCGGAGTTCGCGCCCGGCGAAGTCTGAAGATGCAAGGCGGACTCCCCGAACCTCTCACGCTGGTCGCACTGATCGTCGCGTTCGGCGTCGCGCCCTTCGTGGCGCTGATGGTGACCAGCTACACGAAGCTGGTCATCGTCTTCGGCCTGCTGCGCACCGCGCTGGGCCTGCAGCAGACGCCGCCCAACATGGTGCTCAACGGCATCGCGATCATCCTCTCGGTCTACATCATGGCGCCGGTGGGCATGGACGTCGGCGACGCGCTGAAGAGCCGCAGCTTCGGCGCCAAGGGCGAGGGGCTGAACGACATCGTCGCGGTGCTCGATGCCGCCAAGGCGCCGCTGAAGGAGTTCCTGCAGAAGCACACGCACGAGCGCGAGCGGCAGTTCTTCCTGAAGTCGGCCTCCAACATCTGGCCCAAGGCGCGCGCCGAGCAGCTGCAGGCCGATGACTTCATGGTGCTGGTGCCCAGCTTCACGCTCAGCGAGCTGACGCGGGCCTTCCAGATCGGCTTCATCATCTACCTGGTGTTCGTGGTGGTGGACCTGATCGTCGCCACCGTGCTGCTCGCGCTCGGCATGTCGATGATCGCGCCGACCACCATCTCCCTGCCCTTCAAGCTGCTGCTGTTCGTGATGCTGGACGGCTGGACGCGGCTGGTGCACGGGCTGGTGCTGTCGTACCGCTGATACGGGAATTCTCGAGGCCAGGGCCTCACTTGGCGAAGAGCATTCCGATGTCGGCGAAGGCCTTGACCTCCAGCGCATTGCCGGAGGGATCGAGGAAGAACATCGTGGCCTGCTCGCCGGCTTCGCCCTTGAAGCGGATGTAGGGCTCGATCACGAACTCGACGCCCTGCGCCCTCAGACGGGCCGCCATCGCTTCCCATTCGGACATCGGCAGCACGATGCCGAAGTGGCGTACCGGCACGCCATGGCCGTCGACCGCGTTGCGCCGCGCGGCGCCCGTCTCGCCGGGCGCCAGGTGGGCGACGATCTGGTGGCCGTAGAAGTTGAAGTCGACCCAGTCGTCCGCGCTGCGGCCTTCGGGGCAACCCAGCAGCTCGCCGTAGAACTTGCGGGCCAGCGCGATGTCGTGCACCGGAAATGCCAGGTGGAAGGGGGACATCATGGCCGGGTTGGTTGTCGGAGTCAGCATCGTGGAGGGGCTCTGTGTGGATGACGATCCGTGATCCTAGGGTCGGATGAGAAAAAGAAAAATCAATATATATTTGACAGACGCATCAATGGAATTTGTGAATGATCCGCGAGCTGAAGACCTTCGTCGCCGTGGCCCGGGAAGGCACCTTCGCTGCTGCCGGCCAGAAGATCGGCCTGACGCAGGCGGCGGTCAGTGCGCAGATGCAGCGGCTGGAGGCAGAACTCGGTTTCGCCCTCTTCGACCGTACCGGCCGTTCGGCGCGCGTGAACGCCATGGGCCAGGAGACCCTGGCGCAGGCCGCGGAGCTGATCGAGCTCTACGGCAACCTGGGTTCGCGCCACGCCGGCCCGCGCGCGACGGTGCCCGTCAGCATCGGCGCGATCGCGTCGGCGCAGCGCGTGCTGTTGGCCGAGGCGTTGACCAGCCTCCACAAGCAGTCGCCGGACTGCCGCACGCGCGTGATTCCCGGCCTGTCGATGGATCTGCTCAATCTGGTCGATGCCGGCGAGATCGACATGGCGATCATCATCCGGCCGCCGTTCGCGCTGCAAAGCGACCTGCGCTGGACCACGCTGGCGCACGAGCCATTCCGTCTTCTGGTGCCGCGACGCGTCGAGGGCACCGACTGGGCAGAACTGTTGTCCAGCCAGCCCTTCGTGCGCTACGACCGCGCCTCTTTCGGCGGCCGGCAGGTCGACCGCTTTCTGCGCGCCGCGCACCTGAGCGTGCAGGAAATCTGCGAGCTCGACGAGTTGGATGCGATCGTGCGGCTGGTGGCCAACGGCGTGGGCGTGGCCTTGGTGCCGCAGACCGCGACGCATCGGCGCTGGCCCGCCGCGGTGCGCGCCATCGATCTCGGCCGCCATACATTCCACCGCGACATCGGGCTGGTGCATCGCTCGAGCCGCAATCTGAGTGAGCCCGCGAGCCTGCTGGCGCAGCTGATCTGCGCGGCTTACGACCGCCCGGACTAGGCGGGCACCACCGCCGTGGCCTCGATCTCGAACAGCATGCCGTCGAGCGCCAGCCGCGGCACCGGGATGAGCGTGCAGGCCGGCTTGGGCGCATCGCCCCAGACACGATCGAGTTCGGCACCGAGCACGTGAAGCCGCTCCTCGGTGTGATCGACGACCAGCACCAGCAGTCTCGCGACGTGCGTGACCTCAGCGCCGGCCGCAGCGAGCGCCACGCGCATGTTGGAGAGGGCCTGGCGAACCTGCGATGCATAGTCGGGCGGCAAGCTGCCCTCTGCCGTTTCGCCGCCCTGCCCCGCAACGAGCACGAGCCGGCTTCCGGGCGGGACGATCGCCAGGTGCGAATAGCCGTTGGGTGCCGGGTCGTAGAGGCCGGGTGGGTTGATGAGCTGAATGGTGGTCATGCGTTTTCCATCATGAGTTGAAGGTGTGAGGCCGAGAGCTTGTCGACCAGGCGATCGACGGCGAGATCGGCCTCGGCGAGCGACTGTGCCAGCTGTTCGCCGCCGAACTCGTCGTACTCGACCGCGACTTCGTGCACCTCGCGGATGCCGATGTAGCCGAACACCGAGCGTACGCTGGCCTCCGTATGGTTGAGGTGCGCGATGCGCTGGCCTTGGCCATAGCCGAAGTCGCCGCGCGAGCCCAGCAGCACCAGGCGCTTGCCCGCATCGGCCAAGAGGGGCCAGTAAGGCACCTCGCCACGGGCGCGGTCCAAGCCGAAGGTGCGGCCCACGCGCACGATGTTGTCGATGTAGGCCTTGAACTGCGCCGGCACGCCGAAGTTGTACATCGGCAGGCCGACCACGATGAGGTCGGCGGCAATGAGCTGGTCGACGAGACGGTCGCTCTCAGCCAGCACTTCGCGCATCCAGGGCTCGCGCGCAGCCGCCGGCGTGAACGCGGCATGGATCCAGGGGCCCGTCACATGCGCGGGCGGGGACTGGCCGACGTCGAGGTAGTCGATGCGGTCCGCAGGCCGCGCCGCATGCCAGCGTTCGACGAAGCGCGCCGAGAGCCTGCGGGTGTGGGAGCCATGGGGATCGATGCCGGAGCGGCCGGGCCGCGCGCTGGCGTCGATGTGCAGGAGCGTGGTCATGAAAGGGTCTTTCCTTGGGACTATGGATGAATCGATGTATTCAATTTAGGGTTGCGCTGCCCCTTCCACAAACGATGATTTCTTCCAGATGGATGAGTTGATTTCACCCGTGAGGCGAGCGCGGCGGCTGCCGCCGCTGTCTTCGCTGCGCGCCTTCGAAGCGGCCGCGGCGCATCTGAGCTTTCAACGCGCGGCGGCCGAGCTCTCGGTCACGCCCACGGCCATCAGCCACCAGGTGCGCGGACTCGAGAGCGCACTGGGCCAGCCGCTGTTTCGCAGGCTCACACGCCAACTGGCGCTCACGCCGGCCGGGCTGCGCCTGTTCCATGCGCTGCGCGAAGGCTTCGACACGCTGGAAGCCGGCGTGCACGCGCTGCGCGAGCGCGCTGCGAGCGACACGGTCACGCTCACCACCAACACCGCTTTCGCGGCCAAGTGGGTGCTGCCGCGCATGGCGGCCTTTCGCGCTGCCTGCCCCGGCATCGAGCTGCGCCTGCACGCCAGCGATCTGCTGGTCGACCTCGCGCGCGGCGATGCCGATCTCGCGATCCGATCCGGCAGCGGCGGCTGGCCGGGGCTGGTGACGATGGAACTGATGCCCGAGCGCTATGCGCCGGTGTGCAGTCCGCTCTTGGGCCTGAAGCGCGTGCAGGAGTTGCCGAAACACCGGCTGATCCACTGCGACTGGCAGCCGCAGGCGCGCGCGCCGGCGGTGTGGCCGCGCTGGTTCGAAGCGGCCGGAATCGCCGCGGGCAGGTCGCGCACGACGCGCGCCACCTCAGGCCTCTCGTTCTCCGACGAAACGCACGCGTTGCTCGCCGTGCTGGCCGGCCATGGCGTGGCCTTGCTGAGCCTCACGCTGTGTGCCGAGGAGTTGCAAAGCGGGGCGCTGCTGCAGCCCTTCGGGCCTGCGCTCGCCACCGGCAGCTATTTCCTCGCAGCCGCCGAGGGGCGCGAGCGCGAGCCGGCAGTCCGCGCGGTGTGGCAGTGGATCGCCGGCCAGGCCGGGCTCAAAGTTCGACGATAGGGCTGAAGCCGCCCCAGAACATGCGCTTGCCGTCGAAGGGCATGCTCTTGGGATCCATCATGTCGGCCAGGCGCGGATCGCTCATCACCTTGGCGTTGACTTCGTCGCGATGCTGGCGCGACTCGAACACGATGTACGAAAAGATCACGGTCTCGTCATCCTTCAGCTTCACGGCCTGCGGAAAGGACGTGACTTCGCCGGACTTCACATCGTCCGCCACGCACTCGCGGTATTCGAGAGCGCCATGCTCGCGCCAGATCTTTCCTGCCTTGGTGGCGATCTCGCGGTACTTCTCGAGATTGCTCTTGGGGACGGGAAGGATGTATCCGTCGACATAGGACATTCGAAATCTCCTTGGGTTGGGGGATGAAAACACAGAACCTGTTGGTTCAGTATAAGCCGGCTCCGCCGCCAGTTTCAAGTCCCTGCAACTCTGTGCCCAAGCCCTTGCGGAAGGTGTAGGAAAACTTCCCGCGGTCTTCTCGGCGGTCCAACATGTCCCCCGCGCCCGTGGACAAGCTTGTGGAAAACTGCACTGGGAACTTTTTAGATCGTTGCCCCGCAAGGCCTGCGCCCGGATTGCCTGCAGAAGCAGCAGTGGAACACTTGACAGGACGGAAGTGTCATCCGATCGTCCATACGCTGGCCGCCGCTGCTCAACCAAGGACAGACCCATGCAGGAAAGACCCGTGAGAATTCCCGGCCCGGACCATCCGATCACCATTGCCGCGAACCCCGCGCGCGTGGTCGTGAAGGCCGCAGGCCGCGTCATCGCCGACACGCGCGCAGCCTTGACGCTGCGCGAAGCGAGCTACCCCGCCGTGCAGTACATCCCGCGCAAGGACGTGGACATGTCGCTGCTCGCGCGCACCGACCATGCCACCTACTGCCCCTTCAAGGGCGACTGCGCGTACTACAGCATTCCCTCGGCCGGCGAAAAAGGCGCGAACGCCGTGTGGACCTACGAGCAGCCCTACGCGTCGGTCGAGCAGATCAAGGACCACCTCGCCTTCTATCCCGACCGCGTCGACGCGATCGAGGAAGGGGCGCAGGGCTGAGCGGGCGCCTTCAGCCCGCGCGCAGCTGCTCGCGCAGCCTGGCGCCGATCTCCGGCCGCTCCAGGAAGGGATCGGCCGGATTCGAGATCGACACGATGCTTTCCATGCGGCTCTTCACATTGCCCAGCGCCTTCGGATGGCTGAACACGTAGAACTGGTTGGCGCTGATGGCATCGAACACCATCTGCGCCACTTCGGCCGCCGTCACCTTGCCGCTGCTGACGGCCTTGTTGCTCATCGCCTGGCCGATCAGCTGGCTCCTGGTGAGTTCGCCGGCGGCAAGCGCGCCGGGCCGATTGCGCTCGCTGCTGGTGATGCCGGTCGGCACGAAGTAAGGGCACAGAAGGCTGGCGCCGATCTGGTCGGTGATGAGCTTCAGGTCTTGATAGAGCGTTTCGGTGAGGCTCACCACGGCCGCCTTGGCCGCGTTGTAGACGCCCATGTTGGGCGGCGCCAGCAGGCCGGCCATGCTGGCGGTGTTGACGATGTGGCCGCGGTACGATGGGTCCCTGGCGGCGGCTTGCAGCATCATCGGCGTGAACAGGCGCACGCCGTGGATCACGCCCCAGAGATCGACGCCGAGCACCCATTCCCAGTCGGCGACGGTGTTCTCCCACACCAGGCCGCCTGCCCCCACGCCCGCGTTGTTGAAGACGAAGTGCGGCGCGCCGAAGCGCTGTTGCACGTCCTTGGCGAGCTGCTCCATCTGCTGCGCATCGGCGACGTCGACCTTGCGCGCCAGCACCTGGGCACCGGCGGCTTCCATCTCGGCCTGCACCTTGTCGAGCGCGTCCTGCTGCACGTCGACCAGCACGAGATTCATGCCGCGCGCCGCGCCGATGTGCGCGCATTCGAGACCGAAGCCGGAGCCGGCGCCGGTGAGAACGGCGGTGGTGCCCTTGAAATCCTGAATCATTGCCCGTGTCCTTTTCGTCTCTTGAGGGAGACGCTATTGAAATACGGAAAGCTGCACGGCGCAGTCGCGAAGGTGCCCGTCAGCCTTCGACCTTGCGCAGCGCGTAGCCGACGCGCGGGAAGTGCACGTGCACGGTCCCGGCACGTGGGTCGGTGCGGCGCAGCGTGTAGTGGGTGCGGGTGGCGGCGATGAGTTCGCCTTCGGTGGGCTCGGGTCCGAAGCTCTCGCCCGCGACTGTGACGCGGGTGCCGAGCGGAATGCCGTGCTCGTCCTGGAAGGTGCTGTCGGACAAGAGCGTGTGCGGCGTCGAAGCAGCCGCGACCGCAATGGCCTGCGCGGCATCGAAGGTCTCCATCGTGCCATGGCCGATCGCGGCCATGCGGTCCATCCAGTCGCCCACCGCCGGCGTGAACTGCAGGATGCCCGCCATCGAGGGCGTGCGCTTGCGCGTGAACCACAGCGGGTGGTAGCAGGCGAAATCGGCCACGGTCGGGTAGGCGCCGAGCAGGTAGTCGGTGTCGTCCAGCATGTCGGACAGGCGCCGGAGGTAGGACTTGTAGGCCGCCGCGGCATCGCCCGGGCGATGCCGCACCATGTTGACGCTCATGGCCTTGCGGTCCTCGCCGAAGGCCTTGGCCAGTTCGGGCGGCGCCTTGCCGAACAGGTCGGCCGCGCCCTTGCCGCTGAAGCTGTAGGCCATCGAGGCCCAGAAGAGCGAGGTCTCGCCCCATTGGGCCACGACGCGCTCCAGGCCCTTGCCGGGCTCGGGATAGATCGAGGGCAGCGGCGAGATGTGCTCGAGCACGTCGCAGATCAGCGCCGTGTCGCAGTAGATGTCGGCACCGATCTGCAGCACCGGCGTCTTGCGGTAGCCGCCCGTGAGTGCGATCAGGTCCGGCTTGGGCAGGATCTGCGGAATGATCACCGACTTCCACGTGAGCTTCTTGTAGCCGAGGATCAGGCGCAGCTTCTCGGAGAAGGGCGAGGTCGCGTAGTGATGGAGGATCAGGTCTGCCATGAGGGTCCTTCGGATGTCCGCGTCATTGGGGCCGCGCGCGGACGATGATGGAATCGAAATCGGTGCCGGCACCGAGCGTGCCGAAGGCATGGCCCCAGTCACCGCCCAGGCGCGAGGCGCAGAAGGCACCGGCCACCGCCTGCGGCGCGCTCTGCACGAGCAGCGCACCCTGCACCGCGAGCGCCACGTCCTGCGCCAGGCGGCGCGCTTCGGCTTCGGTGGCCATGGCCTCGATGCGCGCCGGCAGCGCATCGGCCAGCCGGTCGAGTGCCGCATCGACGCCGCGCGCCGGCGCGAGCTCGTGCGCCAGCGCCGCGACCGCATCGCCCTTGCGCAGTCCGCGCAGCAGGTCGAGCGCCATGATGTTGCCGGCGCCTTCCCAGATCGAGTTGAGCGGCATCTCGCGGTAGACGCGCGCCATCACGCCCTCGCCGCCCTCCTCCACGTAGCCGTTGCCGCCGAGGCATTCCATCGCCTCCTGCGCGAAGTGGCTGCCGCGCTTGCAGATCCAGAACTTGGCCACCGGCGTGAGCAGGCGCGCCATCAGGCCCTCGTGCTCGTCCTGCTGGCGATCGAAGGCGCGCGCGAGGCGGATGGCGAGCGCGGTGGCGGCTTCGCTTTCGAGCGCGAGGTCGGCCAGCACGTTCTTCATCAGCGGCTGTTCGATGAGCGGCTTGCCGAAGGCCTGGCGCTGCGCCGTGTGATGCAGGGCGAGGCTCAAGGCCTGGCGCATCAGGCCGCTGGTGCCGAGCGCGCAGTCGAGCCGCGTCATCGTGCCCATCTCGAGGATCTGCGGAATGCCACGGCCTTCTTCGCCGACCAGCCAGGCGCTCGCGCCGTGGAATTCGACCTCCGAACTGGCATTCGCCTTGTTGCCGAGCTTGTCCTTCAGGCGCTGGATGCGGATGCCGTTGCGCACGTCTTCGCCCATCCAGTCGGGCAGCACGCGCGGCATGAAGAAGCACGAGAGCCCGGCCGGTGCCTGCGCGAGCACCAGGAAGGCATCGCACATCGGTGCCGAGAAGAACCACTTGTGGCCCGTGATCTCGTAGCGCTCGCCCCAATCATCGCCGGCGACGCGAACCGCCCGCGTGGTGTTGGCGCGCACGTCCGAGCCGCCCTGCTTCTCGGTCATGCCCATGCCCATAGTCACGCCGGGCTTGTCGAGCGCGGACTTGAGCACCGGGTCGTACCAGTGGCTCGCGAGCTTCGGCCCCCAGTCGGCATGAATGGCAGCGTTGCCGCGCAGCGCGGGCGTCACGGCGTAGCTCATCGAGATCGGGCACAGGATCGAGGGCTCGAGCTCGGTGAAGAGCATGAAGCCGGCGGCGCGCTGGACATGCGGCGAGGCCGACTCGCCAGTCCATGGCGTGCCGTGCAGGCCCGCGCCCACCGCCTCCTTCATCAAGGCGTGATAGCTCGGATGAAACTCCACCTCGTCGATGCGCCGGCCGAAGCGGTCGTGCGTGTGCAGCACCGGCGGGTTCGTGTTGGCGAGCCGCGCGTGGGTCTGCATCTCGACCGAACCGACCACGCCGCCCAGATGCGCCAGCGGCGCAAGCTGCAGCTGCGGCGCATTGAACTTCAGCGCGTCACGCAGCGGCCGGTTGGTTTCGAACAGGTTGTAGCCGGCCAGCGGGACCGGCTGGTTGAAGACCTCGTGCGTCGTGATGTCCATCGCCGGCCTCCGCGCGTTTTGCCTAGATCAGCTTCACCAGTTGCTTGCCGAAGTTCTTGCCTTTGAGCAAACCGAGAAAGGCCTCGGGCGCCGACTCGATGCCCTGCGCGATCGACTCGCGCGGCCTGAGCTTCCCGGTAGCAACCAGCTGGCCCAGCTCCGCCAGTGCCTCGGGCCAGACTTCCATGTGCTCGCTGACGATGAAGCCTTCGAGCTTCATCCGGTTGATGAGGAACAGCGCCGGATTGGCCAGCGGCAGCGGCTGGCCGTCGTAGCCGGCGATCATGCCGCAGAGCGCGACGCGCGCGAAGGCATTGGCGCGCAGCAGCACCGCGTCGAAGATGTAGCCGCCGACGTTCTCGAAGTAGCCGTCGATGCCCTTCGGGCAGGCTTCCTTGAGCGCCGCGCTCATGCTCTTGACGTCGGGATGCTGCCGGTAGTCGATGCAGGCGTCGAAGCCCAGTTCGTCGGTCACGTACTTGCACTTGTCCGCGCCGCCCGCGATGCCGACCACGCGGCAGCCGCGAGCCTTGGCCAGCGCGCCGAAGGCACTGCCGACCGCGCCGCTCGCGGCCGTGACGACCATCGTCTCGCCGGCCTTGGGATTGATGATCTTCACCAGGCCGTACCAAGCCGTCACGCCGGGCATGCCGACCGCGCCAAGGTAGTACGAGAGCGGCACGTGCGTGGTGTCGACCTTTCTCAAGGCGCCGGGCTGTGCGGCATCGACCACGCTGTATTCCTGCCAGCCGCCGAAGCCGACGACCTTGTCGCCGACGGCGTACTTGGGGTGCTTGCTCTCGACCACTTCGCCGGCGGTGCCGCCCTGCATCACCTGGCCCAGCGGCTGCGGCTGGGCGTAGCTCTTGGCATCGTTCATGCGGCCGCGCATGTAGGGGTCCAGGCTCATGTAGTGGTGGCGCACCAGTACTTCGTTGTCCTTCAGCGGCGGCGTCTCGGTGCTCGCCAGCTTGAAGTTGGAAGCGACGGCTTCGCCATCGGGGCGGTTGTCGAGCAGCTGCTGTCTGTTGGTGGGCATGAAAGTTCTCCTAATCTGTGGAAGGCGGACGCATCGCGTTGGCGCTGCCGGGGCCGGTGGGCAGGCGCCGCTTGACGTACTTGAAGGTGCCGGTGGCGTGGGCGCAGACGCGCTCCTGCTCGTCGAAGATCTTCGCTTCGACGAAGGCCATCGTCGCGGTTCGGTGCAGCAGCTTGCCGCGCGCATGCAGCGGGCCGACCGAAGGCTGCATGAAGCTGGTCTTCATCTCGATCGTGACCACGCCCATCTCGGGCGTCTCGCTGCGCGCGGCGGCCGCCATGGTGATGTCGAGCAGCGTCATGCAGGCGCCGCCGTGGGTCACGTCGAAGGTGTTGAGATGCTCGGGCTTGGCCGTGTAGCGGATCTCGGATTCGCCGCCCTCGAACTTCGTGAGCTCGAAGCCCAGATGCTTCGCGAACGGGATCTGGCTCGTGTAGGAGCGGACGTTGATGTCGTCCACCTCAAGCTCCGAGCACGACGCTCACGCCGCCGTCGATCGCCAGCCACTGGCCGGTGATGTGCTTGCCGGCGTCGCTCGCGTACAGCAGCGTGATGCCCTTCAGGTCTTCTTCGTCGCCAAGCCTGCCGAGCGGCGCATGCGAGGCCATCTTCTCCTCGCCGATGGAATTGATGAGCCCGGCGGCCATCTTGGTCATGAAGAAGCCCGGGCAGATCGCGTTGACGTTGATGTTGTACTTGCCCCATTCGGCCGCCAGCGTATGGGTGAAGCCGATCACTGCGCTCTTCGAGGTGTTGTAGGCCAGGGTCTGCATCTCGGGCGGATTGCCGTTCAGGCCCGCGATGGAGGCGATGTTGATGATGCGGCCGCTCTTCTTCGGGATCATGTAGCCGCGCGCAACCTGCTGCGCCAGGATGAAGTAGCCGCGTACGTTGAGGTTCATGACCTTGTCCCAGGCTTCGACCGGATGGTCTTCCGCCGGTGCGCCCCAGCTCGCGCCCGCGTTGTTGACCAGGATGTCGACCGCGCCCATGCGTTCCAGCGTTTCGTCGGCCAGGCGGCGCGTGTCTTCTTCCTTCGAGCAGTCGGCCGCGATCCAGCGCGCGTCGATGCCGGCTGCCTGCAGCTCGGCCGCGGCCTGCTCGAGGTCGTCGGCCTTGCGCGAGCTCAGCATGATCTTGGCGCCGGCCTCGCCGAGCGCATGCGCCATCTGCAGGCCGAGGCCGCGCGAGCCGCCGGTGACGAGTGCGGTCTTGCCGCTGAGGTCGAAGAGTTTCTGGATGCTGCGTGCGGTCATGATGTCTCCGGGAGTTCAGGGGGTTTCGTAGTCGAGCACGCTGCGGGCCTCGCGCAGGCTGCCAAGCAGCGCCGAGACTTCGACGTGCTGCGGGTGCTCCAGGTAGGCCTGCAGCGCGGCCTTGTCGTCGAAGGCCGAGCACAGCACGACGTCGCAGTTGGCTTCCAGATCGGGCGTGCGCACCGCGACCTCGAACGCGCGCATGCCGGGCACCAGGCCGCGGCAGCTATCGAGCTTCTCCTTGAACAGCGCGGCCTTGGCCGGGTCCTTGAGCTTCCACATCACGATGTGCTTGATCATGGCGAGTCTTTCATTCGAGAGCGAACGTAGATGAGGACCACGCCGACGATGGCCACCACCACGCCGGGCACGGCCATGATCCAGCCGATGGTCTCGTCCGCGCGCCCGGTCGCGATGCCCAGGATCAGCAGGAAAAGACCGCCGTAGATCAGGATCCAGATCCATTTCTCGAGCGTGGCGTGGGGTTTGACGGCCATCAGAAAGCCTCCTCGGGCAATGCAGTGCAAGTCGGATCGCGGCGTTCGACCACCTGGAGCCAGGCGCCGATCTTCGGCAGTTCGTAGTGGAAGAAATAGTCGGTCGCGCCGATGCGCCCGGCAGTGGCCGGAAGCACCTTCGACGCATCGCGTTCGAGCGCATGCTGCGCCACGTCGAGCCAGATCCAGGCCAGCACCGTGTGGCCGAAGGCCTGCATGTAGGGCACGGCATTGGCCAGCGCCTCCTGCGGATTGCCGGTGGCCCAGGCCGCCTTGGTCGCGCTGCCGATGCGCTGCAGCGCTTCGGCCAGCGCCTTGGCATGCGTGGCCAGCGAGGGCATGCGGGCCGCGCGCGCGATGGTGTCGGTGATGCGTGCGGCCAGGAGCTGCATGCCGCGGCCGTCTTCCATCAGCACCTTGCGGCCCAGCAGGTCGGCCGCCTGGATGCCGTGCGTGCCTTCATGGATCATGTTCAGGCGGTTGTCGCGCCAGTACTGCTCGACCGGAAAGTCGCGCGTGTAGCCGTAGCCGCCGTGCACCTGGATCGCGAGCGAGTTGGCCTCCAGGCACCATTCGCTGGGCCAGCTTTTGGCGATCGGCGTGAGGACTTCCAGCAGCAGGCGCGCGTCGTCCGCAGCCTGCGCATCACCGGTCTTCTGCTCGTCGACCAGGCGTGCGCAATAGAGCTCCAGCGCCAGCGCGCCTTCGCAGTACGCTTTCTGCGCGAGCAGCATGCGGCGCACGTCGGCGTGCTCGATGATGCGCACCTGCGGCCTGGCGGCGTCCTTGCCGGCGGGGCCCGCGGGCCGGCCCTGCGGCCGGTTCTTCGCGTAGTCGAGCGATGCGTGGTAGCCGGCCATGCCCAACATGGTCGCGGCGGTGCCGACGCCGATGCGCGCCTCGTTCATCATGTGGAACATGCAGTGCAGGCCCTTGCCGGGCTGGCCGACGAGGTAACCCACCGCGCCCGCCTTGCCGCCGACCGGAAACTTGCCCTCGCCGAAGTTCAGCAGCGTATTGGTGGTGCCGCGCCAGCCGAGCTTGTGGTTGAGGCCTGCAAGCGCGACATCGTTGCGCTCGCCGGTGAGCTGCCCTTCGGTGTCGACCATCTTCTTCGGCACGATGAACAGCGAAATGCCGCGCGTGCCCGGAACGAGCTTGCCGTTCTCGTCAGGGATCTTGGCCAGCACGATGTGCACGATGTTCTCGGTCAGCTCGTGGTCGCCGGCCGAGATCCACATCTTGTTGCCGAAGAGCCGGTAGCGGGGTCCGAGCGGATCGGCCGCGAAATCGGCGCCGTCGGGCACAGCGCGCGTCGCCACGTCGCTGAGGCTGGAGCCGGCCTGCGGCTCCGACAGGCACATGGTGCCGGACCAGCGGCCCGCGAACTCGTTCGCCGCGAACACCGACTGCTGCATGGGCGTGCCGTGCACCATCAGCAGGTTGGCATTGCCGCTCGTCAGCATGTTGGCGCCGATGCTGACCGAGGCCATCGCGAAGAAGCTGTTGGCCGCTGCCTGCAGCGTGTACGGCAGCTGCATGCCGCCGATCTCGTAGTCCTGCGCGGCGGAGAGCATGCCCGATTCGACGAAGGCCTTGTGCGCGTCGTGCGTGGCCTGCGGCAGGATCACCTTCTCGCCGTCGAAGTGCGGCTCCTGGGTGTCGACGGTGCGGTTGTGCGGCGCGTACTTCTCGCGCGCGATGCGCTCGCAGGTGTCCAGCACCGCATCGAAGGTCTCGCGCGAGTGGTCGGCAAAGCGCTCGCGCTCGTTGAGCGACTCGGCGTGGAGCCAGTCGTAGAGCAGGAAGTCGAGGGTGGGACGAAGGCTCATGATCGATTCCTGAGGTTGAGGCTGGTCACCCTTGACGGGGTGGCGTCATTACAGAACTTCGAACACGCCCGCCGCGCCCATGCCGCCGCCGATGCACATCGTCACGACCACCTTCTTGGCGCCGCGGCGCTTGCCTTCGATCAGCGCGTGGCCGGTCAGGCGCTGGCCGCTCACGCCGTAGGGGTGGCCGACGGCGATGGCGCCGCCGTTCACGTTCAGGCGGTCGCCCGGGATGCCGAGCTTGTCGCGGCAGTAGATCACCTGCACCGCGAAGGCCTCGTTGAGCTCCCAGAGGTCGATGTCGCCGACCTTGAGGCCCAGGCGCTTCAGCACCTTCGGGATCGCGAACACCGGGCCGATGCCCATCTCGTCGGGCTCGCAGCCCGCGACCGCGAAGCCGAGGAAGCGGCCGAGCGGCTTCAGGCCCTTCTTCTCCGCGTACTTCTCGTCGACCACCACGCAGGCGCCGCCGCCGTCGGAGAACTGGCTGGCGTTGCCGGCCGATATCAGGCCGCCGGGCATGGCCGGTCGGATGCCGCTGATGCCTTCCTTGGTCGTGCCCGGGCGGATGCCTTCGTCGTTCTCGACCGTGACTTCCTTGGTGCGCAAGCCCATCACCGGGTCGGCCACCCCGGCCAGTACGGTGATCGGCGCGATCTCGGCCTTGAAGAGGCCGGCCTCGAGCGCGGCGGTGGCCTTCTGCTGGCTGGCGGCACCGTACTCGTCCATCGCGTCGCGGCCGATGTCGTAGCGCTTGGCGACCTGCTCGGCCGTCTGCAGCATGTTCCAGTAGATCTCGGGCTTGTGCTTCACCAGCCAGGGATCGGCCAGCATGTGCTTGTTCATCTCGTTCTGCACGCAGGAGATGCTCTCGACGCCGCCGGCCACGTAGACCTCGCCCTCGCCCGCGATGATGCGCTGCGCCGCGGTCGCGATGGTCTGCAGGCCGGAGGAACAGAAGCGGTTGATGGTCATGCCGGCGGTGGTGATCGGCAGGCCGGCGCGCAGCGCGATCTGGCGCGCGATGTTCGCGCCGGTCGCGCCCTCGGGATTGGCGCAGCCCATGATCACGTCGTCGACCTCGGCGGCGTCGATGCCGGCGCGCGCCACCGCGTGCTGCACCGCATGGCCGCCGAGCGTGGCGCCGTGCGTCATGTTGAAGGCGCCCTTCCAGCTCTTGGCGAGCGGCGTGCGGGCGGTGGAGACGATGACGGCGCTGGTCATGGTGAGGTCCTTTGAAAAAGAGAGGTGATGCTTACTGGGGCTGCTGCACGGTGTTGCGCAGCAGCTGGTGATAGAACTGGATCATCTCGACGTAGTTGGCGATCGAGATGCGCTCGTTGGTGCCGTGGAAGCGCGGCAGGTCCTCGGAGCGCGCGCGCACCGGGGAGAAGCGGTAGATCGCACCGCTCACGATCGCGAAGTGGCGCGAGTCGGTGGCGGCGATCATGAGGCCCGGCGCGACGATGGCATCGGGGAAGGTCTGGCGCACCGATTGCGCGATCGTGCGATAGCCCGTGCTCTCGATCGGCGACACCGGCGAGGGTTCCGAGTTGCCGGGATACTGCTTGATCGTGATCGCATCGTTCGCGACGGTCTTGCGGATATGCGCCTCCACCGAGGCCAGCGTGTCGCCCGGCAGCACGCGGAAATTGACGGCCGCCTCGGCGCGGCCCGGCAGCACGTTGTCCTTGTTGCCGGCGCGCACGATGGTCAGCGCGGTGGTGGTGCGCAGCATCGCATTGCTGCTCACGCCTTTCTCGAGCTGGCCCTGCACCACCGGACCGAAGAGCCAGAGGTTGGAGAGCGCCACGCGGCCGAAGCCACTCATCTCGGGCGCGAGCGTCGCGAACATTTCGCCCGCCACGCCGCCGATCGCGGCCGGCATCGGGTTGGCCTCGAGCCTCGCCAGCGCCGCGCTCATGCTGCCGATGGCCGTGCTGGACGGCGGCATCGAGGAGTGGCCCGGCGGCGTGTCGAGCGAGAGGAAGAAGGTGCCGTAGCCCTTCTCGGCCAGGCCGATCAGGGCGGCCGGCTTGTCGAGGCCGGCGAGCACGCCTTCGGTGACCAGCAAGCCTTCGTCGAGCACCCATTCGAGCCGGACGCCGCGCGACTTCAGCAGTTCCGCGATCGGCTTGGCGCCGCGCAGGCCGCTGACCTCCTCGTCGTCGCCCGCGACCAGGTACACCGTCTGCCGCGGCTGGAAACCGCTGGCCACGAGCATCTCGATGGCTTCCATCTGCGCCAGCAGGTTGCCCTTGTTGTCCCAGGTGCCGCGGCCCCAGACGAAGCCGTCCTTGATCTGGCCGCTGAAGGGGTCGACCTCCCAGGCCTTCTCGGTGCCGGAGGCGATCGGCACCACGTCCTGGTGCGCCATCAGCGCGACCGGCTTGGCAGAAGGGTCGCTGCCGGTCCAGGTATAGAGCAGCGCGTGGTCGCCGACGACTTCCTTCTTCAGTGTCGCATGCAGCTTGGGAAACTTCTGCGCCAGGTAGGCGTGGAGCTTCTTGAACTCCTCGCCGTTCTGCTGCCCACCTTCGAAGCTCGACACGGTACGGATCGGGATCGCACCCGAGAGCCGCTCGGCCACCGCCTTGGCATCGACCGCGGCCTTCTGGACCGCCGGCACCTGCAACTGCCGCGAGGGCGTGCGCCAGGTGTTGCCCGCGATCACCACCGCCAGCACTAGCAGCGCCAGCAGCAGCCCGAGCAACACCCTTTTGATCACAGCCGGTCCTCGCTGTCGCTTCAGCTCAACTGCTTGCCTTCGGCCACCAGCTTCTGGATCAGCGGCGCGGGCTGCCAGAAGCTCGCGTCGTCGCGCGGGTTCTTGGCAAAGCGCTTCATCGCCTCGGCCACGTTGTAGAGGCCGACCTGGTTGGCGTAGTGCATCGGGCCGCCGCGCCAGATCGGGAAGCCGTAGCCGGTGAGGTAGACCATGTCGATGTCGCCCGACTTGGAGGCGATGCCGTCCTCGAGGATGTGCGCGCCTTCGTTCACCAGCGCGTAGACCAGGCGCTGCACGATCTCCTCGTCGGAGATCTTGCGCGGCGCGATGCCCTCGTCCTTGCGGTGCTTTTCGATCAGGTCGAGCACGACCTGGCTCGGGATCGCATCGCGCTTGCCGGCCTGGTAGTCGTACCACCCTGCCCCGGTCTTCTGGCCGAAGCGGCCCAGCTCGCAGAGCTTGTCGGCCGTCTTGCTGTACTTCATGTCGGCGCGCTCGGTCGCGCGACGCTTGCGGATCGCCCAGCCGATGTCGTTGCCGGCCAGGTCGCCCATGCGGAACGGGCCCATGGCGAAGCCGAACTTCTCGATGGCGCGGTCGACCTGCTGCGGCGTCGCGCCTTCGTCCAGCAGGAAGCCGGCCTGGCGCGAGTACTGTTCGATCATGCGGTTGCCGATGAAGCCGTCGCACACGCCGGAGACCACGGCCGTCTTCTTGATCTTCTTGGCGATCGCCATCACGGTGGCCAGCACGTCCTTGGCCGTTTCCTTGCCGCGCACCACCTCGAGCAGCTTCATCACGTTGGCCGGGCTGAAGAAGTGCATGCCGACCACGTCCTGCGGGCGCTTGGTGAAGGCGGCGATCTTGTCGACGTCCAGCGTCGACGTATTGGAAGCCAGGATGGCGCCGGCCTTGGCGACGCGGTCCAGTTCCTTGAACACCTTCTCCTTGACGCCGAGTTCCTCGAACACGGCCTCGATGATCAGGTCGGCGTCCTTCAGGTCGTTGTAGTCGAGCGTGGTGGACAGCAGCGCCATGCGCTCTTCGTACTTCTCGGCCTTGAGCTTGCCCTTCTTGACCTGCGCTTCGTAGTTCTTGCGGATGGTGGCGATGCCGCGGTCGAGCGCCTCCTGCTTCATCTCGAGGATCTTGACCGGGATGCCCGCGTTCAGGAAATTCATCGAGATGCCGCCGCCCATGGTGCCGGCGCCGATGACGCCGACCGACTTGATGCTCCGCTGCGGCGTGTCTTCCGGCACGTCGGGAATGCGCGAAGCCGCGCGTTCGGCCATGAACAGGTGGCGCAGCGCCATCGATTCGGGCGTGAACATCAGCGCGGTGAAGAGGCGCCGCTCCTCGGCCATGCCGTCGTCGAACTTCATCTGCGTGGCAGCCTGCACCGCATCCACGCACTTGAGCGGCGCCGGGTAGTTCTTCGACATGCCGCCGACCATGTTGCGCGCGAACTGGAAGTAGGCATCGCCCTGCGGATGCTTGCACGGCAGCTTGCGCACCAGCGGCAGCTCGCCGCTCTTGCCGGCCACCGACTTCGCGAACTCGACCGCTTCCTCGAACAGCGATTCCGGCGAAGCGGCCAGCTTGTCGAACAGCTTCTGGCCGGGCAGCGAAGCGAGCAGCTCGCTCTTGACGGCCTCGCCGCTCACGATCATGTTGAGGGCGGTCTCCACGCCCAGCACGCGCGGCAGGCGCTGCGTGCCGCCGGCGCCGGGCAGCAGGCCCAGCTTGACCTCGGGCAGCGCGACGCTGGTGCCGGGCGCGGCCACGCGGTAATGGCAGCCCAGGGCCAGCTCGAGGCCGCCGCCCATGCAGACCGAATGGATGGCCGCGACGATCGGCTTCGTCGATGCCTCGAGCGCGAGGATTACGCTCAGCAGATTGGGCTCCTGCAGCGCCTTGGGCGTGCCGAACTCCTTGATGTCGGCGCCGCCTGAGAAGGCCTTGCCCGCGCCGGTGATCACGATCGCCTTGACGGCCGCGTCGTCCAGCGCCTTCGAGAGCCCGTCGGTAATGCCGATGCGCGTCGAGAAACCGAGGCCATTGACCGGGGGATTGGTCAGGGTGATCACGGCGACGTCGCCGAGCACTTTGTATTCAGCCGTCATGCTGCGTTCCTTTGGGATGGGAGAGGATCGAAAAAGGGGCCTCGCGCCAAAAAGCACGAGTGTTCTTTTTTGTTTGAAATTCTAGGCGTTTCGCGTGACCCCGCAACCGGGCGTCAGTCGCTGCCGGGACAACGTCTGCCCCCCGGCTTGCCACTGCGTGTGCTACGCCACCCGCCGAGGGGGAGGCGCGGCCGCCTTGGGGCGGCCCGGCGGCGCCGCGGCCGGAGGCGCTCAAACCTCCAGCCACTCCTTGCGGGTGGACGCATCGGCACGCAGACTGTCCGGCGTACCGTCGAACACGATGCTGCCGTGGCCCATGACCAGCGCGCGGTCGGAGATCTGCATCGCGATCGTCAGCTTCTGCTCGATCAGCAGCACCGAGATGCCCTTGTCCTTGAGCGTGCGCAGGTACTGTCCCACCAGCTCGACGATCTTGGGCGCCAGGCCCTCGGTGGGTTCGTCGATGATGATCAGGTCGGGGTCGCCCATCAGCGTGCGGCACAGCGTGAGCATCTGCTGCTCGCCGCCCGAGAGCACGCCGGCCTCCGTGTGCTGGCGCTCCTTGAGGCGCGGGAACATGCCATACATGTCGTCGAACTGCCAGCGGCTGCCGCGGCCCTTGCCCTTCTGCCCGAGCAGCAGGTTCTGGTGCACCGTGAGCTTGGGGAAGATGTCGCGGTTCTCAGGCACGTAGCCGATGCCCATGTGCGCGATCTCGTAGGCCTTGCGGCGCAGGATGTCTTCTTCCTTCCAGTGCAGGCCGCCTTCGGCATGCACCAGGCCCATGATGGCCTTGGCCGTGGTCGAGCGGCCCGAGCCGTTGCGGCCCAGAAGGGCCACGATCTCGCCGGGCCCCACGCTGAATGAAACGCCATGCAATACATGGCTCTTGCCGTAATAGGCGTGGATGTCCTGGAGCTTGAGCATCTCTTCAGTGTCCTCCGCTCTGCGCATCGGCCACCGTGGAACCCAGGTAGGCCTCCTGCACGCGCGCATTGGCGCGCACTGCCGCGGGCGTGTCGAAGGCGATGACTTCGCCGTACACCACCACCGCGATCTTGTCGGCCAGGCCGAATACCACGCCCATGTCGTGCTCCACGGTGAGCAGGGTCTTGCCGACGGTCACCTGCTTGATCAGCGCAATGAAGTGCGCGGTTTCGGTCTTGCTCATGCCGGCCGTGGGCTCGTCGAGCAGGATCACGCTGGCGCCGCCGGCGATGGTGACGCCGATCTCCAGCGCGCGCTGTTCGGCATAGGTGAGGTTCACCGCATGCACGTCGCGCTTTCTTTCGAGGCCCACCTGGCGCAGCAGCTGCTCGGCACGCTCGTTGGCGTCGTCGAGATTCGAGAGGAAGCGCAGGAAGGTGTAGCGGTAGCCGAGGCTCCACAGCACGCCGCAGCGCAGGTTCTCGAACACGCTGAGCTTGGGGAAGATGTTGGTGATCTGGAAGCTGCGCGAGAGGCCCAGCCGGTTGATCTCGTAGGGCTTCTTGCCATCGATGCGCTGACCGTTGAGCAGCACTTCGCCGCTGGTGGGTTCGAGCCGTCCGCTGATGAGGTTGAAGAGCGTGGACTTGCCGGCGCCGTTCGGCCCGATGATGGCGATGCGGTCGCCGGCTTCCACCGCCAGATCGACGCCGCGGATGATCTCGGTCTTGCCGAAGTTCTTGCGCAGCGACTTCAGTTCAAGCGCGTGGGTCATAGGGCCCCCACGCTCTGCACTGCCGTGTCATCGCTGCCCCCCCAGGGGGCGCGAGCTTGCTTGAAGCGGTTCTGCGCGGCGCTCATGCCAGCTCCCTCCGCTTGATCTCGGCTTCGATCTCTTCCTGCGCATGCCCCCAGACGCGTACGAAGCGGCGCCGCACCACCTCCAGGATGCCGAGGCCGGCGGCGAGGATCACGACCGCGCCGAACCAACTGCTGAAGCCCGAGGTGTCGAGCGCCACGCCGAAGAAGTTGAGTGTCGGCCCGAGCGCCGAATTGAGCTGGATGTGATAGATCATCTCGATCAGGGCGGCGGCTCCGACCACCACCGGAACGGCCGCGAGCAACAGCCCGCCGTAGAGGCCCCAGAAGCGGTTGAACTTGCCGAACTTTGCGACCCGCAGGTTCATCATGACCAGGCTGGCGATGCCGCCCGGCGCGAACATCACCATGAAGACGAACACCAGGCCGAAATAGAGCTGCCAGGCCTTGGACAGTTCGGACAGCAGCACGGAGGCAAACACCAGCAGCACCGCGCCGATGATCGGCCCGAAGAAGAACACCGCGCCGCCGAGGAAGGTGAACAGCAGGTAGCCGCCGGAGCGGATCGCGTTCAGGCTGTCGGCCGCGTTGACGATCTCGAAGTTGATCGCCGCCAGCCCGCCGCCGACGCCGGCGAAGAAGCCCGCGATGATGAAGGCGAAGTAGCGCACGCGCTGCGTGTTGTAACCGATGAACTCCACGCGCTCGGGGTTGTCGCGCACCGCGTTCAGGATGCGCCCGAGCGGCGTGCCGGTGAAGGCATACATCAGCCCGGTGCAGACGAAGCAGTAGACGGCGATCAGGTAGTAGACCTGGATCTGCGGCCCGAAGGTTGCGCCGAAGAAGGGCCGCCCGTAAACGCGGTCGGTGGTGACGCCGCCCTCGCCGCCGAAGAAGCCCGGGAACATCAGCGCCATGGAGGCCACCAGCTCGCCGATGCCGAGCGTGATCATCGCGAAGGTGGTGCCGGATTTCTTGGTCGTGACGAAGCCGAACAGGATCGCGAAGAACATGCCGGCGATGCCGCCGACCACGGGGATCAGCACCAGCGGAATCGGCCAGCCGCCCTTGCCCGCCAGGTTCATTGCATGGATCGCGATGAAGGAACCGAGTCCGGTGTAGACCGCGTGGCCGAAGCTCAGCATGCCGCCCTGGCCGAGCAGGATGTTGTAGCTGAGACAGATGATGATGAGATAGCCCATCTGCGAAAGCATGGTCAGCGCCAGGCTGCTCTTGAAGACCAGCGGAGCGACGATGAGCGCGATCGCGAACAGCGACCAGATCAGGTAGCGCCCGATGTTCCAGGGCTTGAAGCGGTAGTACTGCGTGGTTTTTGCAGCGCCTGCCGGCGCCACCGGCGGCACCTGAACCTGCTCGAGGCTTTTGTGTGTAGTGCTCATCTCAATCCTCCCGCGTGCCGAGAAGTCCCTTGGGCCTGAAGATCAGGATCAGGACGAGAAGCAGGTACGGAAGGATCGGCGCCACCTGCGAGATCGTGAGCTTGAGCAGCTCGTAGCCGAAGGTCTGTTCGCTCACCGCGACGCCGACCGCCTGGAGGCCGGTGGCCAGCGACTGGTCCATCGCGACCGCGAAGGTCTGGAGGACGCCGATCAGCAGCGAGGCCAGGAAGGCGCCCGCCAGCGAGCCCATGCCGCCGACCACCACCACCACGAAGATGATCGAGCCCACCGAAGCGGCCATGGCCGGCTCGGTCACGTAGGTGTTGCCGCCAACCACCCCGGCCAGCCCGGCCAGCGCCGCGCCGCCGCCGAAGACCAGCATGAAGACGCGCGGCACGTTGTGGCCCAGCGCCTCGACCATCTCGGGATGCTTGAGCGCCGCCTGGATCACCAGCCCGATGCGCGTGCGCGTGAGCAACAGCCACACCGACAGCAGCATCAGCAAGGCCACCAGCATGATGAAGGAACGCGACTTGGGGAACTGCGTGCCGTACAGCGTGAAGAGCGGCCCCTGCAGCTGCGTCGGCAGGCCGTAGGGCACGGTCGAGCGGCCCCAGACCAGCTGCACCAGCTCGAGGATCAGGTAGGACAGGCCGAAGGTCACGAGCAGCTCGGGCACATGGCCGAACTTGTGCACGCGCCGCAGGCTGTAGCGCTCGAAGCCGGCGCCGAGCACGCCCACCAGCAGCGGCGCGATGAAGAGCGCCGGCCAGAAGCCGATGATCCCGGACAGGGTATAGGCCACGTAGGCCCCCAGCATGTAGAAGCTGGTGTGCGCGAAGTTGAGCACGCCCATCATGCTGAAGATCAGCGTCAGGCCGGAACTCAGCATGAACAACAGCAGCCCGTAGCTGACGCCGTTGAGCAGCGAGATGACGAAGAATTCGACGTTCATCGTTCCTTGGGGTTCGCGTTGGAAAAGAAAAAGGCCCGAGTGTTGAAGTCGGGCCTCGACCGGTCTGTTTAGGGCCTGCTCACGCCATCAGGGGCTGGGCCGCTTCATCTGGCAGGAGGTCGGCGTGCTCGCCACGTACGACTCGTAGTACTTGACCGGCACGAAGGTATAGCCGGTCTTCTCCGCATCCACCTTGAACTTGCCTTCCGCCTTCTCCCACTTGGCGATGAACAGCCCCTGCTGCAGCTGGTGGTCGGTCTTGCGCATCTCGACCTCGCCGTTGAAGCTCTTGAAGCGCATGCCCTCGAGCGCCGCGGCGACCTTCACCGGGTCGGTCGACTTGGCCTTGACGAAGGCCTCGCTCAGCATCACGAAGGCCGTGTAGGCCGACGAGGTGTACAGGTCCTCGTTGAACTTCTTGTTGAACTCCTCGGCCAGCCGCTGGATGTCGCCGCCCATGTTGTAGTGGCCGTAGCCCACCTGGTACACCTTGCCGGCCGAGGCCGCACCCATGGCGGTGGGCGTGCCGCTCACCGTGCCGTAGTAGGTGTAGAACTTGACGTTGTTCAAGCCCGCGTCGTTGGCCGACTTGATCAGGAGCGCCAGGTCGGAACCCCAGTTCCCGGTGATCACCGTATCCGCGCCGGAGGCCTTGATCTTGGCGATGTAGGGGGCGAAGTCGCGCACCTGCGCCAGCGGGTGAAGGTCTTCACCAACGATCTGCACGTCGGGCCGCTTGACCTTCAGGTTCTCCTTGGCGAACTTGGCCACCTGCTGGCCATGCGAGTAGTTCTGGTTGAGCAGGTAGACCTTCTTGACGTCCGGCTGATCCTTCATGAAGGTTGTCAGCGCTTCCATCTTCATCGAGGTGTCGGCATCCAGCCGGAAGTGCCAGTAGCTGCACTTGCTGTTGGTGAGATCGGGGTCGACCGCGGCGTAGTTGATGTAAAGCACTTCCTTGCCGGGATTGCGCGCGTTGTTCTTTTCCAGCGCGTCGATGATCGCCAGCGCCGCGCCCGAGCCGTTGCCCTGCAGCACGTAGCGAGCGCCCTGGTCCTGGGCCGAGCGCAGCGCGTTGGTGGTCTCCTGCGGGCTCAGCTTGTTGTCGATCGCGATGAGCTCGAACTTGACGCCGGCGGCGTTCTTCTTGTTGAACTCCTCGGCCAGGAACTGATAGGTCTTGAGCTGGTTGGTGCCGACCGCGGCCATCAGGCCCGACAGCGGATCCAGCCAGGCGATCTTCACCGTTTCGCCCTTCTGGGCCAGGGCCCCGGTGGCGGCGGCGGCGAGGATGGCTGCGGTTGCGAATTTCAGAGCGAATTTCATTCTGTGTCTCCTGTCATGCTGCTGTCGATGCGGGACGAGATTACAAGCCTTTGCATGCACGCCCGTCAGGGAATGCCCGTAAGAAATCCGCGGCCGGGCCCGTTTCTATCACTCAGGCGACAGCGCGCACTTCGGTGGTGCTACCCGGCGGTAGGATTCAGGCCTCTAGCCGCCCGACGGCCGCTTCATCTGGCAGCTCGTCGGCGTGCTTGCGACGTAGGCCTCGTAGTACTTCACGGGCGCCATGGTGTAGCCGGTGTTCTCCGCGTCGTAGGGGTATTTGCCGCCGGCCTTCTGCCATTGCGTGATGAAGAGGCCCTGCTGCAGCTGGTGGTCGGTCTTGCGCATCTCGACCTCGCCGTTGAAGCTCTTGATCTTCATGCCCTCGAGCGCGGCAGCCACCTTGACCGGCTCGGTCGACCTGGTCTTGACGAAGGCGTTGTCGAGCAGCGCGAAGGCGTGGTAGATCGAGGTCTGCGTCATGTCGTCGTTGAACTTCTTCTTGTATTCCGCCTGCAGCGGCTGGATCACGCCGCCCATGTTGTAGTGGCCGTAGCCGACCACGTAGACCTTGCCGGCCGCGCCGGCGCCCATGGCGGTCGGCGCGCCGCTGCCGAAGGCGTAGTAGGTGTAGAGCTTGACGCTGCTGAGCAGGCCGGAATCGTTGGCCGACTTGATCAGGAGCGCCAGGTCCGAACCCCAGTTCCCGGTGATCACCGTGTCGGCGCCCGACTGCTTGATCTTGGCGATGTAGGGCGCGAAGTCGCGCACCTGGGCCAGCGGATGCAGGTCTTCGCCGACGATCTCGATATCGGGCCGCTTGACCTTTAGGTTCTCCTTAGCGAACTTGGCGACCTGCACGCCGTGCGCATAGTTCTGGTTGAGCAGGTAGACCTTCTTAATCTCGGGCTGCTCCTTCATGAAGGTGGTCAGCGCCTCCATCTTCATCGAGGTGTCGGCGTCCAGCCGGAAGTGCCAGTAGCTGCACTTGCTGTTGGTCAGATCGGGGTCGACCGCCGCGTAGTTCAGGTAGACCAGCTCCTTGCCGGGGTTGCGCGCGTTGTGCTTTTCCAGCGCGTCGATGATGGCCAGCGCCGCGCCCGAGCCGTTGCCCTGCACCACGAAGCGCACGCCCTGGTCCATGGCCGAGCGCAGCGCGCTGGTGGTTTCCTGCGGGCTCAGCTTGTTGTCGATGGGAATGATCTCGAACTTCACGCCGGACAGGTTCTTCCGGTTGAACTCTTCGGCCAGCAGTTGGAAGGTCTTGAGCTGGTTGGTGCCGACCGCGGCCATCAGGCCCGACAGCGGATCGATCCAGGCGATCTTCACCGTCTCGCCCTTCTGGGCGAAGGAGGCGGTGGCGCCCAGCAGCATGGTGCACGCGGCGAGGGTCTTGATGGCAGCTTTCATGTCTTGTCTCCGTTTCGTTCTGAACATCGTCCGGCCGCGTTTCAGGCGTCCGGCAGCTTGTAGTCGCGCAACTGTTCGCGCAGACGGGTCTTGAGGATCTTGCCGGTGGCGCCGATCGGGATCGCCTCGAGGAAGACCACGTCGTCCGGGATCTGCCACTTGGCCGTCTTGCCCACGTAGAAGGCCAGCAGGTCCTCGCGCGAGAGTTCGGCGCCGGGCTTCTTCACCACCGCGACGATCGGACGCTCGTCCCACTTCGGGTGCGCCACGCCGATGCAGGCCGCCATCGCGACCGCCGGATGTGCCACCGCGATGTTCTCGATGTCGATCGAGCTGATCCATTCGCCGCCGGACTTGATCACGTCCTTGCTGCGGTCGGTGATCTGCAGGTAGCCGTCGGCGTCGATGGTCGCCACGTCGCCGGTGGGGAACCAGCCGCGCCCCTGCGCGTCGGGCACCAGCGGGTCGCCGCCCTCGCCCTTGAAATACTCCTTCACCACCCACGGCCCCTTGACCAGCAGGTCGCCCGAGGTCTTGCCGTCCCAGGGCAGATCACGGCCGTCGGCGTCGACGATCTTCATGTCGACGCCGAAGATGGCGCGGCCCTGCTTCATGCGGATGGCCGTCTGCTGCTCGGGCGACTGGGTGAGGTGCTTGTTCTTCAGCGTGCACAAGGTGCCCAGCGGCGACATCTCGGTCATGCCCCAGGCATGCAGCACCTCGACGCCGTACTGCTGCTGGAAGGCGTTGATCATGGCCGGCGGGCAGGCCGAGCCGCCGATCACGGTGCGCTTCAGGGTCGAGAACCTGAGCTCGTTGGCCTGCATGTGGCCCAGCATCATCTGCCAGACGGTGGGCACCCCAGCGGCAAAGCTGACCCGTTCGGATTCGATCAGCTCGAAGACCGATTTGCCGTCGAGCGCCGGGCCGGGGAACACCAGCTTGGCGCCGGTCAGCGCGGCCGAGTACGGAATGCCCCAGGCGTTGACGTGGAACATCGGCACCACCGGCAGCACCGAATCGCGCGCCGACAGGTTCATGACGTCCGGCAGCGCGGCCGCATAGGCATGCAGCAAGGTCGAGCGATGACTGAAGAGTGCGGCCTTGGGGTTGCCCGTGGTGCCGCTGGTGTAGCACATGCTCGAGGCCGAGTTCTCGTCGAAGCTGGGCCAGTCGTAGGTGTCGGCGTGGGGCTCGACCCAGGCCTCGTAGCTCACCAGGTTGGGAATGCCGCTGTCGGCAGGAAGCTTGTCGGCATCGCACAGCGCAATCCACTTTCTGACGGTGGGGCACTTGGCGTGCACGGCCTGGATCAGCGGCAGGAAAGTGAGATCGAAGCACAGGGCCTGGTCTTCGGCATGGTTCGCGATCCACGCGATCTGGTCGGGATGCAGGCGCGGATTGATGGTGTGCAGCACGCGCCCGCTGCCGCTCACGCCGTAATAGAGCTCCAGGTGGCGGTAGCCGTTCCAGGCCAGCGTGGCGATGCGATCTGAGAAAAGCAGTTGCTCGAGGTCCAGCGCGTTGGCGACCTGTCGCGCGCGCGACGCGATCCGGCGCCAGGTGCTGCGATGGATGTCGCCTTCGACCCGCCGCGAGACGATCTCGGCGTCGCCGTTGTGGCGCTCGGCGAACTCGATCAGCGACGAGATCAGCAACGGTTGGTCCTGCATCAAACCCAGCATCTGTAGGCTCCTTTCAAGTAACGTTCGAAAAATTCGCAGACCTTCGCGTCCGCCTGGTTCGCGATTCATTCAATCTTCGGCCGATCCCACAATGACAGAAACCCGCAGTGCGATCCGCGCACGCCGGCGCCGCACCAGGCCGATGGTGCGCATGGCCCCTGCGGCCAGGGGTTTAGTCGCCTGCGGGACAATCGGCACATGACCATGCTTGCAGACGAGGCGGACATCGTCGACCTGGGCCTCGACTGGACGCCGGGCTTTTCCGCACTGGGCCCTGCCTTCTTCACCGAACTCCGCCCCACCCCGCTGCCCGAGCCCTACTGGGTCGGCCGCAGCACGGCGCTGGCGCGCGAACTCGGACTGGACGAGGCCTGGCTGCGTTCGGCCCAAGGACTGGCTGCCTTCACCGGCAATGTGCCGGTCGCCGGTACGCGCCCCTACGCCAGCGTGTACAGCGGCCACCAGTTCGGCGTCTGGGCCGGCCAGCTGGGCGACGGCCGCGCGATCATGCTGGGCGAAACCGATCGCGGCTTCGAGCTGCAGCTCAAGGGCTCGGGGCGCACGCCCTACTCGCGCATGGGCGACGGCCGCGCGGTGCTGCGATCGAGCATCCGCGAATTCCTCTGCAGCGAAGCGATGCATGCGCTCGGCATCCCGACGACGCGCGCGCTGTGCGTGACGGGTTCGGACGCGCGAATCCGCCGCGAGGAACTCGAAACCGCCGCCGTCGTGACGCGCGTGTCGCCGAGCTTCATTCGCTTCGGCCACTTCGAGCATTTCGCGGCCAACCAACGAGACGAGGAACTGCGCGCGCTGGCCGACTACGTCATCGACCGCTACTACCCCGCCTGCCGCACGACCGAACGCTTCAACGGCAACGCCTATGCGGCCCTGCTTGAAGCGGTGAGCGAGCGCACCGCGGCGCTGCTCGCCCAATGGCAGGCGGTCGGCTTCTGCCATGGCGTGATGAACACGGACAACATGAGCATCCTCGGGCTCACCATCGACTACGGGCCCTTCCAGTTCCTCGACGGCTTCGATCCGCGCCACATCTGCAACCACAGCGACACCGCCGGCCGCTATGCCTACAACCAGCAACCCAATGTTGCGTACTGGAACCTGTTCTGCCTGGCGCAGGCGCTGCTGCCGCTGATAGGCGACCAGGAGATCGCGGTCGCCGCGCTGGAGTCGTACAAGACGGTGTTCCCGGACGCGTTCGAGGCCCGCATGCGGTCCAAGCTCGGCTTGGTCGATTCGGCGCCGGCCGACCGCACGCTGATCGAGGGCGTGCTCAAGCTGCTGGCAAGGGAAAAGGTCGACTACACCATCTTCTGGCGCCGCCTGTCCGACCACATGGCCGGCGGCAGTGCCGAGCCGGTGCGCGACCTGTTCCTCGACCGCGCCGGCTTCGACGCCTGGCTGCTATCCTTTGCCGAGCGGCACGCGCAGACGCCGGCGGCGCAGGCCGCCGACCTGATGCGCAAGAGCAATCCCAAGTTCGTGCTGCGGAACCACCTGGGCCAGCAGGCAATCGAATCGGCGCAGCAAAAAGACTACTCGGGCGTCGCCACCTTGCTGAAGCTGCTCGAAACCCCATTTGAAGACCATGCCGGCCACGAGGCCTATGCCGGCTTCCCGCCCGACTGGGCTTCCACGATCGAAATCAGCTGCTCATCATGACCACACCCATTCAGAAAACCGAAGCCGAATGGAAAGCCATCCTGGCCGAAAAAGGCGCCGAGCGCGGCGCCTTCGAGGTGACGCGCCACGCCGCCACCGAGCGCCCGTTCACCGGCAAGTACGAAGCCCACTGGGAAGACGGCAGCTACCACTGCATCTGCTGCGGCGCCAAGCTGTTCGAATCCGCCACCAAGTTCGACGCCGGCTGCGGCTGGCCCAGCTTCTCGCAGGAAGCGGTGCCGGGCGCCATCAAGAACATCGTCGACCGCTCGCACGGCATGGTTCGCACCGAAAATGTGTGCGCCAGTTGCGGCGCGCACCTGGGCCACGTGTTTCCCGACGGTCCCACCGAAACCGGCCTGCGCTACTGCATGAACTCGGCCTCGCTGGACTTCCACAAGCGCGACGCGTGACGCAGACGAAACAACATGAAACTGCTTCTCGACTTCTTCCCGATCCTGCTGTTCTTCGGCGCCTTCAAGCTCTACGACATCTACACCGCCACCGGCGTGCTGATGGCGGCCACGGTGCTGCAGACGGGCATCGTCTGGTTCAGCGAGCGCCGCCTGGCGCCGATGCAGAAGGCCACGCTGGTGCTGATCCTGCTGTTCGGCTCGCTCACGCTGCTCCTGCACGACGACCGCTTCATCAAGTGGAAGCCGACGGTGCTCTACGGCGCGATGGCGCTGGCGCTGGCCGTCGCGCTCTGGATCTTCAAGAAGAACTTTCTCAAGATGCTGCTCGGCGCGCAGCTGGAACTGCCGACGCAGATCTGGGGCCGGCTCAACATCGCATGGATCGCCTACTGCGTGTTCATGGCCGCGATCAACGGCTATGTGGCCGCGTATTTCAGCACCGAGGCCTGGGTCAATTTCAAGCTCTGGGGCTATGCCTTCCCGATCGTCTTCCTGGTGGCGCAAGGGCTCTACATCTCGCCCTACCTCAAGTCCGACAAGCCTGCAGCATGAGCCTTCCGACATCTGCGGACCTCGAGGCCCGCTTGCGTAACACCTTGCAACCCACGCTGCTCGAGGTGATCGACGAAAGCGCTGCGCATGCGGGCCATGCGGGCGCCGGCGCAGAGGGCTACGGCACCCATTTCCGCGTGCGCATCGCTTCGCCCCTGTTCGCCGGAAAGGCCCGCGTGGCGCGCCACCGGCTTGTGTATGATTCACTGCAACTTTTCATCGCACAGGGCCTCCACGCCATCGCCATCGAGACGCTTTGAAGCGCTTTGATTCCCGCCCTCCAGGGCGGCAAAAGTACCCTCCCCTTATGAAGAAACAACTCCTGCAGGCCGTCGCAGCCGCTGCCCTCATTGCTGCCATTCCCGCCGCTTTCGCCCAGAACGCGGCCATCGTCAACGGCAAGCCGGTGCCCAAGGCGCGCATGGACGTGCTGGCCCAGCAGCTCGCCGCCGCCGGCCGTCCGGTGACGCCGGAAATGCAGGGCCAGCTGCGCGAAGAAGTGGTGGCCCGCGAGATCTTCATGCAGGAAGCGCAGAAGCAGGGGCTGGATGCCACCGACGACTACAAGAACCAGCTCGAGCTCGCGCGCCAGGCCATCCTGATCCGCCAGCTGTTCGAGAACTATCGCAAGGCCAACGCCGTGTCGGATGCCGACGCGCAGGCCGAGTACGACAAGTTCGTCGCGGCCAACGGCGGCAAGGAATTCAAGGCACGCCACATCCTGGTCGAGAAGGAAGAGCAGGCGCAGAAGATCCTGGCCGACCTCAAGAAGGGCCAGAAGTTCGAGGACATCGCCAAGAAGCAAAGCAAGGACCCGGGATCGGGCGCCAACGGCGGCGACCTTGACTGGGCCGCGCCGGCGAGCTTCGTGCCCGAGTTCTCGGAAGCGATGATCAAGCTCAAGAAGGGCGAGACGACCTCGGCGCCGGTCAAGTCGCAGTTCGGCTACCACATCATCCGCGTCGACGACATCCGCCAGGCGCAGCTGCCGAAGATCGAAGAGGTCAAGCCGCAGATCGTGCAGCAGCTGCAGCAGCAGCGGCTGCAGAAGTACCAGGAAGAACTGCGCGCTAAGGCAAAGGTGGAGTAATCGAAGCCTCGTTAAAAAAGCGGCCCGCGGGCCGCTTTTTTTGTTCCAGGGACACCGCGGAACCGGCTTTGCCGGGCCGCCGGGTGTCGCCCTCTTGAGGGGGAGGCGGCTACACGCAGTGAGCAAGCAACGGGGGTGGGCTCATCAGCCGACCCACTTTCGGGCGTTGCGCCAGATGCGCATCCACGGGCTCTGCGCACTCTTGTCACCCGAAGTCCAGCTCATCTGGATGTTGCGGAACACGCGCTCCGGATGCGGCATCAGCGCGGTGAAACGGCCATCGGCGGTGGTCACAGATGTCAGGCCGCCGGCGCTGCCGTTGGGATTGAAGGGGTAGCGCTCGGTCGGCTGGCCGTGGTTGTCGACGAAGCGCATCGCGGCGATGGCTTTGCCGGCATCGCCACGATGCTTGAAGTTGGCATAACCCTCGCCGTGCGCGACCGCGATCGGCAGCCGGCTGCCCGCCATGCCGGCGAAGAACAGGCTCGGCGATTCGAGCACCTCGACCATTGCGAGGCGCGCCTCGAAGCGTTCGCTCTGGTTGGTGGTGAAGCGCGGCCAGGCTTGCGCGCCCGGGATGATGTCGGCCAGCTCGGCGAACATCTGGCAGCCGTTGCAGACGCCGAGACCGAAGGTGTCGCCGCGCCCGAAGAAGTTCTTGAACTGCTCGGCCAGCTTCGGGTTGAAGGTGATGCTGCGCGCCCAGCCGATGCCTGCGCCCAGCGTGTCGCCGTAGCTGAAGCCGCCGCAGGCCACCACGCCCCTGAAATCCGCGAGGTCCGCCCTGCCCGTCTGCAGGTCGGTCATGTGGACGTCGAAGCTCTCGAAGCCTGCCTCGTTGAAGGCGTAAGCCATCTCGACATGCGAGTTGACCCCCTGCTCGCGCAGGATCGCAACCTTCGGCCGGGCCAGGTTGAGGAACGGCGCGGCCACGTTCTCTTCGGCGCCCGGCGCCAGCGACACATGGGCGCCCGGATCCTGCGGCTCGCCGGCGGCCGCGTGCTCGGCATCGGCGCAGGCCGGGTTGTCGCGCTCGCGGCAGATCTTCCAGCTGACCGCATCCCAGACCTGGTGCAGGTCGTGCAGGCTGGCGCTGAAGACGGCCTTGGCATCGCGCCAGACTTCGAGCTTGCCCTTGCCCGCGTCCATGGCGGAGGCGGCGGGCCGGGTCTTGCCGACGAAATGGCTGTGGGTGCTGAGGCCGTGCGCGCGCAAGGTCTGCATGACCTCGTTGCGCTCGGCGGTACGCACCTGCAGCAGCATGCCGAGTTCTTCGTTGAAGAGCGCCTTGAGCGTGAGCTCTTCGCGCCGCGCGCTGACCTGGCCGGCCCAGTTCTTGGCGTCCCCGTACTCGGCGCGGCTGTCGCTGATGCCGTCGCCTTCGGTGACGAGCAGGTCGACGTTGAGCGCCACGCCCACATGGCCGGCAAAGGCCATCTCGCAGGCCGCGGCGAAGAGGCCGCCATCGCTGCGGTCGTGCATCGCGAGGATCCTGCCCTCGGCGCGCAGCGCGTTCACGGCCGCCACCAGCTTGACCAGGTCTTGCGGATCGTCGAGATCGGGCACCGTGTCGCCGCTCTGCGCCAGCGTCTGCGCCAGGATGCTGCCGGCCATGCGCTGCTTGCCGCGGCCGAGATCGATCAGCACCAGCGTGGTGTCGGGCTCGGTGGCATCGAGCTGCGGCGTGAGCGTGCCGCGCACGTCGGCCAGCGTGGCGAAGGCGCTCACGATCAGGCTCACGGGCGAGGTGACTTTCTTCTGCACCCCTTCGTCCTGCCACTGGGTGCGCATTGACAGCGAATCCTTGCCGACCGGGATCGAGACGCCGAGCGCCGGGCACAGTTCGAGGCCCACCGCCTTGACGGTTTCGTAGAGCGCCGCATCCTCGCCCGGCTCGCCGCAGGCCGCCATCCAGTTGGCCGATAGCTTGACGCGCGGCAGCTCGATCGGCGCAGCCAGCAAATTGGTGATGGCCTCGCCCACCGCCATGCGGCCCGAGGCCGGCGCGTCGATGGCCGCGAGCGGCGTGCGCTCGCCCATGCTCACGGCCTCGCCGGCAAATCCCCGGTAGTCGGCCAGGGTCACGGCGCAGTCGGCCACCGGCACCTGCCACGGGCCGACCATCTGGTCGCGGTGGCTCAGGCCGCCGACGGTACGGTCGCCGATGGTGATGAGGAAGCGCTTGGAAGCCACCGTGGGGTGCGACAGCACATCGATGGCGGCCTTCTGCAGATCGACACCGTCGAGGTCGAGCGGCGTGAATCGGCGTGCGACCGTCTTCACGTCGCGCAGCATCTTGGGGGGCTTGCCGAGCAGCACGTCCATCGGCATGTCGACCGGCTGCGCGCCGACCGCTTCGCCGGCCACCAGCAACTGGCGCTCCTCGGTCGCCACGCCGACCACTGCGAACGGACAGCGCTCGCGCTCGCAGAAGGCACGAAACTGGTCCAGCGACTCGGGTGCGATTGCCAGCACATAGCGCTCCTGGCTCTCGTTGCACCAGATTTCCTTGGGCGCCATGCCCGACTCCTCGAGCGGCACGGCGCGCAGGTCGAAGCGCGCGCCGCGTCCGGCGTCGTTGGTGAGCTCGGGGAAGGCATTGCTCAGGCCGCCCGCGCCCACGTCGTGGATCGCAAGGATGGGGTTCGCGTCCCCCTGCTGCCAGCAATGGTTGATGACCTCCTGCGCGCGGCGCTCGATCTCGGGATTGCCGCGCTGCACCGAGTCGAAGTCCAGTTCGGCTGCGTTGGCGCCGGTCGCCATCGAGCTCGCCGCACTGCCGCCCATGCCGATGCGCATGCCGGGGCCGCCGAGCTGGATCAGCAGCGAGCCCGCGGGGAAGCGGATCTTCTTCGTCTGCGCCGCGTCGATGCTGCCGAGGCCGCCCGCGATCATGATCGGCTTGTGGTAGCCGCGCTGCACGGTGTCGGCGTCGCTCGCGATTGCCTGCTCGTACTCGCGGAAATAACCCAGGAGGTTGGGCCGGCCGAACTCGTTGTTGAAGGCGGCGCCGCCGAGCGGGCCCTCGGTCATGATCTGAAGCGGGCTCGCGATGTGCCCGGGCTTGCCGTAGCTGCCTTCCGCGGGCCAGAGCTTCGAGACCGTGAAACCGGTCAACCCGGCCTTGGGCTTGGAGCCGCGGCCGGTCGCGCCCTCGTCGCGGATCTCGCCGCCCGCGCCGGTCGAAGCGCCCGGAAAGGGCGAGATCGCGGTCGGATGGTTGTGCGTCTCCACCTTCATCAGCACATGGCTCAGGGCGCTTTGCTTCTGATAGCTGCCCGAGGCCGAACCGGCGACGAAGCGCTCGACCTGCGTGCCTTCCATGACCGAGGCGTTGTCGGCATAGGCGATCACCGTGTGCTGCGGGTTCTGGCGCTCCGTATGGCGAATCATCGAGAACAGGCTCTGGGGCTGCGCCACGCCGTCGACGATGAAGTCGGCGTTGAAGATCTTGTGCCGGCAGTGCTCGCTGTTGGCCTGCGCGAACATCATCAGCTCGACGTCGCTCGGGTTGCGGCCGAGGCGGGTGAAGGCCTCGACCAGGTAGTCGATCTCGTCCTCCGCCAGTGCGAGGCCGAACTGCGTGTTGGCCGCGACCAGGGCGGCGCGGCCGCCCGTCTGCACGTCGACCTGCGCCATCGGCTGGGCCGGCAGCTCGGCGAACAGGCTGGCGGCCTGCTCGAGCTCGGCCAGCACCGATTCGGTCATGCGGTCGTGCAGCAGTGCCGCGACCGCGGCGAGCTTGTCGCCTTCCAGCGCGGGCGCCCTGCCCAGCAGCGGCGCCTTCAGCACCAAGTGGTACTGGGTCACGCGCTCGACCCGTCGCAGCGCCAGGCCGCAGTTGTGGGCGATGTCGGTGGCCTTGGAGGCCCAGGGCGACACGGTCCCCAGGCGCGGCGTGACGACGACCGTCGGCCCGGCCTTGGAGGGCGCCACGAAGGGCTCGCCGTAGCCCAGCAGCGCGGCGAAGCGCTCGCGCCCGGCGGGGTCGAGTGCCGCATCCGTCACGACCAGGTGCACGAAACGGGCGCAAATGCCTTCGATGCGCGGCTCGATCGCGGTCAGGCGGGGCAACAGCTGTCGCGCCCTGAAATCGCTGAGCGCGCTGCCGCCCTCGAAGAAGGTCACCACCGGGGCGACGGGATGGGAAGACGGGTTCACGGGCAACGTCACGATCGGATCGGCCGGGCGGCCGCGTTTGAGAATCAAGAGAAGGAGGCGGCGGCCGCTGACTGGGGCCATCCGCGCCAACCCTGAATTTTAGCGGGGTGGATGGGATAATTCCGGGATGAGCATTACCTACAAAGACGCCGAAGGCGTGGCCGGCATGCGCGTAGCGTGCCGCCTGGCCTCCGAGGTGCTGGACTACCTGACCCCGCACGTCAAGCCCGGCGTGACCACCAACGAGATCGACAAGCTCGCGCACGACTACATCACGCAGGTTCAGGGCGGGATTCCGGCGCCGCTGAACTACATGGGCGCAAGCAGCGTCCCCTACCCGAAATCCATCTGCACCTCGGTCAACCACGTGGTGTGCCATGGCATCCCGAACGACAAGCCGCTGAAGAAGGGCGACATCGTCAACTGCGACATCACGGTCATCAAGGACGGGTGGCACGGCGACACCAGCCGCATGTTCATCGTGGGCGACGCTTCCATCGCGGCGAAGCGACTCTGCGCCTTCACCTACGAGGCCATGTGGCACGGCATCGTCAAGGTGAAGCCCGGTGCGCGCCTGGGCGACATCGGCTGGGCGATCCAGCGCTTTGCCGAAAGCAACGGCTTTTCGGTGGTGCGCGAGTTCTGCGGCCACGGCATCGGCCGCGGCTTCCATGAAGAGCCGCAGGTGCTGCATTACGGCAAGCCCGGCACGCTGGATGAACTCAAGCCCGGCATGACCTTCACCATCGAACCGATGATCAACGCCGGCAAGCGCGACATCAAGGAAGACGCCCGCGGCGGCCAGTACGACGGCTGGACCATCGTCACGCGCGACCATTCGCTGTCGGCGCAATGGGAGCACACGGTGCTCGTTACCGAGACCGGCTACGAGGTGCTCACGCTCTCGGCCGGCAGCCCGCCGCCGCCCGCTTTCGTCAACGCCGCGGCTTGACGCCGGCCCGGCCTCTGAGGGCTGCCATGGTGGACATTCCATCGTTGCGCGACGCCTACCGCACGCACAAGCTGGCGCTGTTCGACCAGCTGCGCTGCGCGCGCGCGCCCACGCGCAGCGTCCACACCGTGCTGCGCCAGCTGGCGGCATTGGCCGACGAGGCGCTCAACGCGCTATGGGCCGATGCGGGCTTCGGCGGCCAGTTCGCGCTGGTCGCGGTCGGCGGCTTCGGGCGGGGCGAGCTGTTCCCCTATTCCGACGTCGACGTGCTGCTGCTGCTGCCGCAGGACCATGCGACTGACATCGAGCCGGCGCGGATCGAGGCCTTCATCGGCAAGTGCTGGGACACCGGGCTCGAAATCGGCTCCAGCGTGCGCACGGTCGACGAATGCCTGGCAGAAGCGTCGAAGGACGTCACGGTCCAGACCTCGCTGCTCGAATCCCGCCTCATCGCCGGCGACAAGAAGCTCTACGCGGCCTTCCGCAAGCGCTTCGTCGCCGCCATCGATGCGCAGGCCTTCTTCGCGGCCAAGTCGCAGGAGATGCGGCACCGCCACCAGAAGTTCGACAACACGCCCTACGCGCTCGAGCCCAACTGCAAGGAATCGCCGGGCGGCCTGCGGGATCTGCAGACCATCCTCTGGATGACCAAGGCCGCCGGTTTCGGCAAGCGCTGGGACGACCTGGCGAAAAACGGCCTGGCCACCGCGTTCGAGGTCCAGCAGATCAAGCGCAACGAGGCGCTCCTGAGCCTGATCCGCGCGCGCCTGCACGTGACCGCCAACCGGCGCGAGGACCGGCTGGTGTTCGACCTGCAGACCGCCGTCGCCGCCACCTTCGGCTACGTCGGCGAGTCGCAGCGCAAGTCCAGCGAGGCGCTGATGCGCCGCTACTACTGGGCCGCCAAGGCGGTCACGCAGCTCAACCAGATCCTCTTGCTCAACATCGCCGAGCGGCTGCAGCCGCAGGCTGAAGAGGCGACGCGGATCAACGAGCGCTTCTTCGAGCGCGCCGGGCTGATCGAGGTGGCGAGCGACGACCTGTACCTCAAGGACCCGCACGCGATCCTCGAGACCTTCCTGCTCTACCAGAAGACCATCGGCGTCAACGGCCTTTCGGCCCGCACGCTGCGCGCGCTCTACAACGCGCGCCACGTGATGGACAGCAAGTTCCGCAACGACCGCGTGAACCACGTGACCTTCATGCGCATGCTGCTGGAGCCGCGCGGCATCACGCACGCGTTCAGGCTCATGAACCAGACCTCGGTGCTGGGACGCTATCTGCGCGTGTTCCGCAGCATCGTCGGGCAGATGCAGCACGACCTGTTCCACGTCTACACGGTCGACCAGCACATCCTGATGGTGCTGCGCAACGTGCGGCGCTTCTTCATCGTCGAGCATGCGCACGAGTACCCGTTCTGCTCGCAGCTCGCGGCCGGCTGGGACAAGCCCTGGATTCTTTATGTCGCAGCCCTGTTCCACGACATCGCCAAGGGCCGCGGCGGCGACCATTCGGAATTGGGCGCGCGCGACGTGCGCCGCTTCTGCCGCCAGCACGAGATCGCGCGCGAGGACGCCAAGCTGATCGAGTTCCTGGTGGCCGAGCACCTGGTGATGAGCCAGGTCGCGCAGAAGCAGGACCTGAGCGATCCGAAGGTGATCGGCGACTTCGCCAAGCGCGTCGGCAACGAACGCTACCTGACCGCCCTCTACCTGCTCACCATCGCCGACATCCGCGGCACCTCGCCGCGCGTGTGGAACGCCTGGAAGGGCAAGCTGCTCGAGGATCTCTACCGCTCGACGCTGCGCGCGCTGGGCGGCCGCATGCCCGACCCCGGCGCCGAAGTCGAGGCGCGCAAGCGCGAGGCGCTGGTGCAGCTCGCCCTGCATGCGCAGCCTTTCGAGGCGCACAAGGCGCTGTGGGAGACGCTCGACGTGGGCTACTTCATGCGGCACGACGCATCCGAAATCGCATGGCACACCATGCAGTTGTCGCGCCACGTGCCGCACAGGAACGTGCCGGTCGACCCGCAAACGCCGGCCGTCGTTCGCGCGCGGCTCTCGCCGGTGGGCGAGGGATTGCAGGTGGTGGTCTACACGCCCGACCAGCCGGACCTGTTCGCGCGCATCTGCGGCTACTTCGACCAGGCTTCCTTCAGCATCCTGGACGCCAAGGTGCACACGACCACCAACGGCTATGCGCTCGACACTTTCCAGGTCGTCACCACCTTCATCCCCGAGCACTACCGCGACCTGATCAACATGGTCGAGACCGGCCTGGCCAAGACGCTCGACGAGGCCGGCCCCCTCCCGGCGCCGAGCAAGGGCCGCGTATCGCGCCGGGTGCGCAGTTTCCCGATCAAGCCGCGCATCAGCCTGCTGCCCGACGACAAGGCGCAGCGCTGGCTGCTCAGCATCTCGGCCAGCGATCGCGCGGGCCTCTTGTATTCGGTGGCGCGCGTGCTGGCACGCCATCACCTGAATCTGCAGCTGGCCAAGATCACGACCCTGGGCGAGCGCGTGGAAGACACCTTCCTGATCAGCGGCTCGGAACTGCAGGGACAGCGCGCGCAGCTGGCGATCGAAACCGAGTTGCTCGAAGCGCTCGCGGCCTGAAACGGTCCCGGGCGCGGAGCCGGGACGAATTTATCGACCACAATCGCCCCTGTTTTTAACAACAGAAAGGCTTCGACATGATCCGTTCCGACGACACCGGCAAACTCGTTCTGCGCCTGGCAATTGGCATCCTGATCCTGCTCCACGGCATCGCCAAGATCAACGGCGGAGTAGGCTTCCTGTCCAACTCGCTGGCCTCGCACGGTCTGCCGGGCGCACTGGCCTACCTGGTCTACATCGGCGAAATCGTCGCGCCGGTGCTGTTGATCATCGGCCTCTACACCCGTCCCGCGGCATGGATCGTGGTCATCAACATGCTGGTGGCGATCTGGCTGGTGCACATGAAGGAACTCGGGATGCTCAACAAGCAAGGCGGCTGGGCGCTCGAATTGCAGGGCATGTTCCTGTTCGGCGCGCTGGCAGTCGCCTTCCTGGGTGCCGGCCGCTTCAGCATCGGCGGCACGGGCGGCAAGTACAACTGAGCATTGGCCCCCACGCTCGGCACTGCGTGTCCTCGCTGCCCCCCGAGGGGGCGCGCGCTTGCTTGGGGCCGGCCCGGCGCGGCGCGCGGCCTAATCGTCTTCGGCCGCATCGAGGCCCGGGAACAGGACCTCGGTGTAGCCGAAGCGCGAGAAATCGCGCACCCGCATCGGGTAGAGCTTGCCCAGCAGGTGATCCACCTCGTGCTGCACCACGCGAGCGTGGAAACCGCTGACCGTGCGATCGATGGGGTCGCCATAGGGGTCGAAGCCGGCATAGCGGATGGTGGCGAAACGCGGCACCACGCCGCGCAGACCCGGCACCGAGAGGCAGCCTTCCCAGCCCTCCTCTTCTTCGTCGCCGACCGGCGTGATAACGGGGTTGACGAGAACCGTGCGCGGCACGATCGGCGCATCGGGGTAGCGCGGATTGACGGCGTCAGTGCCGAAGATCACCAGCTGCTGATCGACGCCGATTTGCGGTGCCGCGAGGCCGGCGCCGTTGACGGCGTGCATGGTCTCGAACATGTCGCGCACCAGCAGGTGCAGTTCGTCGGTGTCGAAAGCGGCAACCGGCTGCGCAATGCGCAGCAGCCTGGGGTCGCCCATCTTGAGAATCTCGCGTACCGTCATGAGGCAATTATCGCCACCGTGGCCGCGAGCGAGATCAAGGCGGCGTCTGGTTGCGGGAGTCTGGCGAGGTCAGCATCTGATTGATCTCGCGCGGCGAGCGGCCTGGTGGAACCGGGACGATGTTGCCGGCCACGCCCCCACCGGACCGCGCACCCGCATCAGGCCGCGCACCTGCGCCGGGCCGCGGGCCGAATCCTGGACGCGGAACCGGTACTGGATGCGCATAGCCGTGGCGCGGCCCGTAGTAGCCAGGGCGGCCGTAGTAGGGATAACGAGGCCGCGAGTAGTAGCCGCCATCGATGTACACATTCGGCTGCACGTACACCGGGCCCGGATCCACGTAGTAGGGATCGGCATATCCGTAGGAGCCCGCCGGATAGGTGGCGCAGCCGCCGAGCAGGGCTGCCCCGCCGAGAGCGAGGCAAGTTCCGAGTAAACGCATTTTGATCATGATGGACTCCTGGTCGGCACACCCTTGTTCAACGTCCGTTTGTAGGCCCTGTTGACTGCGCTTGTATGAAGTCGCGTAACGCCCGGTAAAGCAGGGCCGGTCAAGGCCCGTTCTCCAGAATCTCGCGCATTCGCGCCTCGTCGATCACTGTCACGCCCAGCTCGAGCGCCTTGTCGAGCTTGCTGCCGGCCTCGGCGCCGGCGACGAGGTAATCAGTCTTCTTGCTGACGGACCCGGCCACCTTGGCACCGGCCGTCTCCAGTTTGTCCTTCGCTTCGTCGCGGCTGAGCGTAGGAAGCGTGCCAGTGATCACGAAGGTCTTGCCCGCGAGCGGCTTGGGTGCGCGCGCCGCCGGCTCGCCCTCTTCCCAGCCCAGGCCGCAGGCGCGCAGCTGTTCGACCACTTCGCGGTTGTGCGCCTGGTCGAAGAAGGTGCGCAGGCTCTTGGCGACCACGGGCCCCACGTCGTTGACCTCCAGCAGTTGCTCCTCGGTCGCATCCATGATCGCATCCAGCTTGCCGAAGTGCTTGGCCAGATCCTTGGCCGTGCTTTCGCCGATGTGCCGGATGCCGAGCCCGAACAGGAAGCGCGGCAACGTGGTCTTCTTCGACGCCTCCAGCGCATCGACAAGGTTCTTCGCCGACTTGTCGGCCATGCGATCCAGGCCGGCCAGCGTGGTGAAGCCGAGCTTGTAGAGATCGGGCAGCGTGCGGATCAGGTTGGCGTCGACCAGCTGCTCGACCAGCTTGTCGCCCAGGCCTTCGATGTCGAGCGCGCGCCGCGCGGCGAAATGCAGGATCGCCTCCTTGCGTTGTGCGCCGCAGAACAGACCGCCGGTGCAGCGGTAGTCGACCTCGCCCTCCTCGCGCAACGCGTCGGAGCCGCAGACCGGGCACTTGCGAGGCATGGTGAACACGGGCCCGCGCTGCTGCGCCGGCCGGGCCGCACTCTCGGGCAGCACGCCGACCACCTCGGGAATCACGTCGCCGGCGCGCCGCACGATGACGGTGTCGCCGACCCGCACATCCTTGCGCCGAGCCTCGTCCTCGTTGTGCAGCGTGGCGTTGGTCACGGTGACGCCGCCGACGAAGATCGGCGCCAGCTTGGCAACCGGCGTGAGCTTGCCGGTACGGCCGACCTGCACCTCGATGCCGAGCACCTCGGTCAGTTGCTCCTGCGCCGGGTACTTGTGGGCCACGGCCCAGCGCGGCTCGCGCGAGACGAAGCCGAGCCGCCGCTGCAGCTCGAGGCTGTCGACCTTGTAGACCACGCCGTCGATGTCGTAGGGCAGCGCGTCGCGCTGGCGGGCGATGGTCTCGTGGAAGGCGATCAGCTCGATGGCGCCGCGGGCGCGCTGCGTCTGCGCGCCGATGGGAAAGCCCCAGGCGTGGAACTGCTGCAGCCAGTCGAACTGCGTGGCGCAGTCCGGCCCGCCCTGCTCGGGCGGCGAGACCTCGCCGAGACCATAGGCAAAGAAGCTCAGCGGCCGGCTTGCCGCGATGGCGGGGTCTAGCTGGCGCACGGCACCGGCCGCGGCATTGCGCGGATTCACGAACACCTTCTCGTTCTTCTGGCCGGCGGCGATCTTCTCGCGCTGGCGCTCGTTGAGCGCCTCGAAATCGTCGCGCCGCATGTAGACCTCGCCGCGCACCTCGACCACCGGTGGGATGTCTGAGTCCTTGCCATGCAGGCGCAACGGAATCTGCTGCACCGTGCGGATGCTCTGCGTGACGTCCTCGCCGATCTCGCCGTCGCCGCGCGTCGCGGCCTGCACCAGCACGCCTTGCTCGTAGCGCAGGTTGACGGCGAGCCCGTCGAACTTGAGTTCGCAGACGTACTCGATCTGCGGCCCGTCCTCGGCCAGGCCGAGTTCCTTGCGCACGCGCGCATCGAAGGCGCTGGCGCCGCCCGGCGTGATGTCGGTCTCGGTACGGATCGACAGCATCGGCACCTTGTGGCGGACCTTGGCAAAGCCTTCGAGCGCCTTGCCGCCTACGCGCTGCGTCGGCGAATCGGGCGTGCGCAGCTCGGGGTGCTCGGCTTCAAGTGCCTGCAGGCGCTGGAACAGCTTGTCGTACTCGGCGTCCGGCAATTCGGGCGCGTCGAGCACGTAGTAGAGGTGGCCGTGGCGGCGCAGCTGCTCGCCCAGTGCAGCGGCTTCGCGAGCCGCGTCTTCGCGCGTGGTCATGCGGTTCTCCGAAAAGTGGGCTAGCTGAAGAGGCGGCGCGCTAAGGGCGAACCGGCCGAGAGCTCACGCGAATCGAGCGTGTCGTAGAGCTGCTGGAGGTCGGCGCCGATCACGTCCATGGTGTCTTCGCGCAGGGGCTGGCCATCGCTGTCGGTCACGATGCCGTCCATCTCGCGCGCCAGCGTGGCGGCGGTTTCGCGCATGCGTTCGAAGGGCCGCTCGGCGCGGTCGACCTGCGGCACGTCCAGGCTCAGCGTGAGCTCGCGGATGGCCGACTGCGCCGGATCGTCGGCCAGCGCTGCCTGGGTGTCGAAGGACAGGCCGAGGATCGGCGGCAGCCCCACTTCGCCCGCAGGCAGCACCATCCGGCCCGGAATGATGCCGGCCACGAAGCCCAGCCGCGCCGCGTTCTGCTGCACATAGCCCGGGCTCCATGCCGCATGCAGCGCGCGCAGCACGAAGCTCAGCTGCGCATCGTGCGAGCTCGCGAACTGGTCGAGCTCGCGCGCGCGCGCCACCTCGTCCAGCATCTCGGGAAACTCGGGCGCGCCGTTCACCGCGTCGGCGAAGGCCTGCGCCTTGACGACGAATTCGGAATACTCGATCTCGTTGAGCGCGCCGGTGCGGTTGGCCAGTTGCACGCCGGCCTGGAAGGCACCGTAGCGCTGGCCGGGTGCCGCGGGCTCCCATTCGCCGGTGTGCTCGTTGAGGCCTTCGATCGCGACCGGCTTGCTGCCGGCGCGCCGCGTGGCCGGCATGGCCGCGATCGCCGCGTCGCCGGAGGCCAGGCCGTCGAGGGAGATCGGCGCGATCACGTCGATCAGCGGATCGAGGCCGCCGCGGCGCTCGGCCGTCGGCACCGGCAGCGCGCTGGGCGCCGGCAGGTCGGGGTCGAACAGCGGCTCGTGCCGCTCGTTGCTTCGCATCGGATGCGGCTCGATGTGCAGCACCGGCTCTTCGACGCCGGCCTGTGCGGGTGCAGGCTCGGGCGGGTCGCTGTCCTGCGCATCGGGCTGCCGCGGCGCGTTGCGGCGCGACATCCATGTGTTGTAGCCGACCACGGCCGCCAGTACGAGGCCGCCGAGGATCGCAAGGGCGACAGTGAGGCTGCTCATCGACGGCGCGCGTCTAGGCTGCTTCGACCATCGACACGGCGGATTCCATGTCGACCGCCACGATGCGCGAAACGCCCTGCTCCTGCATGGTCACGCCGATCAGTTGCTCGGCCATCTCCATCGCGATCTTGTTGTGGCTGATGAAGAGGAACTGGGTTTCGCGGCTCATGGCGGTCACGAGTTTGGCATAGCGCTCGGTGTTGGCGTCGTCCAGCGGCGCGTCCACTTCGTCCAGGAGGCAGAAGGGGGCCGGGTTGAGCTGGAAGATCGCGAACACCAGCGCGATGGCGGTGAGCGCCTTCTCGCCGCCCGAGAGCAGGTGGATGGTCTGGTTCTTCTTGCCGGGCGGCTGCGCCATCACCTGCACGCCGGAATCCAGGATCTCGTCGCCGGTCATCATGAGCTTGGCGTTGCCGCCGCCGAAGAGCTCGGGGAACATGCGGCTGAAATGCTCGTTGACGATCTTGAAGGTGCCGCCCAGCAGTTCGCGCGTTTCGGCGTCGATCTTGCGGATCGCGTCTTCCAGCGTGCCGATGGCTTCGTTCAGGTCGGCCGACTGGGCATCGAGGAAAGTCTTGCGCTCGCTGGCCACCGCCAGTTCGTCCAGCGCGGCGAGGTTGACCGCGCCGAGCGAGGCCACCTCGCGGTTGAGGCGGTCGATCTCGCCTTGCAGGCCGGTGAGACGCACCTTGTCGGTCTCGATCGACAGCGCAATTGCTTCGAGATCCGCTTCGGCATCGACCAGCAACTGCTGGTACTGCTCGAAGCCGAGCCGCGCGGCCTGCTCCTTCAGCTGGAACTCGGTGATGCGCTGGCGCAGCGGATCGAGCTCGCGTTCGAGCTGCAGGCGGCGCTCGTCGCTCGCGCGCAGCTTGAGCGTGAGGTCGTCGTACTGGCTGCGCGCGGCGCCGAGCGCGGCCTCGCGTTCGAGCTTGAGTGCCAGCGCATCCTGCAGGCCCGCCTGCGCGGCCGCGTCGGACAGGCGCCCCAGTTCGCCGCGTGCGCGCTCGTCTTCCTCCGCCAGCGAGGCGGTCTGCTGGGTCGCGGTTTCGATGGCGCGGTTCAGTTCGGCGCGGCGCGCTTCGAGTGTGCGCTGGGCGAAGGTCGCTTCCTGCGCCTGGCGCTCCAGGCTGCGGTGCTGCTCGCGGCTCGCGGTGAGCGCGCGGCCGGCCTCGATCACGCGCTCGTCGAGCTGCGCGTGGCGCTCCTGGCTGTCGGCGAGCTGCATGTCGAGCTCTTCGAAGCGCGCCTCCGCGTTCACGCGCCTTTCCTGCAGCTCCTCGAGCTGGGCCTCGACTTCGCCGAGATCGTTGGAAAGCTGCTCGCTGCGCGCGCGCGTCTGCTCGGCCAGCTGCGAGAGCCGCAGCGTCTCGACCTGGAGCTCGTGCGCGCGCGACTGCGTCTCCGCCGCTTCGCGCCGCGCCGTGACGAGCCGCGAAGCCGCATCGCCGTAAGCCGCTTCCGCACGCGCCAGCGCGGTGCGCGCCTCTTCGGCGATCAGCGTCTGGGCGCGCAGCTGGCGCTCGAGGTTTTCCATCTCCTGCTGGCGCGCCAGCAGCCCGGCCTGCTCGGAGTCCTGGGCATAGAAGCTCACGCTGTGCGCGGTGACCGCATGGCCGGTCTTGACGAAGATCGCCTCGCCGGGCTGCAGCTTGTCGCGCTGCGCCAGTGCTTCCTCGAGCGTCGGCGCCGTCAGGCAGCCGTGCAGCCAGTCGGCGAGCAAAGCCTGCTGGCCCGCATCGCTCAGACGCAGCAGATCCGACAGACGCGGCAGCGCGCTCTGGCCCTGCGGCGCACCGGCAGCGGGCGGGCTGTAGAAGGCCAGCTTGGCCGGCGGCGCATCGCTGCCGAAGGCGCGGACCATGTCGAGCCGGCTGACCTCCAGCGCGCCGAGGCGCTCGCGCAGCGCCGCTTCGAGCGCGTTCTCCCAGCCCTGCTCGATGTGGATGCGGCTCCACAGGCCCTGCAGGCCTTCGAGGCCGTGCTTCGCGAGCCAGGGTGCGAGCTTGCCGTCGGTCTTGACCTTTTCCTGCAGCGCCTTGAGCGCCTCGAGCCGCGCCGACAGCTCGGCATGGCGCGCGCCTTCGGTGTTGACAGCCTGCTGGCGCGTGCGGCGATCGTCGTCGAGCTGCGGAACGGATTCCTGCAGCTCGTGCAGGCGCGCGTCGGCTTCGCTCGCGGCCTCCTGCGCAGCCGCCAGTTGTTCCTGCAGGTCGCGCAGCCGGGCCTCGTCGGGCGCCGCCAACGCGTTCTGGTCGCTGCGCAGGCGCTCGGCGCGCTGCGTGAGCTGGCGACTCTGCTCTTCGATGTTGCGCTGGTCGGCGGCCAGCACCTGGATTTGCTGCTGCACCTGCCCGACGCTGGCGCGCTGCGCGTTGGCTTCGTCCAGCGCCCGCTGCTGCGCCTCTTCGAGGCCGGGCATGCGGGCGTCGTGCTCTTCCAGCTGCGCGGCCAACAGCTCGGCCTGTTCCTCGGCGTTCACGCCCTGCCCGGCCAGGGTTTCGATCTCGGCCTCGGCATCCTCGCGGCGCGTGTTCCATTGCGCGATCTGCTCGCTCAACTGGACCAGCCGCTGCTCCACCCGCTGCCGGCCCTCGACCACGAAGCGGATCTCCCCTTCGAGCCGGCCGACCTCGGCACTGGCTTCGTACAGCTTGCCCTGCGCCTGGTTGACCTGGTCGCCGGCCGCGTAGTGCGCCTGGCGCACGGTTTCGAGCTCGGCCTCGATGTGGCGCAGATCGGCCATGCGCGACTCGAGGTCGTTGATTGCCTTTTCCGCGTCGGCCTTGACCTTCGCCTGGTCGTTCTCGCTCTCGCTGCGCTTCAGGAACCACAGCTGATGCTGCTTGCGCGTGGCGTCGCCCTGCAGCGTGTTGTAGCGCGCGGCGACTTCGGCCTGCTTCTCGAGCTTTTCGAGGTTGCTGTTGAGTTCGCGCAGGATGTCTTCGACCCGCGTGAGGTTCTCGCGCGTGTCGCCGAGCCGGTTCTCGGTCTCGCGGCGGCGCTCCTTGTATTTGGAGACGCCGGCAGCCTCTTCGAGGAAGAGCCGCAGCTCCTCGGGCTTGGATTCGATGATCCGGCTGATCGTGCCCTGGCCGATGATCGCGTAGGCGCGCGGGCCGAGGCCGGTCCCCAGGAAGACGTCCTGCACGTCGCGCCGGCGCACGGGCTGGTTGTTGATGTAGTAGCTCGAATTGCCGTCGCGCGTCAGCACCCGCTTGACCGCGATTTCGGCGAACTGCGCCCACTGGCCGCCGGCGCGGTGGTCGGCGTTGTCGAAAACCAGTTCCACGCTCGAACGGCTGGCCTGCTTGCGCGTGGTGGTGCCGTTGAAGATCACGTCCTGCATCGACTCGCCGCGCAGTTCGGAGGCGCGCGATTCGCCAAGCACCCAGCGAACCGCATCCATGATGTTCGACTTGCCGCAGCCGTTGGGGCCGACGACGCCCACCAGTTGGCCGGGCAGCAGGAAGTTGGTGGGTTCGGCGAAGGACTTGAAGCCGGAGAGCTTGATGGAATTGAGACGCACGACTGGTCGGCCTTAAGCCTGGTTATTTGCCAAGGTGTTGATTTGTAAGGAGAAATTTTGCCGGCCCGAAGCTCGAGGACCGGCGGCCACCCGAGGCGACGATGATAACGTGCGAGCCATGAGCGATTCCCCCGTTTCCCCCCGCGCCGGGCTTCGTGTATGGCTGCTGGGCGGTGCCGTGGCCTTGATGGGCCTGGCCGCCTGCGGCACGACCGAGCGCGCCGAGCCCTATGCCGGCAACGAATGGCTCCAGTCCGGCGCCAACCGCATCGCCAACCTGGCGCTGCGCGACAACCTGCAATCGATACGGCGCGTGCAGCTCTCGCTCTACCGCCGCAATCCGCGCGAATGGCGCAAATGGGCCCCGAGCGCAGAAGACGCCATCCAGCGCACCTGGGACGCGATCTCGCAGGAGAGTCCCCTGCCGGGTCTGCAAGGCGCCACCGGCATCGATGCGATCCGGCTGGCTTTCGAAACCAGACCCAAGGCTTACGAAGGCGACCGCGTGGCCGCGCTGGTGGTCGGATGGGCGTCGATACTCAAGCAGGCCAACGGCGGCACCTGGGAGCAGAGCATGCTCGACGCGGTGAACGCCGAGAACAGCTACCGCGCCGCGCGCAACGTCGAGATCTCGCTCTGGCTGATCAGTTCCAAGACGAACCCGGAGGGCCAGCCGCTGCTGCTTGCCACCGAGATCAGTGATCGCGGCCGCAACCTGGTGGTCGATCGCGAGCTCTCCAAGGTGGTGGCGCGTCTCGATCTGCTGGCCGCCCAGGCCGACGAGAAATACCGCCGCGCCGCGCTCGATTTCAGCCAGAACTGGCTGCTGGGCAGCCTCGTTCCTTTCTTCTCGATGGTTCAGAGGTAGCGGGAAAACGCTTCTTTAGTCGAACCAGTCCGCGTCTGGATGGCGCTTGCGCCACGATGCGACGCTCGGATTGGTCTGGATGTACTCGGCGAGCCGGGTCCGATGCGCGGCAGACAGCGGCAGCGTCTTCAACAGGCTGGGCCAAGTCTTCATTGCCTGGTCCACGCAGCTTGCGACGACCTCGCGCAGCTGCTTTTCAGGGATGTCCCAGGCGTTGCCGAGTTCGCGCAGCGTCTTGGGCGTGAGCAGCGTGCGCTGCGTCTGGTTCGGAAAGAAAGGCAGTCCGTGTCCCGAGCCGCTGAGGTAGACACCGTAGGCAACGATGTCATAGGCCTTGGACAGCTCCGGCCTGGATTGGCCCGGCGGGTACACGAGACTGAAGTTCTTCAGATGCGCGTCGTAGTTGCCCAGGAGCTCTGAGACCTTGATGCGCCGCAGCAGCTCCGCCACGTCGGCTTCGCCCCTGGCCGAGCGCCGCTTGAGCAGAAGGCCGATGGCCGCGTAGGTGCCCGAATACTTGTATTCCGACGGCGTGCCCGTGACCTGGGCGAAGTCTTCCATGTGCAGGCGCCGGGTTTCGGTATCGACGTCGCGGTCGAACCGGGAGACCAGCAGGAAATTCCGGTCGTCCTTGCGCAGCGCGTAAGGCAACTGGTCGGCAATGGCGGACAAAGGCTCCAGCCGGAATTCGCAGGTATTCACGCCGGCGGCAGCGGCCAGCGTCAGCGAGCTGTACTCCACTTCCGGAAGTCGGTCGTATTCGCCCGTCGGCAGCTTGCCGATGAAATGCTTCTCGTCCGATTGCTTGGACCGCATCACGTAGCGCCCCGGGCTGCCCAGAACCAGCGCCACCTTCGGCTGGACACCCGAAATCGAGGTCTGCTGGGGCGTGGGCACCTGCCCGGAGCTCATTTCGTAGCTGTCCCGGCTTTGGCCGATCAACCGGCCCAGCGCCACCTCGTCGAGCGTTTCCGCATCCGCCCAAACGTCGCCGGGCAGATCGCCGCCGCAGGCTGCCAGCAAACCGAGTTCGTCATTCACGTCCAGGCCCAGGTCGCCCACCAGTTGCTTGCGCAGAGGCCCTTCCGGAAGCAGATTCTGGAAGAAAGGCGGCAATCCGAACTTGCCGTCGCCGCGGTTGACATCGAGGGCCGGGTCCAGCAACTGGGCCACCGTGGCGGCTTCGGCTTCGGCGAACGCCTGGGCCACTCTTTCGGCGCTGCCCGAGGTCGCAGGCGCGACGACGTAGAGCTGCGACAGCACCGGCCGTGCCGGGTTCTTTGCATAGTCGTCGTCGAATCTGAAATACACCCGCCCGTCGTCGAGCCCGAAGAGCGAGCCGACACCCGTTCTTCCCAATCGAATCCGCAGCGAGCGTACGACGCTCATCTGCCGCGCCTCGCCTGTTTCGGCATCAGGCGGCTCACTTCGTCCTGCAGGCTGGTGGATTTGGTATCGCTGCCGGCCCGCGTCAGGTCTGCGACCACCTGCGGAACGAATTGCAGTTCAAGGCCCAGGCTCTTGAGCAAGGCGAGCAGGGTGTTGAGCTCGACGTTCCCCCGCCCCGCTTCCAGAGCGCCCAAGGTGTTGCGGGAGATACCTGCTTTCAGGGCGAGCTCGGAGGCCGTCATGGCCCGATCCTTTCGAGCCTGGCGGAGGAAGCCGCCGACTTCGGCGAGAGTGGTCATGTGCAACTCATTGGGCAAAAGTTAAATGTGCAAATCATATTAAGCACAATCCCCGCGGCCGTCGAGGCAAAATGCTCAATATATTGTTCATTCCTACTTCTTGCATATTTTATTGGTCATATTTTCCATCCGCTATCGATCGGCCGGCTGCCCCCATGGCGACCCCTAGAATGCTTCGCACTTCTCCATCCCCAGGAACCTCATGAGCTCCCTCAATTTCATCGGCGGCGAAAAGGGCGGTGTCGGCAAATCCGTCACGGCACGGGTCTTGGCGCAGTACTTCATCGATCACAGCCGGCCCTTCGTCGGCTTCGACACCGATCGCTCGCACAGCTCCTTCACCCGCTTCTATGAAGGCTTCGCCTCGCCGGTGGTGGTGGACAGCTACGAAGGCCTCGACACGGTCGTGAACGGCTTCGAATCGAATCCGCAGCAAAGCGTGATCGTCGACCTTGCTGCGCAGACGCTGGCGCCGCTGGCGCGCTGGATCAAGGAATCCGACCTGTTCGACGTCTTCGCCGAGCTCGGCGTCACCGTCAACTTCTGGCACGTGCTCGACGACGGCAAGGATTCGAGCGACCTGCTCGGCACGCTGGTCGACACCTTCGGCAACCGGCCGAACTACCTCGTGGTGCAGAACTACGGCCGCGGCAGCGACTTCGGCCTGCTGCTCGGTTCGCAGTCGCTCAGCAAGGCGACCGCGCACGGCGCCCGCGTCATCGCGCTGCCGCGCCTGCACGAGGCCAGCATGCGCAAGATCGATGGGCGCAACACCAGCTTCTGGAAGGCGGTCAACGACCGCGAAGGCCCGCATGCACTCGGGCTGCTGGAGCGGCAGCGGGTCAAGAGCTGGCTGGCGACCTCTTACGCGGCCTTCGACACCCTGCCGCTCTGAGCGCCCTGGCCCGTGCGGCGAAGCAGCAGGACCAGCAGCAACAGCCCGAAGACCGTGAACGCGATGAATGACCAGTTCGCGATCGACAGGCCCAGGAAGGTCCAGTCAATCTGCGTGCAGTCGCCGCCGCCGCGGAAGATCATCGGCAGCGCGCGCTTGAGCGGGAAGGTCTCGATCATCCCGTAGAGGTCGCGCCCGCAGGACACGACCTCCGGCGGATGCCACTGCAGCCAGCTCTGGCGCGCCGCCGTGTAGGCGCCGCCGACCGCCATCACCAGCCCCAGCAGCGCGCCGGTGACCTGCAGGCCCCGGCTGCGGCTGGCCGCCGCCAGCCCGGCGAAGACCGCCACCAGCGCCAGCGCATAGCGCTGCACGATGCACATCGGACACGGCTCGAGGCCGACCACGTGCTGCAGGTAGAGCCCGAAGGCGAGCATCGCCACGCAGGCGGCGCAGATCAGCGCGAGAGCGCGGCGCGGTGCGCCGAAATACCAATCGATCACGGAGAAACCCAATCTTCGACAAAAACCCTGGCCTTGCGCGGCCTGGCGACGACGGTGTCGCCTTCCGCCAGAGCCAGGTCCCGGAACTGTTGCGCAGGGAGTTGCGCCTCGATGATGGTTCCGGAGCCAGGATTGTCTGGATTCGATTCCACCGGTTCGAGTTCCAGCCGTGCGATCGGGCCGACCACGATGGCGCGGCTCAATGTCGCGACGATGCCGGTGGCGCCCGGGGCGTAGCGTTCGATGTCGAGGTCGTGCGGCCGCACATAGGCCAGCGCCCTGCCGTTTCGCAGCTCGCGGTGCTCGGGCGAATCGATGCGCAGGCCTTCGACATGCACCTCGCCCTCGTGCGCGCGGCCGTGGAACAGGTTGACGTCGCCGAGAAAGCCGTAGACGAAGGGGCTCGCGGGATGGTCCCACACGTCCTGCGGCGATCCGACCTGCTCGACGCGGCCGCTGTTCATCAGCACCACGCGGTCGGCCACTTCGAGCGCTTCCTCCTGGTCGTGGGTGACGAAGATGCTGGTGACGTGCAGCTCGTCGTGCAGCCGGCGCAGCCAGCGGCGCAGCTCCTTGCGCACCTTGGCGTCGAGCGCGCCGAAGGGCTCGTCGAGCAGCAGCACCTTGGGCTCCACCGCGAGCGCGCGGGCCAGCGCGATGCGCTGGCGCTGGCCGCCCGAGAGCTGCGACGGATAGCGGTCGGCCAGCCAGTCGAGCTGCACCAGCTTGAGCAGGTCGTGCACCTTGGTCTTGATCTGGGTTTCGCTGGGGCGCAGTCCGCGCGGCTTGACGCGCAGGCCGAAGGCCACGTTCTCGAACACCGTCATGTGCCGGAACAGCGCGTAATGCTGGAACACGAAGCCGACCTGGCGCTCGCGCACATGCACGTCGGTGGTGTCTTCGCCGGCAAACAGGATGCTGCCGGTATCGGCGGTCTCCAGCCCCGCGATGATGCGCAGCAAGGTGGTCTTGCCGCAGCCCGAGGGGCCAAGCAACGCGACCAGTTCGCCCGAATCGACGTCGAGGCTCACGTCGCGCAGGGCGTGGAAGTCGCCGAAGCGTTTGCTGACGTTGCGGATTTCAATGCTCATGATCTTTTCTCCTCAGGCGGCGACGGCGGGTTGCGGCCGCTCCGGCGGCAGCTCGGCGATGGCCTTCATTTCGCGTTCGTGGCGCCATTCGATGACCGACTTGATCACCAGCGTGACCAGTGCCAGGATGGCCAACAGCGAGGCCACCGCGAAGGCGGCGACCGACTGGTACTCGTTGTAGAGCACTTCGACGTGCAGCGGCATGGTGTTGGTCTGGCCGCGGATGTGGCCCGACACCACCGACACCGCGCCGAACTCGCCCATGGCGCGCGCGTTGCAGAGGATCACGCCGTAAAGCAGCCCCCACTTGATATTGGGCAGCGTCACGCGCCAGAAGGTCTGCCAGCCCGTCGCGCCGAGCACGATGGCGGCCTGCTCTTCCTCGGTGCCCTGTGCCTGCATCAGCGGAATGAGTTCGCGCGCGATGAAGGGAAAGGTCACGAACACGGTGGCCAGCACGATGCCGGGCACCGCGAAGATGATCTTGATGTCGTGCGCCGCGAGCCAGGGCCCGAGCCAGCCCTGCGCGCCGAACACCAGCACGTAGATCAGGCCGGCGACGACAGGCGACACCGCAAAGGGCAGATCGACCAGCGTAGTCAAGAAGGCCTTGCCGCGGAACTCGAACTTGGCGATGGCCCATGCGGCCGCCACGCCGAACACCAGGTTCATCGGCACCGCGATCGCGGCCGTGATCAGCGTGAGGCGGATCGCGCTCCAGGCATCGGGTTCCTTGAGCGCTTCGATGTAGGCGTCGACGCCCTTGCGCAGCGCCTCGGTCGCCACCGCGGCGAGCGGCAGCACGAGGAACAGGAACATGAAGGCCAGCGCCAAGCCGATCAGGGTCCAGCGCACCCAGGCCGATTCGGTGGTGCCGGCCTGTGCGCGGCGAATCGTTCTCGACGAAGCCGCGCTCATGCCGATGCCCCCCTGCGCCGTTGCCAGGCCTGCAGGCCGTTGATGACCAGCAGCAGCAGGAACGAAATGACCAGCATCACCAATGCGACGGCGGTGGCCCCTGCGAAGTCGTACTGTTCCAGCTTGCCGATGATGATCAGCGGCGTGATCTCGGAGATCATCGGCATGTTGCCGGCGATGAAGATCACCGAGCCGTACTCGCCGATGGCGCGCGCGAAGGCCATCGCGAAGCCGGTCAGGAGCGCCGGCGTGATCGAGGGCAGGATCACCCTGATGAAAGTCTGCATCCGTGTCGCGCCGAGGCTGGTCGCGGCTTCTTCGAGTTCCTTCTCGGTGTCCTCGAGCACCGGCTGCACCGTGCGCACCACGAAGGGCAGCCCGATGAAGATCAGCGCAATCACCACGCCGGCCGGCGTGAAGGCCAGCTTGATGCCCAGCGGTTCGAGGAACTGGCCGATCCAGCCGTTGCCGGCCAGCAGCGCGGTCAGCGAGATGCCGGCGACGGCCGTGGGCAGCGCGAAAGGCAGGTCGACGAGCGCATCGACGATGCGCTTGCCGGGAAACTTGTAGCGCACCAGCACCCAGGCCACGAGCAGGCCGAACACCAGGTTGACCAGCGCGGCGATCAGCGAGGCGCCGAAAGTCAGCCGGTACGAGGCCATCACGCGCGGCGCGGTCACTGCCACCCAGAACTGCTCCCAGCTCAGCGCGAAGGTCTTGAAGACCAGCGCCGACAGCGGGATCAGGACGATCAGGCTCAGGTACAGGATCGAGAAGCCGAGCGTGATGTGAAAGCCGGGCAGCACGCGCTTGGAGGCGCCCGTGTTGCCCGCACGCGCAAGCGGCGCCGCCGCGGACGGCAGCGCCGAAGAAATGGCACCGCTCATCGTGCCCCCACGCTCTGCACTAACGTGTCATCGCTGCCCCCCGAGGGGGCTTTCGCTTGCTTGAAGCGGTTCGGCGAGGCGCTCATTTATTTACCGCCGGGCGTGTACAGCTTGTCGAACTGCCCGCCATCGTTGAAGTGCACCTTCTGCGCTTCGCCGAGGCTGCCGAACAGTTCCTGCACGGTGAAGAGCTGCAGCGGTTTGAAGGTCGCCGCGTGCTTCTTGAGCACCGCCTCGGAGCGCGGGCGCAAGGCGTGCTTGGCCGCGATTTCCTGCGCTTCGTCCGAATAGAGGTAGTCGAGGTAGGCCTTGGCGAGTTCGCCGGTCCCCTTCTTCGCCACCGTGCGCTCGACCACGGCCACCGGGTTCTCGGCAAGGATGCTGATCGAGGGATACACCGCGTCGACCTTGCCGGCGCCGAACTCGCGGTCGATCGAGACCACTTCCGATTCGAAGGTGATCAGCACGTCGCCGATGTTGCGCTGCAGGAAGGCGGTGGTCGCGTCGCGGCCTCCGCGCGCGAGGATGGGCACGTTCTTGAACAGCTTGCCGACGAACTCGGCCGCCTGCGCGTCGCTGCCGCCCTTCTTCTTCACGTAGCCCCAGGCGGCCAGGTAGGCATAGCGGCCGTTGCCGCCGGTCTTGGGGTTCACGATCACGACCTGGACGCCCGGTTTGACCAGATCGTCCCAGTCCTTGATGCCCTTCGGGTTGCCGTTGCGCGTCAGGAACAGCATGGTCGAGGTGGTGGGCGCCGCGTTGTTCGGGAAGCGCTTGGCCCAATCCTTGGCGACCACGCCGGCGTTGGCGAGGAACTCGATGTCGGTGGTGGTGTTCATCGTCACCACGTCGGCCTCCAGCCCGTCGGCCACGGCGCGCGCCTGGGCGCTGGAACCGGCATGCGACTGGTCGATCTTGACGTCCTTGCCCGTGGTCTTCTTGTAATTCGCCACGAAGGCGGCGTTGTAGTCCTTGTAGAACTCGCGCGCCACGTCGTAGGACACGTTGAGCAGGGTCTGGGCCGAGGTCGCGCCGGCGGCGGCGAGCGCCAGGGCGACGAGGATCGTCTTGATGGTTCTGGAGGTCATGGTCTTGCTTCGAGTTGGGGACGGCCGGACAGCAGGGCCGCCGGCTCGTCGGTCAGCGATTGGAGCAGAGCCAGGCCTAAAGGCCAGTCGCCATGCCCCGAATCGATGTTGATGTGGCCGGCATTCTGCATGCGAACGAATTCGCTGCCCCAGGCGCGGGCATAGGCGCCGGCCAGGCGCACAGGGCAATAAGGGTCGTTGCTGCTGGCCACCAGGATGCTGCGGTACGGCAGCCTGGCATAGGGCACGGGCGCGAAATCCGATAGCACGGCGCGGCGCTCCGGGTCGGCCGGCGCCACCAGCAGCGCGCCGCGGATGCGTGCAGCCGCCGCCTCGCACAGGTGCGTGGTCGTGATGCAACCCAGGCTGTGCGCGGCGATCACCACCGGCCCCGGGCTTTCCAGCACGAGCTTCTCGAGCGCTGCGACCCAGGCGCTGCGCTTCGGCGTCACCCAGTCGTCCTGCAGCACCCGCACCGCGCCCTGCATGCGTTCCGCCCACAGGCTCTGCCAGTGGCCGGGGCCGGAGTCGCGCCAGCCCGGAACGATGACGATGGTCGGCTTTGTCACTAGAGCTTTATCTGTTGGGCTGCGGGGTCGGACGCAGGTGGGGCCGCACCGCCAGTGCGAGAACAACACAACCAGCGAGTCACCCCTGTCACTTCGTGGATGGTCGGAGCGCCGATTTTGCAAAGCAACGCTTCGATGACAAACGAATATCTACTTGTTTCTATATGGCGTTTGCCGAATAAGCAGGATCAAACCATCAGTCGGAAGCCCCCTGAGACTGTGTGCTCCGCAAAAAAATCGATCAACCGCCGGATCGCCGGCACCAGCGCTCGCCGTGCGGGAAAGACGGCGTGCAGGATGCCCGGCGGCGGTCCCCAGCCGGGCAGCACCTCGACCAGGCGCCCGGCATCCAGCTCATCCCTGCACATGTAGTCCGGCAGCACGCCGGCACCCACGCCTTCCACCACCGCGAACTTCAGGGTCAGCAGGTCGTCCGCCATGTAGCGCGGCCAGTGCTGCACGGTGCGCACCGTGCCGCCCGGCCCGTCCAGGCACCAACTGGCGCGGCCGTCGGTGGCCGACATGGCGACCGTGTCCAGGCGCTCCAGGTCGTCGACCGTGTGCACTGGACCCTGCCTGCGAAGCTGTTCGGGCGTCGCCACCAGCACGCCGCGGCTGACGGCGAGTTGCTTGGCCACCAGCGTCGTGCTGTCCTCGATGACCGGCCGCACGCGCAGGGCCAGGTCGATGCCCTCCTCGATCAGGTCGACTGGACGGTTCAGCACGCGCATCTCCACCTGCACCGCCGGATAGCGCAGCATGAATTGCGAGATCAGCACGCTGAAACCGCTTTGCGCCAGCGTGATCGGGCAGCTGATGCGCACCATGCCGCGGGGCTCGGTCTGCACCTGCGCCATCGCCTCGTCGGCCGCCTGGGCCGCGTCGCGCATGGCGATGCTGTGCCGCAGGTAGAGCTCGCCGGCCGGCGTCAGCGAGAGCCGCCGCGTGCTGCGCTGGAGCAGTTGCACACCCAGCCGCGCCTCGAGATCCGCCACGCGGCGCGACAGCCGCGACTTCGGTATGCCCAGGGCCCGGCCGGCGGCCGCGAAGCCGCCGCGCTCGGCCACTTCGGCAAAGAAAACCATGTCGTTGAGGTCTTGCATTGGCACCATTGTCCTATCAGCAGGACGATCTGTGTGAATTTCGCCGACTTATCAATCAGTCGACTCAAAAATAGACTATCGCCTATGCCGACCGCTTCCGTGCCGGCGCCAATATCGAAAGAGAGCGATAGATCATGAAACTGCTGCACATCGATTCCAGCGTCCTGGGCGATAACTCCGTCTCGCGTCAACTGACGGCCGAAGTGGTCGCCGAATGGCGTGGCACCCATGCGGGCACCGAAGTCGACTACCTCGACCTGGCGGTCTCGGCGCCCAGCCACCTCGATGTCCACTCCCTGGGCTTCCGGGCACCGGCAGGCACCGAATTCACCGAACGCCAGCGCAACGAGAACGCGGTCTCCGAAAGGCTGGTGAGCCAGTTCCTCGCGGCCGACGTGGTGGTGATCGGCGCGCCTTTCTACAACTTCTCGATCCCGAGCCAGCTCAAGGCCTGGATCGACCGCATCGCGCAGGTCGGCCGCACCTTCAAGTACACCGAGAAGGGACCCGTGGGCCTGGCCGGCGGCAAGACGGTGATCGTCGCCATCACCCGCGGCGGCATCTACTCGACCAGCGAAGGCGGCCAGGCGATGGAGCACCAGGAAAGCTACCTCAAGGTGGTGCTGGGCTTCCTCGGCGTCACCGACGTGCGCTTCGTGCGCGCCGAAGGCCTGGCCATGGGCGAAGCGCCGAAGGCGGCTGCGCTGGGCGCCGCCCGCGCCGAGATTTCTGCCGTGACCGGCGAAGCCGCCAATCAGGACGTCGCCGCCCTCGCCGCCTGAGGCACTGCAGGCTTATGCGTGGCTCTTGATCCAGGCCACGTATTTGTCGACCCAGCCCTGCAGGAACTTCTTGGTGCCGCCTTCGGCGATGTGGCCCTTGTCGTCGAACAGGCCTTCCTTGTTCTGGAGGAAGGCCTCGGGCTGGCCCAGCGTGGGCACGTCGAGGTAAGCCAGCACGTTGCGCAGGTGCTGCTGCGCGACCGCGGTGCCGATGGCGCCGACCGACACGCCGATCACGCCGGCCGGCTTGCCGGCCCAGGCGCTTTGGCCGTAGGGCCGCGAGGCATTGTCGATCGCGTTCTTGAGCACGCCGGGCAAGGAGCGGTTGTATTCCGGCGTCACGAACAAGAGGCCCTGCGAGGCGGCGATCTCCGATTTGAGCCGCTTGACCGCAGGCGCCTGGTTGCCGTCGTCGTCCTGGTTGTAGAGCGGCAAATCGTCGATGCGCAGGTGCTCGAACGTGAAGTCCGAGGGTGCGAGCTGCGCGATCGCGAGCGCGAGCTTGCGGTTGAACGAATCCTTGCGCAGGCTGCCGACGATGACGGCGATTCGGGTCTGGGCCATGAAAACTCCTTTTGAACGGGGTTGACGGAAAAGCTATTGTGCGAAGCGCCTATGACCTTTTCCGGAAAAGCCCAATCACGGCAACCGGTGCTGCGGCGCGTTCTGCAGGCTCGCCTGCGTCACGCTGGCACCGGCCGGCACGTCGTCGATGATCCACACGTTGCCGCCGATGATCGCGCCCTTGCCCAGCCTTACCCGGCCGAGGATGGTGGCGCCGGCATAGATCACCACGTCGTCTTCCACGATCGGATGGCGTGGCAGGCCCTTCTGCAGGTTCCCTTCCACATCGGTCGGAAAGCGCTTGGCGCCCAGCGTCACGGCCTGGTAGAGGCGCACGCGCTTGCCGATCACGGTGGTCTCGCCGATCACGACGCCGGTGCCGTGGTCGATGAAGAAGCCGGCGTCGATCTGAGCGCCCGGATGGATGTCGATGCCGGTCTGCCCATGCGCGAGCTCGGCCACGATGCGTGCCAGGAGCGGCAGGCCCAGGTCGTAGAGCTGGTGGGCGAGGCGGTGATGGATCATCGCCAGGATGCCGGGGTAGCACAGCAACACCTCGTCGACGCTGCGCGCCGCCGGGTCGCCCTGATAGGCGGCGAGCACGTCGCCGTCGAGCAGGTGGCGAATGCCGGGCAGCGCGGCGGCGAAGGCGCGCACCGCCTCCTCCGCCTCCGCATCGATCTCGGCCGCATCGCGCGGCTGATGGCGCGCGTTGTAGCGCAGCTCCAGGCGGGCCTGCGTCAACAACGACTGCAGGGCCGAATCCAGCGTATGGCCGACGTAGAAGTCCTCGCTCTCGTGCCGCAGATCGGGCGGGCCCAGCCGCATCGGGAACAGCGCGCCCTTCAGCGATTCGACGATGGCAGCGAGCGCATCGCGCGAGGGGAACTCGCGGCTGCCCGGCTCGCGCGAACGCTTCTGGGAATCGCGCCACTCGTCGCGCACCTCGTGCAGCGCGCTGACGATCTCACTCACATCGAATCCGGCCATGGCTTGCTCCAAGTTTCCGCACATTGTTGCGGCATCGGGAGCAAACGCGGCGCCGGGAGGGTTTAGGGCCCGTCAGCCCTAAAGCTTCGCGATCGAGACCTCGGTGGACTTCACCAGCGCGACCACGTCTGAGCCCGGCTTGAGCTGCAGCTCGTCGACCGAGCGCGTGGTGATGACCGAGGTCACGATACCCCAGGCGGTCTCGACGTCGACTTCGGAGACGACGTCGCCGCGAATGATCTCGCGGACCTTGCCCTTGAACTGGTTGCGCACGTTGATGGCTTGGATGGACATGGAGAGGCTCCTGTTGAAAAAAAAGAAAAGGAAAAAGCTCAAACCGCCCAGCGCAGCACGTGCGCCGGCCCGTCGGCCCAGCGCGTGTCGTTGGCCGGCTCGCCCTCGGGCTTCTGCAGCACGCGGTCGAGGATGCGTTTCTCGATCGCGGCGAAAGCCGGATCGCCCTGCGAGCGCGGCCGCGCGAGCGCGATGTTCTCGTCCAGCGCGATACGGCCGTCCTCGATCAGGATCACGCGGTCGGCCAGCGCCACGGCTTCCTGCACGTCGTGCGTGACCAGCAAGGCCGTGAAGCGATGGCGCTGCCACAGGTTCTCGATCAGCCGGTGCATCTCGATGCGCGTTAACGCATCGAGCGCGCCCAGCGGCTCGTCGAGCAGCAGCAGGCGCGGGTGATGCACCAGCGCACGCGCCAGCGAGACGCGCTGGCGCTGTCCGCCCGACAGCCGCGCCGGCCACTCCGCCTTGCGATCGGCCAGGCCGACCTGCGCGAGCACTTCCTCGCCGCGCACGCGCGCCGCCGGCGGCAGGCCCAGCGTGACGTTCTCGAGCACGCGGCGCCACGGCAGCAGGCGCGCCTCCTGGAACATGATTCGCGTGTCGTCGTGCAGCCCGTCGACCGGCTTGCCATCGGTGTAGAGGCCGCCTTCGGAGGCTTCCTCGAGACCCGCGATCAGGCGCAGCAGCGTGCTCTTGCCGCAGCCGCTGCGGCCCACGATGGCGATGAACTGGCCGGGCTCGATCGTGAGCTGCGTGTTGCGAAGCACCTCGCGCGTGCCGTAGCGCTTGTGGAGGCCACGCGCTTCGAGGCGCACGCCGGCAAAGCCTTGCTGGAGGATGGCGTTCATGTTTTTTCTCAGGCTCCGGGGTTGAACAGCGCCACGTCGAGCGCATTGAGTTTCTTGGGCAGCAGCTTCTCAGCGAAGAAGGCATCGGCGATGCGCTGCTGTTCGGCCAGGCCGCCGGCAAGCACCGGCCGCACCGCGTAGCTGCGCCGGGCATTGGCCTGCTCGACCGTGGCGGTATCGAGTCCCCACACCGGCGCCAGCAGCGCGGCCGCTTCGGCGGGCTTCTGCTTGACCCACAGGCCGGCCTTGTGCAGCTCGCCGTAGAGCACGCGCAGCACGTCGGGACGCGCGTTCGCGAACGGCGTTCCGGCCAGGTAGTAGCGCTGGTACGACGCGATGCCGGTGCCGTCCGCCAGCACGCGCAGCTTCGACTGGCGCTGCGCCGCGGAGAGGAACGGGTCCCACACGACCCAGGCATCGACCGCGCCGCGCTCGAAGGCGGCGCGGCCGTCGGCCGGCGTCAGGTAGGCCGGCTCGATGTCCTTGAACGAGAGGCCGGCCTTGTCGAGCGCGGCGATCAGCAGGTAGGTGCACACCGGCCGCCTTGGCGAAGCCGACCTTCCTGCCCTTGAGATCGGCCACGGACTGGATGGGTGAATCGGCGCGCACGACGATCGCCTGCGCCGCCGGAGACGGCGCCTCCTGCGCGACGAAGCTCAGCTTCGCGCCCGCGGCCTGTGCGAACACCGGCACCGTGTCGGCCACGTCGGCGCTGAAGTCGAGGTTGTCGAGATTGAGCGCTTCGAGCAGCGGCAGGCCGCTTGCGAACTCGTGCCAGCTGATCTTCACGCCCAGCGGCGCGAGCCGCCGCTCCAGCGTGCCCTGGGTCTTGAGCACCACGGTCAGCGTCGACGACTTCTGGTAGCCGATGCGGATCGTGGACGGTGCCGTGCCTTGCGCGAAGGCCGTGCCGCCGGCCAGCGAAGCCAGTGCGCCGAGCGCGGCGCGGCGAGTGAAAGAAGAAGTCATGTCGCCCTCCTCCTTCACGTCGCCTGGTAGCCCGGATGCCATCGCAGCCACCAGCGCTCAAGCCCGCGGGCGAACACGTCGGCCAGCTTGCCGAGCAGCGCGTAGAGCAGGATGCCCACCAGCACGATGTCGGTCTGAAGGAACTCGCGTGCGTTCATCGTGAGATAGCCGATGCCGGCCTGCGCCGAGATGGTTTCGGCCACGATCAGGATCACCCACATCAGGCCGAGCGAGAAGCGCAGGCCCACCAGGATCGAGGACAGCGCACCGGGCAGGATCACCTCCTTGTAGAGCTGTAAGCGGGAGAGCCCGTAGGTGCGGCCCATCTCGATCAGCTGCGGATCGACATTGCGGATGCCGTGGAAGGTATTGAGGTAGATCGGGAAGAACACCGACACCGAGATCAGGAACAGCTTGGCCGATTCGTCGATGCCGAACCAGAGGATCACCAGCGGAATGAGCGCCAGCGCCGGGATGTTGCGCACCATCTGGATGGTGGAATCGAGCAGGGTCTCGAAGAACTTGACCGAGCCGGTCAGCAGGCCCAGCGCAAGGCCGAGCCCGCCTCCGATGGCCAGGCCCGACAAGGCCCGGCCGGCGCTGACCTTCACGTGGGTCCACAGCTCGCCCGAGACCGCCAGCGTCCACGCGGCCTTGACCACGTCGACCGGCGCCGGCAGCACGCGGGTGGAGAGCCAGCCGAGCGATGAGGCGATCTGCCACGCGACGACCAGCCCCACGGGCACGAGCCAGGGCACGAGGCGCCTGGCGACACCGAGGCCGAAGCTTCGAGCCTGGCCCAGCGAAGGTGCCGCAACCGGCAATGGCTGCACTTGTTCAGTCATGAAGAAAATCCTTGCCTTGATCAGCTTTGCGAAACGAGGCGCGCAGGCGCATCGAGATTGGCGACGACCTCGCCGAAGGGACCGGTCAGCGCGCCGCCCGGCAGGCCCGGGCGCCGCTTGCGCGGCAGCAGCGGGAACACCAGCTCGGCGAAGCGGTACGACTCTTCGAGGTGCGGGTAGCCCGAGAGGATGAAGTTGTCCAGGCCCAGCGCGGCGTACTCCTCGATGCGCGCCGCCACCGTCTTCGCATCGCCCACCAGTGCCGTGCCGGCGCCGCCTCGTACGAGGCCTACGCCGGCCCAGAGGTTGGGCGAGATCTCCAGCTCGGCCCGGGTTCGCCTGGCACCGCCAGCGTGCAAGGCGGTCATGCGGCGCTGGCCTTCCGAGTCCATGCGTGCGAAGGCGGCCTGGGCGCGGATCACGGTGTCGTCGTCGACGCGGCTGATCAGTTCTTCGGCGGCCTTCCACGCCGCGTCCTCGGTCTCGCGCACGATCACGTGCAGGCGGATGCCGAACTTCACCGTGCGGCCCTTGCGTGCGGCGCGCTCTCGCACGTCGGCGATCTTCTTCGCGACTTCGGCCGGCGGTTCGCCCCACGTGAGATAGGTATCGACCTGCTCCGCCGCGAGCTCGTGCGCCGCCGCCGAGGAGCCGCCGAACCACACCGGCGGATACGGTTTCTGCGTCGGCGGGTACAAGAGCTTGGCGCCCTTCACGCTCAGGTGCTTGCCTTCGTAGTCGAAGCTCTGGCCCTCATGGCTGCGCGCGATGATCTCGCGCCAGATGCGGATGAACTCGGCCGACTGCTCGTAGCGCGATGCGTGGTCGAGGAAGACGCCGTCGCCCTCCAGCTCGGCCTGGTCGCCGCCGGTCACCAGGTTCACCAGCACGCGCCCACCCGAGAGCCGGTCGAAGGTCGCTGCCATGCGCGCGGCCAGGCTGGGCTGGTGTAGCCCGGGCCGCACCGCGACCAGGAACTTGAGTTGCCGCGTCGCGCCGATCAGGCTGGCCGCGATCACCCACGGGTCTTCGCAGGAGCGGCCAGTGGGAATCAGAACGCCCTCGTAGCCGAGCTGGTCGGCCGCGCCGGCAACCTGCTGCAGATAGGCCAGGTCGACGGGGCGTGCGCCCTCGATGGTGCCGAGGTAGCGGCTGTCGCCGTGGGTGGGGAGGAACCAGAAGACTTGCATGGTATGGTCTCGCGCTGTCAGGCAATACCGGCGGCCGCTGCATCGAGCACGTTGATCTTCTTGGGGATCAACCCGAGTGAGAAAAAGGTGTCGGCGATCTTCTGCTGCTCCGCAAGGACCGCCCTGGTGATCGGCCTCGTGCCGTAGTTCGCGCGCCCCACCACGACGTCCACCACCGGCTGCGGAATGCCCCACAGCTGCGAGAGCTCGGCGGCATAAGCGCTCTTGTTGGCCTGACCCCACTGGTCGACCTTGTCGATCTCCTCGGTCAGGATCCGGATCACGTCGGCGTTCTTCTCTGCATAGCCGAGCGAGGAGAAGTAAAAGGCACGATTGCCCACCACATCCGTGGCGTCGGCCAGCACTTTGGCTTCGAGCGTCTTCTCCGCCGCGGCCAGGAACGGGTCCCAGATCACCCAGGCGTCGATCGAGCCTTTCTCGAAGGCGGCGCGTGCATCCGAAGGCGGCAGGAAGACGACGTTGACGTCGCCATAGCGCAAGCCATGCTTCTCCAGCAGCTTGACCAGGAAGTAGTGCACGTTGCTGCCCTTGTTGAGCGCGACCTTCCTGCCCTTGAGGTCGGCCACCGAACGGATGGCCGAGCCCTTGGGCACCAGCACCGCCTCCGATTGCGGCCGCGGCACGGTCGCCGCCACATAGGCCAGCGGCGCGCCGGCGGCCTGGGCGAAAATCGGCGGCGCTTCGCCGACGTCGCCGAAGTCGATCGAGCCGACGTTGAGCGCTTCGAGCTGCACCGGGCCGGCCGTGAATTCGGTCCACTTGAGCGAGACGTTGAGCGGCGCCAGCCGCTTCTCCAGGGTGCCGCGGCCCTTGAGCAGGCTGAGCACGCCTTTCTGATGGCCGATGCGCAACTGCCGCGCCGGCGCCTGGGCAAGTGCCGCCAGCGAAGGCAGGGCGATCGCAGCCGCGGCGCCCTGGATCAGTTGGCGGCGCTTCGATGAATGCAATGTCATGGTGATGCTTTCGATGGATCGAGCCCGCGGCTCAGTTCGCGGTGATGAAGCCGACGATCAGCGCAATGGCAGCGACCACCACTACGCTGATGGCGAGGTCGCGCAGCGCGCGCCGCAGCGGACGCGGCGGCGCATCGAGGGGAAGGTCTTCGGTGCTGACGGGATGCATGGCGTATGTCTTTCAGGCGTGAGTTGTCCCGCGCCGCACGCTGGCGGCGAAAAACCAATGAGGAGGAAATGAGAAGAGGTGCGCGGGGCCGGCCGGCCCGGCCTCAGACGCTACATCGCACGCGCGAGAAGGGCACCGGCTCGAAGCCGCTGGTGGCGGGCAGCTTCAGCCCTTCGCTGGCCAAGGTGTCGACCGCATCGTCGAGCCGCTGCGCGAGCTCCTGTTGCAACTGGTACGCGCCCTCGGGCTGCAGCGTGACCTGGCCGTCGGTTGCATACACGCCGGGCAGGATGTGCCGCGCCGCGAGCGACTGCAGCACGGGCCTGAGCGCGTAGTCGAGCGCAAGCATGTGGTGCGGACTGCCGCCGGTGGCCAGCGGCAGCACCGTCTTGCCCTTGAGCGCGGATTGCGGCAGCAGGTCGAGAAAGACCTTGAGCACGCCGCTGTAGGCCGCCTTGTAGACCGGCGTCGCGATCACGATCGCGTCGGCCCGCCGCACTTGTTCGACCGCATGCTGCACGGAAGGATGTGAAGCCTCGCCCAGCAGCAGCGCATGCGCGGCCAGTTCGCGGATCGCGAGACGATCGGCCGGCACGTCGCGCAGCGCGAGCCGCGCGGCCACCGCATCGAGCAGCACGGCCGAGCGCGAAGGCGCCGACGGGCTGCCGGCAATCAGGAGAACGGACATCGGTGACTTCGCCTGCTTCTAATTTACTTTTGCTTGGCGGTGTAGATCTGGTCGAAGGAGCCGCCGTCCGCGAAGTGCTCCTTGTCCGCCTTGGCCCAGCCGCCGAAGGCCTGGTCGATGGTGAACAGCGTGAGCTTGGGGAACTGCTTCTCGTATTTGGCCTTGGCCTTGTCGGAGGTCGGGCGGTAGTAGTTGCGGCCGGCGATGTCCTGGCCTTCGTCGGAGTACAGGTACTTGAGGTATTCCTCGGCCACCGCGCGCGTGCCCTTCTTGTCGACCACCTTGTCGACCACCGTCACCGTCGGCTCGGCCAGGATGCTGACCGAGGGCACGACGATGTCGAACTTGTCGGGGCCGAATTCCTTCAGGGCCAGGAAGGCTTCGTTCTCCCAGGCCAGCAGCACGTCGCCCACGCCGCGCTGCACGAAGGTGATGGTCGAGCCGCGCGCGCCGGTGTCGAGCACCGGCACATTCTTGTAGAGATTGCCGACGAACTCGCGGGCCTTGGCGTCGCCGCCGTACTTGCGCTTGGCGAACTCCCATGCGGCCAGGTAATTCCAGCGCGCGCCGCCCGAGGTCTTGGGGTTGGGCGTGATCACCTGCACGCCGGGCTTGGCCAGGTCGTCCCAGTCCTTCAGACCCTTGGGATTGCCCTTCTTCACGAGGAAGACGATGGTCGAGGTGTACGGTGCCGAGTTGTGCGGCAGGCGCTTCTGCCAGTCGGCCTTGACCAGCCCGCCATGCTTGACCAGCGCATCGGTGTCGCCGGCCAGCGCCAGCGTGGCGACGTCGGCGTCGATGCCATCGATGATCGAGCGCGCCTGCTTGCCGGAGCCGCCGTGCGACTGCTTGATGCTCACGTCCTGGCCGGTCTTCCCCTTCCAGTACTTGGCGAAAGCCTTGTTGTAGTCCACGTAGAGCTCGCGCGTCGGGTCGTAGGACACGTTGAGCAAGGTCACGCTTTGCGCGAACGACGGCAATGCCGTCAGGGCGATGCTGGCGGCAGCGGCGGCGCCGAGGGAAAGCTTGATAAAGTCGCGGCGAAAGCTCATGGTCTTGTGCTCAGGAGGGCATAACAGTGAAGCCGCGAATTCTGAAGAGCGCATAAAGAAACTGGAACGACCGAGTTCTCAGTTCTAAATAGCGAAATCAACTAAGCAACCCACACGAAGGCAATCCAAATGGCACGCATGGTCCAGTGCATCAAGCTCGGCAAAGAGGCCGAAGGGCTCGATTTCCCGCCCTACCCCGGTGAACTCGGCAAGCGCCTGTGGGAGAACGTCAGCAAGGAAGCCTGGGCCGCCTGGCTCAAGCAGCAGACCATGCTGGTCAACGAGAACCGGCTGAACCTGGCCGATGCCCGTGCCCGCCAGTACCTGGCGCGCCAGATGGAAAAGCACTTCTTCGGCGAAGGCGCGGACGTCGCGCAGGGCTACGTTCCTCCCAGCAACTAGCACCTTGGCCGAGCCGGTCGACTGGCGCGCCGACGGCGTGCCGCAGAGCGCGCGCTTCGGCGACATCTACCACTCCGAAAGCGGCGCGCTGGCGCAGGCGCGGCACGTATTTCTGACCGGCTGCAGCCTGCCCGAGGCGTGGTCCGGGCAGCCGCAATGGCGGATTCTCGAAACCGGCTTTGGCCTTGGTCTCTCTTTCCTGACAGCCTGGCAGGCTTGGCGGGCCGATTTGCAGCGGCCGCGGCTGCTGCACTTCGTCTCTGTCGAGGCGCATCCCGTGTCGCGCGACGATCTGCTGCGCGCCGCCGCTGCCTATCCGGAACTCGCGCCGCTGGCCGCCGAGCTGGGCGACCAGTGGCGGGGCCTGCTGCCGGGCTTCCATCGCCTGGCCTTCGACCAGGGCCGCGTGCTCCTCACGCTGTGCATCGGCGACGTGCAGCCGATGCTGCGCACCCAGCAGCACTTCGAGGCCGACAGCATCTTCCTGGACGGCTTCAGCCCCGAGCGCAATCCGCAGATGTGGTCGCCCGAGACGCTGAAGGCCGTGACGCGCTTTGCGCGGCGCGGCACCCGCGTCGCGAGCTGGACCATCGCCCGGTTGGTGCGTGACGCGCTGGCGCAATACGGCTTTCAGATCCACAAGGCGCCCGGCCTTCCGCCCAAGCGCGATTGCCTGCAGGGCGTGTTCGAGCCCGCCTGGCAGATCCGTCGCCGCGCGCCGCTGCCCGCCCCCGTCGCGGTGCCGGATCGCTGCGCGGTGATCGGTGCGGGGCTGGCCGGCGCGGCCGTGGCGGCCAGCCTGGCGCGGCGCGGCTGGCAGGTCGCGGTGTTCGAGGCCGGTGCCCGCCCTGCCGCCGGTGCGTCGGGCCTGCCGGTGGGCGTGCTCGCACCGCACGTGTCGCCCGACGACGCGCTGCTGTCGCGCCTGAGCCGAGCCGGCGTCCGAGCCACGTGGCTGCAGCTCGAGGCACTGCTGGCGCAAGGCTGCGACTGGCAGGCCTGCGGCGTGCTTGAACGGCGCGCCGCAGGCCTGGACCGCCTGCCCGCCGACTGGACGGCCGAAGGGCCCAATGAATCGTGGCACGCCTCGGCCGCGCAGATTCGCGCAGCGGGCCTGCCGGCCGATGCGCAGGCGCTCTGGCATGCGCGCGGCGGCTGGGTGAGGCCGGCCCGGCTGGTCGAAGCCTGGCTGGCCCAGCCCGGCATCGCACTCGAAACGGATCGGCGCGTGGAACGGATCGAAGCGCCGCAACATGGGCTCGCGTGCTGGACGCTGCACGACGCCCAAGGCACCCTGCTGGCCGAAGCCGAACGCGTGGTCATCGCGGCCGGCTTCGAAAGCCTTGCACTCGCGCCCGCGCTGGCGCTGCAGCCCGTGCGCGGCCAGGTCGCCTGGGGGCGCATGGACGACGGCATGCGTCTGCCCCGCGTGCCGGTCAACGGCGACGGCCATCTCATCGCGCACGTGCCCGATCCCGATGGCGCGCTCTGGCTGACCGGTGCCACCTTCGACCGCGACAGCAGCGACGCCGCGCCGCGCCGCGCCGACGCCGAATCCAACCGCGAGCGGCTCGCCAGGCTCCATCCCGATGCCGCGCTGCAGCTCGCACCGGCCTTCGAGCGCGGCGACGCGAAGGCCTGGGCCGGCGTGCGCTGCGCATCGGGCGACCGCCGGCCGCTGGTCGGTCCGGTCGATTCCGCATCTCCGGGCGGCGTGTGGCTTTGCACCGCGATGGGGTCGCGCGGCCTCACATTCGCCGCGCTGTGCGCCGAACTGCTTGCAGCGCAGTGGCACGGCGAACCCTTGCCGCTTTCGGCCTCGCAAGCGCGAGCCCTCGACGCCCAACGCCCCAGTGCTCAGATATTGGCGAGCGCCAGGTAGTCCAGCAGCGTCGAGCCGCCCAGCGTGGCGAAAGGCAGCAGCACCGCCTTGACCAGCGGCTGCTGCCAGAACGGCGCGAAGGCGCCCATGCGCAGGCTTTCGATGCGCGACTGCAGCAGTTCGAGCTGCCTGGGCGTGGCCTCGCCGGGCGCGGCCGGCGCCTTGGCGTTCGCGCGCATCAGCGCATCTTTGACCAGATCGAGCGCATGCCGGCGCGAGGCCTCGGCGGCGAGGCGCAGCGCCAGCGCGCAGCCCAGCGCGACGACCGCCCCGCCGACGGACAGGACGATGGTGCTGACCGGCATGGTCCAGCGATCGAACACCGCGCTCCTGGACAAGAGCAGCAGCGAGATCACGATGAAGGGGTAGTAGATGAGATGCGTGACGCTGCGCGTGCGCAGCGCGATGAACTGCAGGTCGACCCAGTTGTCCAGGTGGGCCCGCGGGATGCCGGTCTGCGCCTCGAACAGATCCAGCGTGGCCTCGGGCCAGTTGGCCGCCTGCTCGCGCAGGCCGCGCACGAAGCCGACGCAGAAGGCGGTCGCGTCGACGACGAAGAACACCAGGAAGTACATCGCCACCAGCGACGGAATGCGCAAGCCGTCGTGCACCGCGAGCGACAGATCGCCGCGGTACGGCACGGCGCGCTCTTCGTCGAAGGCCAGCACGACCAGGTAGCTCCACGGCAGTGCCGCGGCCACATAGGCCGTGGTGCGCAACAGCCGCGCGCTGAGCCTGTTCTGCGCCACGTAGCGCTTCCAGAAGTCGAGCGCGGGGGCCGGCATCCCGTGAGCGGTCTGCTTCGAGCGGCCGACGGCGGGCACGAAGCGCATCGAGAACACCTGGGCCAGCTTCTGCCACCAGCGCAGCCGCGCCTGGGCCTCACGCTGCTCGGCGATCAGTTCGCGGCGCGTGCGGCCCAGCCGGAATTCGCGCGTGATCTCGTCGACATTGCGCGTCAGCGCGCCCCAGCCCCGGAACAGCAGGTACAGGCACAGCACCAGGTTGAGCACGCGGATGGCCTCCGTGGGCCAGAGGCTGATGCCCTCGAACGCGGTCAGCGGCTTGCCCTCCCGCGTGAGCCATTCGGCAAAGGGCTGCCAGTGGGCGGCCAGCCAGAGCGGCAGCTCGAGCTGCAGCAGCACGACGAGCACCGCCAGTGCCGCATAGCGCGCCAACAGTGCGGGCCCGTCGTGCGCGCGGCCGACGAAGCGCCGCAGGAAGCGACGCGCGCCGACGCTGATGAAAAGCGCAGGCGCCCACAGGGCGAGCACGAGAAGGCTCGCGACCAGGATCAGCGTGGCCTCCCGCGGCATCGGATAGCGGGCCGATGCGGGCGGATGGATGTCCTTGCATTCGGTCCAGCCGGGGCCCCGGCACGGATCCGCCCTGGCCTGCTGCGCGCCTTCGTTCGCCGGGCGGCCGAGGAATTCGAAAGCTTCGGTCCGGCCGATCTCGAAGACCCGCGGCGTTCCGAACCACCGGGCAATGGCGGCCTGCGAAACGGGCCGCGACGGATGCTGGGCGTCGTTCATGGCGAGCCGGGTGGCCAGAAAGGCAGACACCTGGTAGCTGTCGCGAAACGGCGGTGCGCCGCCCTGCAGTTCGTCTCGCAGGCGCAGGCCGAAGCTGGAGGCGACGATGAGGTTGCGCGTCCAGGCCTGCTCGCGCGGATGCAGGAAGCGCGCATCCAGGTCGGTGGTGAAGAAGATGGCGTTCGGAAACTCCGGCTTGAGGGCCTGCAGCACCAGCAGCTTGTCGTGCACGTCGTTGCCCAGCACGCCGATCGCGCGCAGGCCCATGCCGTCGGCGCTGGCGGCGCGCACGTGCCGGTCCTTCTCGCGCATCTGCACGGCGAGCCGGCGCAGGTAGTCGAACTGGCTCTGGCCCTCGGCGCGCTCGACGAAGGTGCCGTCCTTGCGGCGGGTCGCGTCCTTGTCGCCCTGCGCGGGCTTCGCGCCGCCGGCGGAATCCGACGCGCCCTGGCTGCCCGCAGGCAGCTGGCCATCGAGCCCGCGCACGTAGTTGAAGGAGTCGACGCAGAAACCGCGCTCCCCCGGCGCGGGCCGGAACTCGCGCCTGAGGCTGCGGCCATACAGGGTGTCCCATTCGGCCACCACAGCGACGTGGCTCAGCGAATGCAGACGCTTCTCACCCTGGCGCGGGTGGCAGGTCTTCAAGTACGGGCTCCGACCGGCCTTCGGCTCGGACGGTCCCAGCTCCTCGCTCTTGAGCGCCTTCAGCCCGCGCAGCGTCAGCTCGTCGATCAGGCTCTTGGCGAGGTCGCTGTCGTTGCCGATGGTGCGCACCAGCGTCACGCCCCTGGCATCGAAGAAGTCGGCGAGGCTGGCCTCGGTGTCGCTGAGCAGCACGCTGTCCGGCACGGTCGCATACAGCGAATAGAAGCGCATGCGCGGCCCCGGCACCTTGCCCTTGAAGTCGGACGCTGCCGCTTCGTCGATCATGGCCTTGAGCCCGTCCGAACCATTCGGCCCGAGGACGCGCCAGTTCGCACCGGCCTCGAGGAAGGGTTTGGCCAACGCGCCCATCCGCGCAATCGGCTCGGCGTCGAAGGCCTCGCTCTGAAGCCACATGACGAGGACCCGGGGCGAGCGGCCATCGTCGCCGCGACGCGCATCCAGCGTCGGTTCGAACCACTCGTAGGGAATGGGCTCCGGCGGCTTCGCATTCTTAGCGCGACGAGCCGGCGGAAAGAAATACCCCAGATGCTCGGTATCGACAGGGGAAAGCCGGCTCGCGTTGAGGCCTGCCAGCACCGCATAGCGTCCGCGCCGGCGGCTCTCGACGTTCTCGGAGTAGGGTCCGCCCGGCAGCATGACCGCGACGATCTCTACCGGCCGCCCGGTCCCGATTTCGCGGGCCAGCTCGGCGGCGGTGCGCCGCGCATCATCGGCCTGCGCTTTCTTCGCGTCGTTTTTCCTGGCTTCGGCCCGGCTCCTCGCCACCGCGCCGAAGGGATCCTGCCAGAGCCGCGCGTCGATGTCCTGCAGCGAAAAAAGCTGCACGAAGCGCGGTTCATTGGCCGGCAGGCGGGTGGTTTCGAGCGGTGCCTCGCGCACGAACAGCACGCCGGCGACCAGCAGCATCACCGCGATGAGGCCGTTGCCTGAAAGACCGCCGAGCCCGGACTTGGAATCCTTTTCCATAGGACCCCCTTCGCTGTGCAGTCTAGGGACGCGCTTCGACTCCACAATGTGCCGTTCGGCGCAGAGGCATCCGCCAAACGGACGGTATTCCCCAGGACAATCCGCCATGCCCATCCGCTACGACATCACCCACACCACCATCTACCGCTACAACCAGCCGGTGAGCTTCGGCCTGCACCGCGTCATGTTCAGGCCGCGCGACAGCCACGACCTGCGCGTGCTCGCGACCGACCTGCAGGTCAGTCCCGACGCCTACGTGCGCATGATCCAGGACCCGCACTCCAATTCGGTCGCGCTGGTGCAGCCGATGGGCGAGGCCACGGAACTGCGCATCGTCTGCGCCTTCACCATCGAGCACGTGCCTGCGCCGCTGGACGAACTGGCGCTCGAACCGGCCGCCGAATTCCTGCCCTTCGCCTACTCGGTTCAGGAGCGGCTGGACCTCGAACACTACCTGCGCCCGCACCACGACGACCCCCAAGGCACGCTGATCCGCTGGGCGCACCAGTTCCTCCACACCGACAAGCCCAACAGCACGCGCGAGGTGCTCACGCGCATGAATGCGCACATCGGCCAGAGCCTCGCCTACGCGGCGCGCGACGAGGAAGGCACGCAGACACCGCTGCAGACGCTGGCGCTGGGCAGCGGCAGCTGCCGCGACTACGCGCTGCTCATGATGGAAGCCGCGCGCCGGCTCGGCGTGGCGACGCGCTTCGTCTCGGGCTACATCTACGACGCCGCGCTCGACACCGGCAGCACCGAGCCGGGCGCGGCCGTCTCGGGCGCCGGCTCGACCCATGCCTGGCTGCACGCCTATCTGCCCGGCGCCGGCTGGGTCGCCTTCGACCCGACCAACAACCTGATGGGCAGTGGCCAGTTGATCCGCGTGGGCGTGGCGCGAGATCCTTCGCAGGCCGCGCCCATCAGCGGCAGCTGGTACGGCAAGGCGGAAGCCTACGAAGGCCTGGAGGCGACGGTTCAGGTGAGACGCACCGCGAGCTGAAGTCGGGCCTTTGGCAGGAGCGTGTCATGACACTGTATTTTTATACAGTTAACATGGGGCGCCCTCCAAGAAAAACCCAAGGCGCCGGCCATGCCATTCCCTCATCTTCCAAGCCCTGCTCTGCGGCAAGCCCCTCGTCTCTTCCTGATCGCGCCGACTCCGCGGCGCCCGCTTTCGAAACAAGCGCCCTCGCCGCCCGCGGACATTCGGCGCCATGCGGCGCGCGTGATCGCCGTCACCGTGCGGCACTGGTGGCCGTGATCGGCTCGAGCCCGGTCCGAGCCGCCGCGACCACCGCGTCGGTGAGCCGGTCGAGCATCGGGATCTTCAGGCGCACGTGGTGCCAGTAGAGCGGCACCTGCAAATCCACGCCCGGCACCAGCTCGACCAGCGAGCCGTCGCGCAGCTGCGCCTCGACCAGGCTCGCCGGGTTCGTGCCCCATCCCATGCCGGCCACACAAGCCGCCACGAAGGCCTGCGGCGAAGGCAGCCAATGCCTCGGCGTTTCGACCGGCTTGCCGCAGGCTGCGCGCAGCCATTGCGCCTGCAGCTTGTCCTTGCGGTTGAAGACCAGGCTCGGCGCCTGGGCCAGCGCGTCTGCCGTCACCCCATGGGCAAAGTACTTCTTCTTGAAGGCCGGGCTCGCAGTGGCGAAGTAGCGCATGTGGCCGAGCGGCACGCTGCGGCAGCCCTGGCCGGGCTTGGCGCTGGCGGTCACGGCGGCGAGCACGGCACCAGTGCGCAGCCACTCGGCCGTGTGCTCCTGGTCGTCCAGGCTCAGGTCGAGCAGGGCCGATTCGCCGGCGCTGAAGGCCGCGATCGCCGAGACGAACCAGGTGTCCAGGCTATCGGCGTTGACCGCCACGCGCAGGGTGACGCGCTGATCGATGGTATCGAGGGCGCCGAGCGCGGGCATGGCGCGCTGCAGATCGCGCTCGAGCATGCCGACCTGCTCGACATGCCGGCACAGCCAGGCGCCGGCCTCGGTCGCCACGCAGGGTGAGCCGCGCACGATCAGGGCCAGGCCGAGCCGGTCTTCGAGCAGCTTGACGCGCTGCGACACGGCCGAGGGCGTGACGTGCAGCGTGCGCGCCGCGCGCTCGAAGCTGCCTTCGCGCACCACCTGCGCAACGGCACTCAGGGACAGGTAGTCGAGCAATGAAGTATTCCTAATGCAGCCGCAGAAAAGTTAACTGGACTGATTCTGCCGCAGCGCCAATCATCGCCGCATGACCCCCTTCGCCTTCCCCGCATTCGCCACCGGCTTCGGCCTGACCCTGGGCCTGATCGTCGCCATCGGCGCGCAGAACGCCTTCGTGCTGCGCCAGGGCCTGCGGCGCGAGCATGTGTGGCCGGTGATCCTGTTCTGCGCGCTGGCCGATACGGTGCTGGTCGCCGTCGGCGTGATCGGCATGGGCCAGCTGCTCGAACGCCTGCCGCTCGTGGCGCCGGCGCTCACCGCCGGCGGCGCGCTGTTCCTGCTGGCCTATGCCGCCTTCGCTTGGCGGCGTGCGCTGCGCCCTGCCGCGCTGCACGCGGCAGCGGGCAGTGCGGGCCGGAATTCGCTCGGCCGCGTGATGACGCAGACCGCCGCCTTCACGCTGCTCAATCCGCACGTGTACGTCGACACCCTGCTCTTGGTCGGCGCCGTCGGCGCGCAGCAGGCCGGACTCGGCAAGGGAGCTTTCGTGGCGGGCACTGCACTGGCCAGCGCGAGCTGGTTCGCGGGACTCGGCGCCGGCGCGCGGCTCCTGGCGCCGCTGTTCGCGAATCCGGTGGCGTGGCGCTGGCTCGATGCGCTCGTAGGCCTGGTGATGCTGGTGCTGGGCGTGGTGCTGGCCTTACAAGCGGTCTCAGCGCTGCGGGGCTGAAGCGGCCCGCGCTTCGAGCTCGGCCGCCAGCGCACGCGCCTCGTCGCCCTCGGGAATAGGCCGGCCGCTGTCGCGCCATGCGACGGCGCTCTTGAAGCCCTCGACCTCGGCCTGGCGGCGGAACCACATGCCTTCGGGGTTGTGGCGCGTGATGCCGTCGAACACGGTGGCGAACATCTGGCTCTGCTCCAGTCCCATCGAGAGCCACACCTGGTTGACCACCAGCTTGTGCATCATCAGCTGCGAGCGCGGCACGCCGGCGATGCGCTCTGCCAGCTTCAGCGTGGCCGCGTCGAGCTCAGCGGCCGGCACCGCGAAGTTGGCGAGGCCCCAATCGGCCGCCTGCGTACCGTCGATGGTGTCGCCGGTGAACATGAGCTGCTTGGCGCGCAGCGCGCCGAGCCGGTAGGTCCACATCGCGGTCGTCGGGCAGCCCCACACGCGCGTGGGCATGTAGCCGATCTTCGCGTCCTCGGCCATCACCAGCAGGTCGCAGCACAGCGCGATGTCGCTGCCGCCGGCCACCGCGTAGCCGTGCACCTTGGCGATGGTGGGCTTGGTGCAGCGCCACAACGACATGAAGTCCTCGGTGTTGGCCTTCATCGCGGCGTAGTCGAGCATCGGGTCCCACGGCGTCTTTTCCTGCCTGCAGGGATGGTCGGCCACGCCGTCCTGTCCCTTGCCCTCGGCATATTCGCCCAGGTCGTAGCCGGCGCAGAAGGCGCGGCCCGCGCCTTCGACCACGATCACGTGCACCTCGTCCTCGGCCTGCGCCCACTCGACCGCGTGGCGAATATCCACCGGCGTGGTGTTGCCGATGGCGTTGAGTTTCTCGGGCCGGTTGAGCACGAGGCGTGCGATGCGCGGGTGCTGCGGATCCTTGTCGACGAGGACGGTGTTGAAGGTGGGCATGGGTGTCTCCTTGTGGCTCCGATCCTATGGCGGCGACCCCCGCGGCGACAGGCCTTTCGGCGATCCCACGAATGCGGTACGGCCAACGCCCAAGTCCAACGGTGGATGCGCCAGGCCGCCGATCGGCGTCTGATGTCATGACAGCGCAGCAAAGGCGCGGCCCACTCGACACATCAATTCAAGGTGACACCATGTACCAAGGCGAACGCTTCAACGGATACAGCCATCTGCTCGGGCTGATGCTGGCCACGGCCGGCTCCGCCCTGCTGCTGGCCAAGACGGTACCGGTCAACGACCCGGCCAAGACGGCGAGCGCACTGGTGTTCGCGCTGTCGATGGTGACGCTCTACGCGGCATCGGTCCTGTTCCACAGCACGCGCGGCCGCATGAAGCTGTTCTGGCAACGCGTCGACCACTGTGCGATCTACCTGCTGATCGCCGGCAGCTATACGCCCTTCGCGCTGGTCACGCTGCAGGGCGCCTGGGGCTGGGCGCTGCTGATCGCGGCCTGGGGCGCGGCGCTGTTCGGCATCGCCCGCGAGCTGCGGCCCGGCGACCCGCCTGCGCCCTCGCTGGCGCTCTACCTTGGGATGGGTTGGCTGGGCGTGATCGCCGCCGTGCCGCTGATCGCGCGGCTCGACAGCACCGGCCTCGCGTGGCTGATGGCCGGCGCAGTGCTGTACTCGGCCGGCACGATCTTCTACCGCAATCCTCTCGGATGGCGCCATGCGCACGGCACCTGGCACCTGTTCGTGCTGGCCGGCACTGCGAGCCACTACGTCACAGTGGCGCATTTCGTGTTGTAGTGCGGCGACGTGCCGCCCTCCTCGCCTTCTCCTCCTCCATCGCAACCCGGGCGCCGCTGGATCGCGCGGCTGGCCTTGACCCTGCTCGCCGCGGCGGTGCTTTCGTCGGCGTATGCGTTGAGAACCGGCTGGGTCTCCATCCCGGAACGCTGGAATCCCTGGGCATCGCTGGACGTAGCGGCCGAGCCGAACCTGCTCACCAACCTCAAGCTGCGGCGCGCACGCGCCTATCCTGCGCGCTGCATGGCGGCGCTGGCGGAGACCGGTCTCGAACATGAAGCCGTGCCGGACCGCGTCATCGCTCCCGGCTGCGGATTCGAGAACGCGGTCCGCGTGCGGCGCGGCCGCAGCCTGGCACTGGGCTCGCCGGTGGTGCTCAGTTGCCGGGCCGCGCTGTCGTTCGCGATGTGGGAGCGGCATGCGCTGCAGCCGGCGGCCGCACGCCACCTCGGCGCGCCGCTCGTCTCGCTGGAGCACCTGGGCAGCTACGCCTGCCGCAACGCCAACACCGGCGAAGGAGGCACGCAGGGCGGCCGCCGCAGCCGGCATGCGAGCGCCGATGCGCTCGACATTGCCGGCTTCGTGCAGAGCGGTCGCCGGCGCATCACGGTGCGGCGCGACTGGGGCGGCAACGACGCGGAAGCGCTCTTTCTTCGGGACGCACACGCCGGTGCCTGCCGCTTCTTCGACGGCGTGCTGGGCCCCGGCTACAACGCCCTGCATGCCGATCATTTCCACCTCGAGGTCGGCGGCTGGAACGTCTGTCGTTAACATGCCTCGCCCGGCAGAACCCGCATGAAAGCCCAGAACTTCTCCTTTCACCACCCGGTCGCATTCTGGGCCGGCTGCATCGCCATCATCGGCGGCGTGCTCGCCCACATGCCGATGTTCATGATGGGCCGGCATACGGGCTACCAGATGGTCGGCATGGAGATGGACGCCACCATGCTGACCGGCATGGCGATGATCCCGCTTGGCGTGCTCCTGGCCATGTACGGCCTCATGCCGCGCATCGCGCAGATGCAAAAGAGCCTGCACGGCGACAGCCACCTGCAGTTCCACGTCGCCGACGGCGTGCCGCTGAACCGCGAGCACTGGAAGCTGGTGATCGTGCTGGTGATCGCGCTGGCGGTCGACGTCCTGAAGCCGGCCACGCTGGGCTTCGTGATGCCGGGCATGACCACCGAGTACGAGATCGGCAAGCAGACCGCCGGCGTGCTGGCGCTGGTGGCGCTGACGGGCACGACAGTGGGCTCGGTGCTGTGGGGCCGGCTGGCCGACATCTTCGGCCGGCGCGCGGCCATCCTGCTGTCGGCGCTGATGTTCATCGGCACCGCGATCTGCGGCGCGATGCCGGCCTTCGGCTGGAACCTCGCGATGTGCTTCCTGATGGGCGCCTCGGCCGGCGGCCTGCTGCCGATCACTTTCACGCTGATGGCGGAAACCGTGCCCGCCGCGCACCGTGGCTGGCTGCTGGTGGCGCTGGGCGGCGTCGGCACCTCGGCCGGCTATCTGCTGGCGGCCGGTTCGGCCGCGCTGCTGGTGCCAGAATTCAGCTGGCGCGCGCTGTGGCTGCTGGGCCTGCCGACCGGGCTGGTGATCATCTTCCTGGGCCGCTACATCCCCGAATCGCCGCGCTTCCTCTCGAACGCCGGGCTCGACAACGAGGCCCGCGCGGTGCTGGCGCGCTTCGCGGGTACCGGCCCCGCGGCAACGGCGAATGCGCCGGCGGCTGCGGTGGTTGCCGAGCAGGAACCGCCGCCCGGCGGCATCGCGCAACTGCTGCGCGGCAGCCATGCGCGCATCACCTGGGGCCTGATCGTCTGCGGCGTGGCTTGGGGCCTGGTCAACTTCGGCTTTCTGCTGTGGCTGCCGACCAACCTCGGCAGCATGGGCATGGACGCCACGGCCGCAAGCGCCCTGCTCGCGCGCTCGGCCCTGCTGGCGCTGCCCGGCATCGCGATCGTGATCTGGCTCTACCACCGCTGGAGCAGCATCAAGGCGCTGGTGCTGTTCATCGCGCTCACGACCGCGACCTTGCTGGTGTTCTTCGGCCTCGGCCTGGCGCAGGTGCAGTCGACCTTGGCGATGGTGCTCACCACCGCCCTGCTGCTCGTGAGCTCGAGCGGCGTGATCGCGATGCTCATTCCCTATGCCGCGGAGATCTACCCGGTGCACCTGCGCGGCACGGGCTCGGGCGTGGTCGCTGCCAGCTCCAAGTTCGGCGGCATCCTGGGCGCGGGCTTCGGGGTGCTGGGCCTGTTCAGCCACTTCACCGTCTCGGCCCTGTTGATCGCCGTGCCGATGGCAGTCGCGGCGCTGATGCTCATCAGGAACGGCATTGAGACGCGCGGGCGCGGCCTCGAAGACATCCAGGACCTGCTGGATGCCGGTCGCGGCACCGCGTCCTAGACGTTCGGAGTACATCTAAAGCAAACATTGCTTCAAAGTGTGAAGTTTTCGCACCTCGAATCGGGCCGCTGTCTGCGAACCTCGCGACATGACCCATTCGAGTGCCGATCTCGCCCTTCTCGAAAGTGCCCTGGCCGCCGTGGAGCGGCTGCTGCTCGCGGAGGGCAGTCGCGCGAGTCCCGCACAGTCCAGCCTTCACATCTGTCTCAACTCGGCCGCTGCGCTGCTGGATGCCAGCCGGTCGTTGATGCGGACGCCGCGTGTCGACGCCGCACCCGAGGAACTGGAGCACGAGTGGAAGACGCTGATCGAGCTGACGAAATCAGCCAGCCGATCGGTCTATCGTGCGACGCTCATCATGGCTGCGCAGCGGAATCTCGTCGCGGCGCAGCTTCCGCAAGCAGCACGCGACGATGCGACTGCGCACTGAGGGCCTTTCGCAATGGCCCTGATCTGCCCCCAATGCAAGACAAAAAATCGGTCTGCCGCCAAGTTCTGCATCGAATGCATCGGCACCTTGCCCACCGCGTTCGCCAGCGCTGACGCGCCTCGCACCAGCGCCGCGAATTCCCTGTTCGGTTTCATGCGGAGAGCCGAGCAGTCGCAGACGCCTGCTGGCGTCAGCGCGGCCCCTGCAGCTGCCGAGGCAACGCACGCTTTTTCCAAGGGGATGTGGGTCAGCATTGCTGCCCTCAGCGTCGCGTTGACCGTCGGCGCCACGGGCTGGCTGGTGGCGGGTGCCGGCGGCTGGTATCTCTACACCGCGGGCAAGGCACAGGTGCATCCCGTTCGCACGGATCGTTCGGAGGCGGAGGCCCGTGCCGCCCCACAGGCTGCCACGGTCGAAGCGCCGGCCATGGCCACGGAACCACAGACCGAAAAGGTGCAACTCGCGCCAGCGAAAGCGCCGGATCCGGTTCGGGCGGCAAGCGAGCCGGCACAGGTGAAGTCCGTCAAAGCTCCGCGCAGCGCGGCCGCCACCGCGCCCGGCCAGGCATGCTCTGGCATGAACTTCGTCGCGGCGGCCCGATGCATGGCCGCCCAATGCGAGAAAGCAGAGTTCAAGGGGCACGCGCAATGCAGCGCGGTGCGCCGGCAGCAGCTTCTCGAAGAGCAAAAGAGAAATCCGGTTGCTCCGTAGCCGGCCCTTTGTCGGCGACGGCATCACGGCCGCTCAGTGAGCGCCGGCAAGGCGCAGCAGCACTTCCTAGAATCGACCGGTGTTCGACGCGCGGCAAGCGCCGCCGGCCTTATCCGTAATAAGCATTGCGTCGCCCCGTAACCCGCATGGGGACTGGCGAATAAGCTTATCCGCATAAAGCGCGAACCAAAAAATAGTTTGTTTCCATAAGGCGCGCTTTTACATTCCCCGGCTCACGTTGACGGGCCGTGGACGCACCGCCTTCCAGCAACTGACACACGATGTACCAATACACAGATTTCGACCGCCAGTTCGTGCACCAGCGCGCCGCGCAATTCCGCGACCAGCTGGAACGCTGGCAGACCGGCAAACTCTCCGAAGACGAGTTCCGGCCGCTTCGGCTGCAGAACGGCTGGTACGTGCAGCGCTACGCGCCGATGCTGCGCGTCGCGGTGCCCTACGGCGAACTCTCGAGCGCGCAGCTGCGCGTGCTGGCCCGCATCGCCCGCGAGTACGACGAGCCCGAAGCCGAGGTCTACAAGACCGCTCTGAAGACGCAGGGCAAGCTCGGCACGCACAAGCTGCCCACGCACTACGGCCACTTCACGACGCGCCAGAACGTGCAATACAACTGGATCCCGCTGGCCAAGTCGGCCGACGTGATGGACCTCCTGGCCTCGGTCGACATGCACGGCATCCAGACCAGCGGCAACTGCATCCGCAACATCACCAGCGACGAGCGCGCCGGCATCGCGATCGACGAGGTCGCCGATCCGCGCCCCTTCGCCGAGATCATGCGGCAGTGGAGCACGCTGCATCCCGAGTTCGCCTTCCTGCCGCGCAAGTTCAAGATCGCGATCACCGGCGCGGCCGAAGACCGAGCCGCCACCGGATGGCACGACGTGGGCCTCAGGCTCGTGAAGAACGAGGCCGGCGAGCTCGGCTTCCGCGTGCAGGTGGGCGGCGGCATGGGCCGCACGCCGATCATCGGCACCGTGCTGCGCGAGTTCCTGCCGTGGAACCAGATCATGAATTACCTCGAAGCCGTGGTGCGGGTCTACAACCGCTACGGCCGGCGCGACAACATCTACAAGGCGCGCATCAAGATCCTCGTGAAGGCCGAAGGCCAGCGCTACATCGATGACGTCGAGGCCGAGTACAAGCAGATCCTCGAGCACGACGGCGCGCCGCATACCATCACGCAGGCCGAGTACGACCGCGTGGCCGCCTCCTTCGTGCCGCCCACGCTCGCGACGCGCGTGTTCCAGAGCGCCGAAGAGACCGACGCCGAGCTGCGCGCGCAGGCGGCCGACGACGTGACGTTCGCGCGCTGGCTGCAGCGCAACGTGGCGCCGCACCAGAATCCCGCCCTGCGCGCGGTCACGCTCTCGTTCAAGCGCATCGGCCAGGCGCCGGGCGACGCCTCGGCCGACCAGCTCGACACCGCGGCGCGGCTGGCCGACCGCTTCAGCGCCGGTGAGGCGCGCGTCACGCACGACCAGAACCTGCTCCTGCCCTGGGTCCACGCCGAAGACCTGCACGCGCTGTGGCTCAGCGCACGCGAAGCCGGCTTCGCCAGCGCCAACGTGCACCTCCTGACCGACATGATCGCCTGCCCCGGCGGCGACTTCTGCGCGCTGGCCAACGCCCGCTCGATCCCGATCGCCGAGGCCATCACCGAGCGCTACCAGGACCTGGACGAGCTCGACGACCTGGGCGAGATCGACCTGCACATCAGCGGCTGCATCAACTCCTGCGGCCACCACCACAGCGGCCACATCGGCATCCTCGGCGTCGACAAGGACGGCAAGGAGTGGTACCAGGTCACGCTCGGCGGCTCCGACGGCTCGGCGCTGTCGGGCGCGGCGCAGCCCGGCAAGGTGGTCGGTCCCTCGTTCTCGGCGGCCGAAGTGCCGGACGTGATCGAGGCCGTGCTCAACACCTACCGCGACACGCGCGAGACTGGAGAGAGCTTCATCGACGCGCTGCGCCGCGTGGGCATCGAGCCTTTCAAGGCGGCCGCCAACGGTGCGCGCTTCAAGGTGGAGGAAGCAGCATGAGCGCAGCGCAGAACCGCTTCAAGCAAGCTCGCACCCCCTTGGGGGGCAGCGAGGACACGTCAGTGCCGAGCGTGGGGGCCCTATGAACAAGACGCTGCGCATCCTTTCAGCGGAAGAACACGTGGACGACGGCGAGCCGAACGTGCTGCAGTTGCCCAACGACGCCGACCCGCTCGCGATCGAGGTCTGCCTCGACGACGTGGACCGCATCGACCTGAACTTCCCGAAGTTCACCGACGGCCGCGCCTACAGCCAGGCCTTCCTGCTGCGCCGCCGCCTCGGCTTCAAGGGCGACATCCGCGCCACCGGCGACGTGCTGATCGACCAGCTGGTGCAGATGGAGCGCACCGGTTTCTCCAGCGCCGTGCTCAAGGAAGGCGTCGACGCCTCCGCCGCGCAGCGCCAGTTCGACCGCTTCTCGGCCTTCTATCAGGGCGACGCGGTGCAGACCACCCCGCACTTCGCGGCGGCGGGATCCGGACCCGCATGAGAACCTTCGATATGAGCATCGACCTTCCACGCATCAACTCCGAACTCGGCCGCAACGCGGAGGGCTTGGTGGATTGGGCGATCGGCCTGGGCCAACCTGCGATCGTCACCACGAATTTTCGCCCGTTCGAGGCCGTGATCCTGCACATGGTGGCACGCGCAAAGCCTGATGTTCCCGTGGTCTGGATGGACAACGGCTACAACACCGAAGCCACCTACCGCTTTGCCGACGAGGTCACGAAGCTGCTGGGTCTGGATCTGCGCATCTATCTGCCGCGCCGCTCGCGTGCGCATCGCGAAGCGGTGGACGGCCCGACGCCGGCGCTCGACGATTCGCGCCATGCCGCTTTCACGGAAGAAGTGAAGCTGGAGCCCTTTGCCCGTGCGCTGCGCGAGACGGCACCGAAGGTCTGGTTCACCGCCCTTCGGGCCACCGACACCGCCGTGCGCGCGCAAATGGACCCGGTCAGCGTCAATCCGGATGGCCTGATCAAGGTTGCCCCGCTGCTGCACTGGTCGTCCAAGGATCTGTATGCCTACTGCGAAGCGCATGGCCTGCCCAACAACTTCGACTACGTGGACCCGACCAAGGGCGAAGAGAGCCGCGAGTGCGGCTTGCATCTCGCGCATTGAGCGCCGACGTTTCACTGATTCCTCGCACTGAGTACCGCACACGATGAACGCCAGAACAGAACACGACCTCCTGCTGCAAGGCACGCACTTGCCCGCGCGCCTGTCCAACACGCAGCTCGACGCGCTGGAAGAAGAAACCATCTTCATCCTGCGCGAAGTCGCGGCCTCCTTCGAGCGCCCGACCCTGCTGTTCTCGGGCGGCAAGGATTCGCTGGTGCTGCTGAAGTGCGCCGAGAAGGCCTTCGGCGCCGGCCGCATCCCCTACCCGCTGCTGATGATCGACACCGGCCACAACTTCCCCGAAGTGACGGCCTTCCGCGACCACCGCGCGCAGGAACTCGGCGCCGAGCTGATCGTGCGCAGCGTCGAAGACTCGATGGCGCGCGGCACCGTGCGCCTTGCCCATCCTGGCGAATCGCGCAATGTGCACCAGTCGGTCACGCTGCTCGAAGCGATCGAGGAATTCCGCTTCGATGCGCTGATCGGCGGCGCGCGCCGCGACGAAGAAAAGGCACGCGCCAAGGAGCGCATCTTTTCGCATCGCGACGCCTTCGGCCAATGGCAGCCCAAGGACCAGCGCCCCGAGCTCTGGACCCTGTTCAACACGCGCCTGGCGCCCGGCGAACACTTCCGCGTGTTCCCGATCTCCAACTGGACCGAACTCGATGTCTGGCAGTACATCGATCGCGAGCATGTCGCCCTGCCCTCGATCTACTACACGCACAAGCGCGAAGTGGTCGAGCGCCGCGGCCTCCTGGTGCCGGTGAGCGAGCTCACGCCGCCGCGCGACGGCGAGAAGGTGGAGCTGCGCGACGTGCGCTTCCGTACCGTGGGCGACATCACCTGCACCTGCCCGGTCGACAGCCTGGCGGCCGACGCCGCCGACGTGGTGGTCGAGACGCTGGCCGCCGAAGTGAGCGAGCGCGGTGCCACGCGCATGGACGACAAGACCTCCGAGGCTTCGATGGAAAAGCGCAAGAAAGACGGTTACTTCTGATGAGTGCGAGCACCTCCACCCCCGCGGCCGAAGCGGCAGCGATCCACGGCGACACCGGCACGGCCCTGCGCTTCATCACCTGCGGCAGCGTCGACGATGGCAAGAGCACGCTGATCGGGCGGCTCCTGGTCGACAGCAAGACCGTGCTGCAGGACCAGCTCGCCGGCGTGCAGCGCGGCGGCGAGACCGATCTGGCCTTGCTGACCGACGGCCTCTCGGCCGAGCGCGAACAGGGCATCACGATCGACGTCGCCTACCGCTACTTCTCGACCGCGCGGCGCAAGTTCATCATCGGCGACGCGCCGGGCCATGAGCAGTACACGCGCAACATGGTCACCGCAGCGTCGAGCGCCGATGCCGCCGTGGTGCTGGTCGATGCCACCAAGCTGCCCTGGGCCGCCGAAGTGGAAGACGGTGAAGTGGTGCGTCGCGAGCTGCTGCCGCAGACGCGCCGCCACACGCTCTTGTGCCACCTGCTGCGCGTGCAGTCGATCGTGTTCGCGGTCAACAAGCTCGATGCGATCGCCGATGCCGATCTCGCCTTCGAACGCATCTCCGGCGCGCTCTCGGAATTTGCCGAAGCCGCCGGCGTGCAGGTCGCCGCCACGGTGCCGATCTCGGCGCTCAAGGGCTGGAACGTGGCCTCGCGCCACGGCAACTGGTGCGGCTACGAAGGCCCGAGCCTGATCGAGCTGCTCGAGGAACTGCCGGTCACGCAGCAGGACGAGGCCGTGCCCTTCGCCTTCCCGGTGCAGTGGGTCGAGAAGTTCTCGGCCTCGGCCGACACCTCCCGGGGCCGCCGCGTGTTCTGGGGCCGTGTGGCCAGCGGGCATGTCGAGCCGGGGCAGCGCGTCACCGTGCTGCCGAGCAACCAGACGGCTACCGTCGCGCAGGTGCTGAGCCATAGCCGCCAGCCGAAGACCGTGCACGCGGGCCACAGCGCCGGCATCGTGCTCGACCGCGAGCTCGACGTCTCGCGCGGCGATTGGCTGTTGGCGCCGGACGCCTTCGAGCCCACGCGCGAGATCACCGCCACCATCGCGTGGCTCGACGACGAGCCGCTGGTCGCGGGCCGCGTCTACTGGGCGCTGCAGGGCCACCGCTGGGTCAAGGCCAAGGTGGCACGGATCGTCGATCGGGTGAACATCACGACGCTCGACTCCGAGCCGGCCGACCGGCTCGAAGCCAACGCGATCGGCGACGTGGTGCTCTCGCTGCAGCAGCCGCTGGCCGTGCTGCCCTTCACGCAATCGCGTGCGCTGGGCTCGCTGGTGCTGGTGGATACAGCCTCCCACAAGACCTCGGCGGCGGTGCTGGTACAGCCCTCGTCCTCAAAAGCCTAAAATTCCGGGTTTTCCGCCATTCCCCGCCAGCCAAGAACATGACTCACGTCGTCTCCGAATCCTGCATCCGCTGCAAATACACCGATTGCGTCGACGTATGTCCCGTGGACTGCTTCCGCGAAGGGCCGAACATGCTGGTGATCGACCCTGACGAGTGCATCGATTGCGCGGTCTGCATTCCCGAGTGCCCGGTCAACGCGATCTACGCCGAGGAAGACCTGCCGGCCAACCAGATCGCCTTCATCAAGCTCAATGCCGAGCTCGCCGTGGCCGACGGCTGGAAGAGCATCACCAAGCGCAAGCCCGCGCTGCCCGATGCCGAGGAGTGGAAAGACAAGACCGACAAGATCGGGGAGTTGGTCCGCTGAGCACGACGCCGGCTCCCATCGAGACCGAGGCGCTGGTCATCGGCGCCGGACCGGTCGGCCTGTTCCAAGCCTTTCAGCTGGGCCTGCTGGAGATTCCCTGCCACATCGTCGATGCGCTGCCTTCCGCGGGCGGCCAGTGCGTGCAGCTCTATGGCGACAAGCCGATCTACGACATCCCGGGCGTCCCGGCAACCAGCGGGCGCGGACTGGCGGAGTCGCTGCTGCAGCAGGTCGCACCCCTCAAGCCGCAGTTCCATTTCGAGCAGCAAGTCGCAACGCTCGAACGCCAGGCCGACCAGCGGCTCCTCCTGGGCACCTCGACTGGCACCACCTTCCTCGCCAAGACGGTCTTCATCGCCGCCGGCGTCGGTGCCTTCGTCGCCAAGCGGATCACGCTCGAAGGCATCCAGCGCTTCGAGGGCACCCGGCTTTTCTATCACCCCGAAACACTGGAGCGCTTCGACGGCCAGGCCGTGGTGGTCAACGGCGGCGACGATGCCGCGCTGGCCACTGCCATCGCGCTGGTCGGCAAGGCCCGCCAGGTCACGCTGCTGCACCGGCGCGACGGTTTCCAGGCCGACGAGGCGCTCGTGGCCCGCATGCGCGCGCTGGTGGCCGAGGGCGCACTGAACTTCGCCGTGGGCCAGCCCGCGGCTTTCGACGGCCAGGCACTGCAGATCACGACGCCCGACGCCCGGACCGTGACGCTGCCGCTCGACGCGCTCATCGCCTGCCTCGGCATCTCGCCGCGGCTCGGGCCCCTGGCCGACTGGGGCCTCGATCTCGTGCGCAAGCAGGTGCCGGTCGACACCGAGCGCTTCCAGACGCGCGAGGCCGGCGTGTTCGCGGTCGGTGACATCAACACCTACCCGGGCAAGAAGAAGCTGATCGTCTGCGGTTTCCACGAGGCCACGCTGGCGGCCTGGGCCGCCACCACGATCGTGTTTCCCGGCAAAGCCGTGCCGCTGCAATACACCACCACCAGCACGCGGCTGCATCAGCTGCTCGGCGTGGGCTGAATAACAAAGCAACCATCCTGAACGAAGGCTGAATGCCGTATTCACGCGTTCGACACGAGAGCGTCATAGGATGCAGGGCATGCTCGCGTTGAACACTGCACTGTTCCAGGCCATGGGCGCTGGTTACACCCCGGATGCCGAGACCATGTGGGTCGCGTCCATCGTGGCCCAGGGCGCCTCCTGGCTCTGCGTGGCCTTGATGGGCTGGGTCGCCTGGCGCCGGCCCTCGCAGCGGGTCTATGCAATGGTGACGCTGGTCGCCGCGGCCGCGGCGGCCATGCTGGCCCACGCCTTGGCGGACGCCATCGCGATGCCGCGCCCCTTCATGATGGGCCTGAGCCCGGCGCACATCGAACATGGCGCGCGCGGCTCGCTGCCGAGTGCGCACGCCTCGGTGATGTTCACCATCGGGCTGCTGTTCTGCCTGCGGGCATCGATACGGAAGACCGGGCTGGCGATCGTGGCGATCGCGGTCCTCACGGGCTGGGCGCGCATCTACGTGGGCGTGCATTTCCCGCTGGACATCGCCGCCGGACTGCTGCTGGCCGGCGGGATCGCCGTCGCGGTCTGGGCGCTTCAGCAGTTCGCGCGCCGCTTCGTCCTGCCGCTCGTTCGCCACGCCCACTCGGGCGCGAGGCTGTCGGCCGCCATCGACCACTGAGGCGCTGCCCGGTCCGCGGCAACGCCAAGTCGCGGTATCGCATCCGGCCAGCCCACGGCTCTACAATCCGAACTGCTTCGCCAGACTGAAGCAACGCTAGGGGTGCCGGCCCGCAACGCCTGTTGCGGGTTGGCTGAGAGAGTCCCTTTGAACCTGACTGAGGTAATCCTCGCGCAGGGAAGCTGGTCCGGCGGCCGCCACGTTTTCTCGCGTGCCGGTCTTGCCGCTGTGGCCTCGCCCACCTGCCAAACACTTTGCAATGGAGCAAATGGATGGCAACGACACCTGAATCCAACGAGGCGCTGACGCCGCTCGGCGACGCCAACCGCGTCTTCCGCTGGCACGACCACATGGCGCTGTGGTTCAGCCTCGGCGTCGGTCTGCTGGTGATGCAGGTCGGCGCCTACCTGGTGCCGGCGGTCGGCACGCGCGAGGCGGCGATCGCTATCGTGCTGGGGTCATTGATCGGCGCCGGCCTGCTGGCCTGGACCGCCCGCCTAGGCTGCGAAAGCGGGCTGGCCAGCGCGGGCCTGATGCACGCCACCTACGGCAGCGCCTTCGCGCGCCTGCCGGTGGTGCTGAATATCGTGCAGCTGATCGGCTGGACCACCTTCGAGATCGTGATCATGCGCGAGGGCACGCAGGCCATCGGCAAGCAGGCCTTCGGCTGGTCGCTGGAGGGCACGCTGGGCACCGTGCTGACCACGCTGCTGTGGGGCGCGGTGCTGCTCGCGCTGCTGGCCGGCTCCATGGTCAAGCTGGTGCGGCGCTTCGTGAGCCGCTTCGGGCTGCCGCTGGTGGTGCTGTCGCTGCTGTGGCTGAGCTGGCAATTCGCGACGCAGCTCCAGGCCAAGGGCCTGGAGGCCTTCTGGTCGCGCCCGGGCAACGGCAGCATGGGCATGTTCAGTGCGCTCGACCTGGTGATCGCGATGCCGGTTTCGTGGCTGCCGCTGGTGGCCGACTATGCGCGGCACGGCCGGCGCAGCGCGGGCGGACTCGGCGGCGCCTTCGGCGGCACCTGGGTCGGCTATGCGCTTGCCAACATCTGGTGCTACGCGCTCGGCGTGATGGTGGTGAGCGTGGCGGAACCCGGCACCAACCTGGTGGCGGCGCTGCTGCTGGCGCAGGGCGGCCTGGTCGCGCTGGGCCTGATCCTGATCGACGAGCTCGACAACGCGTACGGCGACGTCTATTCGGGCTCGGTCTCGGCCCACAGCCTGCAGCCGCGCTGGAGCGTGCGGCGCTGGGGCCTGTGGCTCGCGGTCGCGTGCATCGCCTTCGCGCTGGTGCTGCCGATGCACTCGCTCGAGCCCTTCCTGCTGCTCCTGAGCTCGGTGTTCGTGCCGCTCTATGGCGTGATCCTCGGCCGGCTGGGCACGGGTGGCGCGGTGGTCACGGTGGGCACGCGCAAGATCGATTGGATCGCGGCGCTGATCTGGATCGCGGGCATCGCCATCTACCACGCCTGTGCCAAATGGGCGCCTCAGTTCGGGTCGGCGCTGCCTACACTGGCCCTCACCTTCGTGCTGGCATGGATCACGCGCCCGGCGACGGCAGATGGACCATCGGCACTGGCGCAAAGCCGTGGTTGAGCGGACCGTGGCCGGCTCCGATCTTCACATCCGCGCCGGCCGCCATGGCTGCCACGACGTAGCCGCGCGCGCGCTCCACGGCATCGGCCAGTTGGTAGCCCAGCGCGAGGTGCGCGGCAATGGCCGAGGACAGCGTGCAGCCTGTGCCGTGCAGATTGCGGCTCGCAATGCGTTCGGAAGACAGCCGCAGCCGCTCGCCGCTCGCCTCCGCCAGCAGATCGACGACATCGTCTCCCGGCAGGTGGCCACCCTTGAGCAGCACCGCATGCGCGCCCAGAGCGAGCAATTCGCTCGCGGCATCGTCGAGCGCGTCGACGCCGTCGATGGCGTGGCCGATCAGCAGGGCCGCCTCGTCGAGATTGGGCGTGACCACGGTGGCGCGCGGGAACAGCTCGCGCACCAGCACCTGCACGGTTTCTTCGGCGATCAGCCGGTCGCCGCTGGTGGCGACCATCACCGGGTCGAGCACCACCTTGGAAAGCCTGTAGTGGTCGATGGCCCAGGCCACCACCTCGACCACCTCGGGCGCATGCAGCATGCCGAGCTTGACCGCGTCGACGCCGATGTCTTCGACCACGGCCTGGATCTGCGCCTTCAGAAAAGCCGGCGGCACGCCGTGGATGCCCGACACGCCCAGCGTGTTCTGCGCGGTGAGCGCGGTGATGGCCGTCATGCCGTAGCAGCCGAGCGCCGAGAAAGTCTTCAGATCGGCCTGGATGCCGGCGCCGCCGCCGCTGTCGGAACCGGCGATCGAGAGCACGCGGGCGTAACGAGAGAATGCTTGGGTCATGCCGGCAAGCTTACCGAATGATCTGCCAATGAACGCTGCCCCCCTTCCTTTCCGCTCCGCCGTCATCCTCGGCGCCGGGCTCATGGGCCGCCTGCTCGCAGTGACGCTGGCCCAGGCCGGCTGCAAGGTCGAGCTCTTCGACGCCGGCGGGCCGGAGGCCGACGGCGCGGCCGCGCGCGTCGCGGCCGCCATGCTGGCGCCGCTGGCCGAATCCGCGATCGCACCGCCCTCGGTCGTGCGCATGGGCCACTACGCACTCGACCGCTGGCCGGTGCTGATCGAATCGCTGGCGGCGCCCGTGTTCTTCCAGCGCGCAGGCACGCTGGTGCTGTGGCACCGCCAGGATGCGCCCGAAGCCGCGCGGCTGGCGCGCATGCTGGCGCACACCGGCGAGGTGGTGCCCGAACTGCCTGCAATGAAGTCGCTCGATGCGGCCGGCATCGCCGCCCTGGAGCCCGCACTGGGCCAGCGCTTCGCGCACGGCCTGCTGCTGCCGGAAGAAGGCCAGCTCGACAACCGCGGACTGCTCGCCGCACTGCTCGCAACGCTGCAGGCCATGCCCAACGTGCAACTGCATTGGCAGGCCCCGCGCAGCATCGACGACTTCGACGCCGGAGGAGCCGGCCAGCCCGAGCGGGTCATCGACTGCCGCGGCCTCGGCGCGCGGCCGCAGTGGGGCGCCCTGCGCGGAGTGCGCGGCGAAGTCATCCGGGTGCATGCCCCCGAAGTCGCATTGCAGCGACCGACGCGGCTGGTGCATCCGCGCTACCCGCTCTACATCGCACCCAAGCCCGGACAGGTATTCGTGATCGGCGGCACCGAGATCGAGTCCGACGACATGTCGCCGGCCAGCGTGCGTTCCACGCTCGAGCTGCTGAGCGCCGCCTATTCGGTGCACAGCGGTTTTGCCGAGGCACGCATTCTCGAGATCGCCACGCAATGCCGGCCGACACTGCCCGACAACCTGCCGGCCTTCCGCCAGCCGCGCCCCGGCGTGATGCAGATCAACGGCCTGTACCGCCACGGCTTCATGATCGCGCCGGCCATCCTCGACGTCGCGATGGAACTGCTCGCCACCGGCCATTCCACGCTCGCGAGCCGTTTCGATCTGGCGCCCAGCCTGGAAACCGTCCTGCCATGAACATCCTGATCAACGACACACCGCAAACGCTGCCGAGCGGCGCGACGCTGGCCGACGCGCTGGCGCTCATCCACGCGACGCCGCCCTTCGCCGCCGCGGTGAATCGCCAGTTCGTGCCGCGTTCGAACTACGCGTCGCACGCCTTGCAACCCGACGACCGCATCGAAGTGATCCGCCCCGTGACCGGCGGCTGAGGAAAATCCATGACCACGACCCCATCCCACGACCCGCTGGTGCTCTACGGCCAGGCCTTCCAGAGCCGGATGCTGCTCGGCACCTCGCGCTACCCCTCGCCCGACGTGCTCGAAGCGGCCGTGCGGCGCGCGCAGCCGGCGATGCTGACCGCTTCGCTGCGCCGCCAGACGGCCACGCCGAACGGCGCCGGCAGCGACAACGGCTTCTGGGAGCTGCTGCGGCGGCTCCAGGTGCCTGTACTGCCCAATACGGCCGGCTGCCACAGCGTGCAGGAGGCGGTCGCGACCGCGCAGATGGCGCGCGAGCTCTTCGACACGCCGTGGATCAAGCTCGAGCTCATTGGCGACGACTACACGCTGCAGCCCGACACGCTGAATCTGGTCGATGCCGCAGCGCAACTGATCCGCGACGGCTTCCACGTACTGCCCTACTGCACTGAAGACCTGGTGCTGTGCCGGCGGCTGGTCGACGTCGGCTGCCAGGCCGTGATGCCCTGGGCCGCGCCCATCGGCACCGGCCGCGGGCCCGTTAATCCCTATGCCTTGCAGGTACTGCGCGAGCGGCTCAGCGTGCCGCTGCTGGTAGATGCCGGCCTCGGCCTGCCCTCGCATGCGTGCCAGGTGATGGAATGGGGCTACGACGGCGTGCTGCTCAACACCGCCGTCGCGCTGGCGCAGGACCCGGTCGCGATGGCCGGCGCCTTCGCCGATGCGGTGCAGGCCGGCCGCAGCGCGCACCTCGCGGGCGCAATGGCCGCACAGGAATCGGCACAGCCGAGCACGCCGGTGCTCGGCACGCCGTTCTGGCATCACGCTGCATCGCAGTGACCCCATCATGAGCAACACCACCGCCCCCCAAAACATCGCGCAGGCCATCGTCGCAGCGCATGCGCCGCGCTTCGGCGAGACGGCCCAGGCGCCCGCATCCTTCTCGTCCGACGACGCCGTCTATCGCGGCGCCAAGACGGCCTGCGCCGCGCTCGGCTTCATCGAGGTCGATGCCGAATGCCTGGCCCGCGCCTGGCGCGCGCAGACGCAGCGCACCGGAAGCTTCGATGCGCATGCCTGGCCCGAACAGCCGGCCGACTTCGGCATGCGGCCCTTCCCGCCCACCGAACGCCGCAACGCCTTCCCGCCCTGCCCGCAGAAGCTGGGCCTCTACGCGGTGCTGCCCGACGCCGCCTGGGTCGGCCGCATGGCGCGCGCCGGCGTGCCGACGGTGCAGCTGCGCTTCAAGTCCGACGACGCGGAAGCCGTCGTGCGCGAAGTGCACGCGGCCGTCGAAGCGGTGCGCGGCACCGGCGCCCTGCTCTTCGTCAACGACCACTGGCGCGCCGCCATCGCGGCCAAGGCCTACGGCCTGCACTTGGGCCAGGAAGACCTGGACGCGCTGACGCCGCAGGACCTGGAGACGATTCGCGCCTCCGGCGTGCGCCTGGGCGTCAGCACCCATGGCTACGCAGAGATGCTGCGCGCCGATGCCGTGAGCCCGAGCTACATCGCGATGGGCGCGGTGTACCCGACCACCTTGAAGCAGATGGCGACCGCACCGCAGGGCGTGGCGCGGCTCGGGGCCTATGCGCGCCTGCTGCGCGGCTATCCGCAAGTGGGCATCGGCGGCATCGACGAAGCGCGCCTGCCCGACGTGCTGGCCACCGGCGTCGGTTCGGTGGCGGTGGTGCGTGCTTTGGTCGCCGATCCGGAGCCTCAGGCCGCAGCGGAGCGGCTAATGGCTGCGGTCGAAGCGGCCACCCGCCAATGAAGTCACGAATCACATGATCGAGCCTGGCCGGAAGGCCTCAAAAACCACGCTATAATTTGAGGCTTGTTCCTCGATAGCTCAGTCGGTAGAGCGCCGGACTGTTAATCCGTAGGTCCCTGGTTCGAGCCCAGGTCGAGGAGCCACAACAAGCCGCAAGGCAACTGGAAAGCCCGCTATCAGATTGATAGCGGGCTTTTTCATTTGCCGGAACCCGAAGCGCTCTAAGCGGTGCGGGCGACCAGAAGCGCATCCGCTTCGTGCAGCCGAGGCATGCCGTCGATTGCTCCGCGGCCTCTCACCGCGCCAGCGGGCGCGGAACGCGCGCCACGAGGTCGGCGTTCCACCTCGCGATGCAGACGGCGCTGGCAGCCATGTGCTCAGTCTCGCTCGCGGTCGATGCCGAAGGCGCGCAGCTGCGCCGCCAGCCGCTCGTATTCGGATGCATCCAGCGCCACCAGCGGCGGGCGCACGCGCATCCAGCCCGGCGCGTCGTCCTGCAGCGCCATCACACCCTTGAAGGCCGCCGTCAGCCCGTAGCCGCCGAGGATCTGGAGCAGCGCCAGCACGCGTTGCTGATCGGCCGCCGGCTCGCCGGAGCCCTTCACCAGCCGTTGCACGAGGCGCGGCATGACGTTGGCGATGCCGCTGACGGCGCCGACGCTGCCGCGTGCGGCCAGGGTCTGGAGATCGGGCTCGTTGCCCACCCACACCTGCATCGGCGGCATGAAGGCCTCGGCGTAGGCCAGCGAATCCTCGCGCCGGCAGCCGCTGTCCTTGAGACCCACGATCGTGTCGGGGTAGAGCGTCTTCAGCGTGCGGATCACGTGGTGGCTGAGCCCCACGCCCGACACCTGCGGGATGTGATACAGCACGACGCGCAGCCGCGCATCGCCGACGCCGTCGATGATCCAGCGGTAGGCATCGATCACGCCCTGGTCGGACACGCCCTTCAGGAAGAAGGGCGGCAGCAGCAGGCAGCCGTAGGCACCCAGCTCGACGGCGTGCCGGGTCAGCGCCAGCGCATCCGGCAGTGCGGCGCAGCTGGTGGAGGCCAGGATGCGCCCCGCCGGTACGCCCCGCGCCACCAGGCCGGCCAGCGCATTCATGCGCTCCGCCACGCTGAAGGATGGCCCCTCGCCGGTGGTGCCGAAGGGCGTGACGCCGGTGCAGCCGGCATCGAGCAGGCGCAGCGCGTGCGAAGCAAAGCGCGGGATGTCGATGTCGAGCTTCGCATCGAGCGGGGTCAGCAGCGCGGGCCAGATGCCGGTGTAGGGAACGGGAGAGGCGATGTTCACGTCGGGACTTTCAAATGGGGAAGAGACAAGCCAGGGAAGAAATGGGTTTCAGGTTTCGGCGCCGAACTGCTCGTCGAGCCGCTGGTGGGCCGGCAGGCCAACGATGCGGGTGAACTCGGCATAGGCGAGCGAGGGCACGTCGCGCGGCGTGCCGTCCTGCCGCAGCCTGGCGAGCGCCTGCTCGACGGCCAGCGCGGCACTGAAGAGCGCAGTCACGGCGTACAGCACCACGGCGAAGCCCATGGCCTGCAGATCGGACGCGCTCAACGCCGTGGTCTCGTTGCCGTCGACGATGGAGACGATCTTCGGCCCGGACAGCTGCCGCGCCACCGCCTCCACCTCGGCGATCTTCTTGATGCCGTCGACGAAGACGAGGTCGACGCCCGCGTCCTGCCAGCGCCGGGCGCGCGCCAGCGCCTCGTCGATGCCGGCGGCGGGCAGCGCGTCGGTGCGCCCGATGACCAGCATCGGATCGTCGCCGCGTGCGGCGATCGCGCAGCGCAACCGGCGCTCGTTCTCGCGCGCATCGATCAGGCGAATGCCGGCCATCTGGCCGCAGCGCTTCGGCGCCACCTGGTCCTCGAGGTGGATGGCGGCGACGCCGGACTGGACGTACTCGCGCACCGTGCGCTCGATGTTCGACGGCCCGCCGTAGCCGGTGTCGGCATCGGCGATCACCGGCACGCCGACGGCGCGCACCATGTCGCGCGCGTGGCCGGTCATCTCGGTCTGGGTCGAGAGGCCGATGTCGGGCTGGCCCAGCCGCGACGCGGTGGCACCGAAGCCTGTCATGTAGATCGCGGGGAAGCCGGCGCGCTCGATCTGCCGTGCGCTCAGCGCGTCGTAGGCGCCCGGCGCCTGGACGATGGAACCGGTGGCGAGCAGCGCCTTCAGCGACAGTGCGGGATGGGGGGTCATGCTAGGGCCTGTTAACCCGTGAATCACCCCCGCGCCGGGGCGGCAAGGGGTGCAGGGCTAGGCGCGGGCCGCAGCCCAGGCTGGCCGCCTGGGCAAGGACCGCAACGACGCCATGCGCCCCTTGCCGCCCCGGCCCTCCGGGTGAGGCCCCACAGAGGGCCCACTCGTCGTTGCCAATGCTCACTGGGTGTGCAACCCAGTTCCGCTTGGCGCCTAGATTGGGCCCTCTGTGGGGCCCCACGCGGGGGGGATTCATGGGTTAACAGGCCCTCTAGCTCATCATCAGGCCGCCGTCGATATTGATCGACTGCCCCGTCATGTAGTCGGCCGCCGGCGAGGCGAGGAACATCGCCAGGTCGGCCACGTCATCCGGCGTCTGCGCCCGGCCCATGGGCACGGCGGCCACGCGCTGCTGCCACGCCTGGCCCCGGGGCACGCCCTGCAGCGCGGTCCAGTCGCGGTCCATGCGCTGCCACATGTCGCTCTCTACCAGCCCGGGGCAGATCGCGTTGACGGTGATCTGCGGCGCGAAGGCCATGGCCGCCGACTGGCCGAGGCTGATCACCGCCGCCTTGCTGGCGCGGTAGTGCGGGATCACCGCCGCGATCGGGCCGGCGCCGCTGCGGCCGGCGATCGATGCCATCAGCAAGATCTTGCCGCGCGGCCTTCCCTCGCCCAGCGGCGGCTGCACCAGCATCTGCCGCGCCGCCGCCTGCAGCGTAAGGAATGTGCCCTTCACGTTGACGCCGAGCATGCGGTCCCAGTCGCTCGCCTCCAGCTCGAGCAGCGGCTTGAGCTGCATGATGCCGGCGTTGCAGACCATCACGTCGAGGCGGCCGAATGCCTCGACCGTGCGCCCGACCAGCGTCGCGCAATCCTCGGCGCGCGTCACGTCGGCCGGCACGCCGAGCGCCTGCAGTTCGCCAGCAGCGTCCGCGCAGGAGCCGACGTCGATATCGGAAACCACCACCCGCGCGCCCTGCCGGGCGAAGGCCCGCGCCAGCGCACGGCCGATGCCCTGCCCGGCTCCGGTGACGGCCACCACCGGCCCGCCGCTCGCGGCCTGCGTCACGGCGCCGCCCTGCGCTTCAGCGCTTCGCCGGCGACGTAGGTGCGGTTCCACACAGGCGAGATCACCAGCTCGTTGATGCACACGTGCGGCGGCATCTCGGCGATGAAGCGGATCGTTCGGCCCAGGTCCGCCTCCTGCAGCATCCGCGCCTTCTCGGCCTCGGTCGGCTCGACCGGCCGCTTTTTCAGGATCGGGGTGGCGACCTCGCCCGGGCACAGTGCGGTCGCACGCAGGCCGTTGACGCACTCCTCGATGTTGAAGGAATGCGTGAGCGCCATCAGCGCGGCCTTGCTGGCGGTGTAGGCCGGCCCGGTCAGGTATTCGTAGTGCCAGCCCGCGAAAGAGGCGACGTTGATCACCGTGCCCTCGCGGCGCGCGCGCATGCCCTTGGCCACGGCCAGCGTGCAGTAGGTGGCGCCGTTCAGGTTGACGGCAACCACCTGTTCGAAGGTGGGCGCGTCGGTTTCGCACCAGTAGCGCTTGGGAAAATTGATGCCGGCGCTGTTGACGAGGACATCGATGCGGCCGAGTTCGGCCTCGATCGTCCGCGCCACCGCGGCAACGGCCGCGGCGTCCGCCACGTCCAGCGGCGCGGCGGTGATGGCGCCGGACGGCGCGCCCAGGCGCTCGGCGGACTCGATGGCCGCATCGAGCTTGGGCGCATCGCGCCCGGAGATGACGACCCGGCAACCGGCCCGGGCCAGTTCGATCGCACCGGCTAGCCCGATGCCGCTGCCGCCGCCCGTGACCCAGGCGACCTTTGCTTCAAGACTCATCGTCGGATCCTTCGCCTCAGTTGCCGCGGATGCGCTTGAGCTCGGCGGTGACCATGGTGATCGCCTCGTCGCCGATGGCCTTGGCGTGGCGCTGGTAGATCACGCTCGAGCGCTCGCGGATGCGCTGCATCTCGGCGGGCGCGATCTCGTTGACCGCCATGCCCTTCGCCTTGAGGTTGTCCACGCTGCGCGCTTCCATCGCGCGGTTGGCGCGGCGCTGCTCGTCGCGGCCTTGCAGCGCGCAGTCGCGGAGCGTGGTCTGCTCCTGCGGCGAGAGCGTGTCCCAGATCTTGCGGGAGAACAGCACCAGCGTCGGGCTGTACGCGTGCTTGGTCAGCGTGAGGTACTTTTGCACCTCGTAGAACTTCATGTTCTCGATGTTGGTGAACGGGTTCTCCTGGCCATCCACCGTCTTGGTCTCGAGCGCCGAGTAGACCTCGGTGAAGGCCATCGGCACCGCGTTGCTGCCCAGGGTCTTGAAGGTGTCGAGGAAGATGGTGTTCTGCATCACGCGCATCTTCACGCCGTCGAAATCCTCGATCTTGTTGATCGGCCGCTTCGAATTGGTCGTGTGGCGAAAGCCGTTCTCCCACCAGGCGAGGTTGACCAGGCCGACCGCCGGCAGCTTGGCGGCGAACCAGTCGCCGACCTTGCCGTCGAGCAGCTTGTCGGCCTCGCTGGACGTGTTGAAGAGGAAAGGCAGATCGAAGACGCCCAGCTCCGGCACGATCGAAACCACCGGCGCGGTCGAGGTGATCACCATCTCGAGCGAGCCCGTGCGCACGCTCTGCGTGCCGGTGAGGTCGTTGCCCAATGCGCCGTCCCAGAAGGGCTGGATCTTCATCTTGCCGCCGCTCTTCTCGAGCGTGCAGGCGCCCATCTTGGCGAGGCCGTTGCCCATCGGGTGCTCCTTGCTCACGCCGTTGGAGACGCGGAAGTTGCGCTCCTTGAACTGGGCCTGCGCGGCCCCGGCTGCAACACCGGCGGCCAAGGCCATGGCAACGAATCGGGAAAGGCGGGAAAAACGGATCGTCATCGTATGTCTCCTTGATGTGTGAAAAATCAGCTCAGCCACTTGAGCGGCACCAGCACCAGCGCCGGGAACAGCACCAGCAGCAGCAGCACGATGAGTTCGGCCCAGAGGAAGGGCCACAGGCCGCGCATCAGGTCCCGCATGGAAATCTTGGCCACGCCGCACATCACGTTGAGCACGATGCCCACCGGCGGCGTGATCAGGCCGATGGCGTTGTTCATGATGAACAGCACGCCGAAGTACACGGGATCGATGCCCGCCTGCTTGACCACCGGCATCAGCACGGGCGTGAGGATCATCAGCGTGGGCGCGAAGTCGAGCGCGGTGCCGACGATCACCACGATGACCATGATCACCAGCATCAGGAGGATCTTGTTGCTCATGAAGGGCTCGAGCATGGCGGCCACCTGCGCCGGCACCTCGGAGGTGGTGATCAGCCAGGCCGACACCAGCGCCGCCGCGATCAGGAACACCACCACGGCGGTGCTCTTCGCGGCTGCCACCAGCAGGCCGTAGCACTGGCGCACGCCCAACTCGCGGTAGACGAAGGCGCCGAGCACGAAGGCGTAGACGCAGGCGGCCACGCCGGCTTCGGTGGGCGTGAAGATGCCGAACTTGAGCCCCCCGATGATCCCCAGCGGCATCAGCAGCGCCCAGATGCCGTCGACCGCGGCGCGGCCGCGCGCGGCCATCGACTGGCGCGGCTGCACCGCCACCTTGTCGCGCCGCGCTACCCACTGCCAGGCGATGACCAGCGAAAGCCCCATCATCAGCCCCGGCACGATGCCGGCGAGGAACAGCTTGCCGATCGACACGTTGGCGATGACGCCGAACACAATCAGTCCGATCGACGGCGGGATCACCGGCGCGATCACGCCGCCGGCGGCGATCAGCCCGGCCGAGCGCGGCACGTCGTAGCCGGCCTGGCGCATCATCGGAATCAGCATCGCCCCGATAGCTGCGGCGTCGGCGGCGGCGCTGCCGGAGATCGCCGCCATCACCACCGAGGCGAAGATCGCCACCAGCCCGAGGCCGCCGCGCAGGTGGCCGACCCAGGCCAGCGCGAAGTTGACGATGCGCCGCGAGATGCCGCCGGCGTTCATCAGTTCGCCGGCCAGGATGAAGAAGGGGATCGCCAGCAGCGGAAAGCTGTCCGCGCCTTCCACCAGCTTCTGCGACAGGATGGTGGTGTCGATCTGGCCCTGCGCGACCATCAACGCGCCGCCGCAGATCAGCAGCGCGAAGGCGATCGGCGCGCCCAGCATCATGGCGCCGAGCAGCGAGATGGTGAAGACGGCGATCGTCATGGCCGGGCTCCCGGGTGAACTGCGTCGTGCGGCACCTCCTCGCTCTCCGTGACCTGCACCAGTTCGTCGTCGCGCAATCGGCCGGTGGCGATGCGCCACAGCGCGTGCAGCGCGTGGGCGCCGATCGCCAGGCTGGTCAGGTAGCCGACGCCGAAGACCCAGATCATCGAGATCTCGGTGACCGGCGCCCTGGTGGTGGCGTTGACCTCGTGCTGTTGCCAGGTACCCCAGAACAGCATCGCGCAGCAGACCAGCACGATCGTCTGGCTGGCGGCGAGGCAGGCCAGCTTCCCGCGCCGCGACAGGCGGCCGACGAAGCCGTCCATGCCCAGGTGGGCGCCGTCGCGCATCGCGACGATGGCGCCGATGAAGGTGAGCCAGACGAAGAAGAAGCGCGACAGCTCCTCGGACACCTGGATGCCGGAGTTGAACGCGTAGCGCAGCACCACGTTGCCGAACACCATCAGCACCATGCCCAGCAGCAAGGCCGCAAGCACCGCCTCGATGCCCTGGAACAGGCGGTCGACCCAGACGCGGCCCATGCTCACACCACCTTGCCGGGGTTGAGCAGGCCCGCGGGGTCGAGGGCCGCCTTCAGCGTCTTCATCAGCGCGATCTCCTCGGGGCTGCGCGCATGGCCGAGCCAGCGCTTCTTCGCCGTGCCGATGCCATGCTCGGCGGACACCGTGCCACCGAACTCGCGCACCAGGCCGTAGATCACCTCGTCCATCGCATCCTTGGGCTGCTGCTCGATCGACAGGCCGCGAACCCACGCCACCAGGTGCAGGTTGCCGTCGCCGATGTGCCCGTAATAGACGCTCTCGCAGCCGGGGATGCGCGCGGCCAGCGCCCCCTTGCAGGCACGCACGTAGGCGTCCATCGACTTCACCGCCAGGCCGACGTCGTAGGAGACGTGCGGGCCCAGGGTGGGGAAGAACTCTGCGCAGGCATCGCGCAGCGCCCAGAACGACTGCGTGTCGGCCATCGACTGCGCCACCGCCGCGTCGGCCAGTACGCCCTCCTCCATCAGGCGCTCGAGCCAGTGTTGAAAACGCGGGCCGTCGATCGCCTCGTCGGTGCCCTGGGCCTCGACCAGCACATAGTGCCCGTGCGGTGCGCCGCCGGTCAGCGGATCGCGCACGCCCACCCGCTCGGTCACCACTTGCCAATAGTCGGGCCACATGACCTCGAAGGCCGAGAGCAGCGGCCCCAGTCCGCCGCGCGCCGCGCCCAGCAGGTGCACCACGCCGTCGTAGTCGGGCAAGGCGCACAGCGCCGACAACGTGCAGCCCGGCTGCGGGTGCAGCCGCAGCACGATGCGGGTGATGATGCCCAGCGTGCCCTCGCTGCCGATGAACAGGTGCTTGAGGTCATAGCCGGCGTTGTTCTTCAGCATCTTGTTGAGGCTGGTCATCACCGTGCCGTCGGGCAGCACCACCTCCAGGCCGAGCACCAGCTCGCGCGCCATGCCGTAGCGGATCACGCGGTTGCCGCCGGCGTTGGTCGACAGGTTGCCGCCGATGGCGCAGGAGCCGCGCGCGCCGAGGTCGAGCGCGAAATAGAAGCCCGCTTCGGCTGCCGCGCGCTGCACCAGCTCGAGCGGCGTGCCGGCCCACACCGTCATGGTGGCGCTCGCGGGGTCGATCTCCTCGACGCCCACCATGCGCTCCAGCGACAGCGCGACCCACCCGTCTTCCGGCCGGGCGCCGCCGCACAGGCCGGTCAGGCCGCCCTGCGGCACCACCGGCACGCCGGCTTCGCGGCAGGCGATCAGCGCGGCCGAGACGCCCGCCGCATCCGTCGGCCGCACCATCGCCAGCGGTCGCGTCGGCGGCTGAGTGCTCCAGTCGTTGCGGTTGCGCTGCGGCACCTCGTCGCCGATGAGCACGGTGGAAGCGCCGAGTTGCTCGCGCAGCGCCAGGAGGCTCGGCGGGACGGCGACGGGGGCAATGGACGACATGGATTCCTCGGCTGGAGCGACCAGATCATCATCTTGTATGTAAGGCACTAGAGCATTAGTACTTCCACGAGCTTTCACCGTCCGCGCAGGTCGGCTATAAGCCCTTGCGTGCCCTCCGACTCATCAGCCCCAAGCCCTGTGCCCCCCTCCTCCTCCCCCAACCGATTCAAGATCGAAGCGCCCAAATCGCTCGCGACACAAGTGGCGCAACGCCTGCGCGAGGCCATCATCGACGGCGAGTTCGGACTGGGAGAGATGATCCCGGAGGAGTCGCTGGCAAGCTCCTTCGGCGTGAGCCGAACGCCGGTGCGCGAAGCGCTGAACCAATTGCAGCTGGCGGGCCTGGTGGTGATCCGGCCGCAGCGCGGCAGCTACGTGTTCGAGCCCAGCGAGGCCGATATTGCCGCGATCTGCGAATTCCGCTGCCTGCTGGAGCCGCGCGCCGCCGAGCTCGCCTATCGGAATGAGCGCGAGGCCACGGCTGCGGCGCTGCAGGCTGCGATCAACGAGATGGAAGAGGCGCGCAGCGCGCGCGACGCGGTGCGTTACGGCCGGGCCGACACGCGCTTGCACGAAGCCTTCTTCGAGCACTGCGGCAACCCGTACATGCAGGCCGCCTACGCCACCGCCGCGACCAAGATCGCGGCGCTGCGTACACACCTGTCGGCGCCGGCGGACGTGCTGCACGCTGCCGGCTTCGAACAGCACTCGAAGTTGCTGGCGCTGTTTCGCGCCGGGGACTTTGCCGCCTTCGAGGCACTGATGCGCGCCCACGTCACCGGCACGCGCAACAGCTACGTCGCCAGCCTCAAGTCGCGCGCTGCATGATGAGGCACGTCCGTATCATGGAAGATGGCCGCGCGTTGCCGACGGCTGCCTCCTACAGATCGAGGCGGGCGATTGGCCATGCTTGCGCCAATGAAGAACACTACCAACACTGCGTCCGAACGGCGGAATTTCGCGATGCTCCAGGTGCGAGTGAGCCCTCGTGAAAAAGCGCTGTTCGCCGAGGCCGCCGCGACCGCCCGCAAATCGATGGCGACTTGGGCGCGCGAGCACCTGGAGGCAGCCGCGCTTCGAGACTTGAGATCCTCGCCTCGTCCGGGCTGAGGCCCCGGCAGGCCGCCGTTACTGTGAATCAGCCAGGCCCATGGGCCCGCAGCTGGCGATGAAGCTGAGAAGATCGTCGCAAGCCGGTCCGTACTCGTGCGCGTCCACCGCAGCGATCAGCTGAAGGCTGCTCGCGCGCACGTGAGCGCTGCTGCCGCGGGTGAACCGGACGGCGATTTCCGCGTCGCGGCTGTCGTTGCCGCGGTCGGACATGCAAACAACCACCATCTGCCCAACGAGCGACGAATCGCCGCCCAGAACCAGCGCCAGGTCGCCGCGGCGAAACGGCCGCGGCGCGTGCGCCGGCCGGAAAGCCATCGGCTTGTATGAGGCAGTTTTACGTACTCGCGCAATGTTCGGCAGAGCCATGGTGGTACAGATCCTTTGTAGCGATTGCGTGTTGCGATCGGACAGGCACGATGGTGTCTCACTACCGTGTTCAGCGCCTTCTTTTGCCTCAAATAAAGGCACTCGATGTGCATTCCGTCCTGCCGTCCAGAGGGCGCGAGTTTGAACTGTTCCGGCCGCGCCGGATGTCAGCCGGATTCCCGCACTTGATCGCGGCCACGTCCGGCGCTCGCCGGCACACGCCGCGCGACACTGGGGCCACATGCAGACTCAGGAGACGCGCAAATGGCAGATGACTTGAGCAATCGCGGCCCGCAGGACCGGTCGCGCGTGAACGTCAACGAGACCCACGAGCTTCGGTACTGGACCAAGGAACTGGGAGTCACCGAGGCCCAGCTCCGGGCGGCCGTCGCCGCTGCAGGCACGTCGGCGCAGGCGGTGCGCAACTATCTCGGGAAGTAAGACGTGGGAAATCCGCCGCGGAGCGCACCATGGCAAGGAGCGTCGTGTTCGTCTATCGGGGGTACCACTTTCTCTGTACCGCGGAGAAGGAGAAACCTGCGCAGTTTCGACCGGTGCTCATCCGCCAGCTGGGATGGCCGAGCGAAAAAATGGTCGTCCTGCTCGGCGACACCGACCTTTGCAGAACCGAGGCGGAAGCGCTGCGACACGCGGAGCAGCAAGCCATGAAGTGGGCCGACAGTCGAACGACGACCGAGGTGTCATGAGAGCTTGCGCGGCTCGTCCGATTGCGCAAAATTGACGGTGCCGTTCCCCGAAAGGAGACCCCATGCCGATGGAACTTCTTCGGCACATCGCAGGCCAGAAGCTGCCCTACACGGTCTACGCACCGGCTGAAATCGACAAGCTGCGCGTGCTGCGCGCCGCCGAACTCGTCAGCGCCTTCATTCCGCCCGCCGAAACGCTGCCATGCGGCGAGAGCCACAAGCCGGCGCAGGTGCTGGCCATCACCCCCAAGGGGAAGAAGGCCCTCCAGGGATCCGCCGAGGGCATCGTCGATCCTTTGGCACCCGCTTGAACGCCGCACCCATCCCTATTTGCCGAAATTAGGGAAGTCACTGAGCAATCGGTGCATCCAAGTATCGAAATCGGCTTCGCGAGTACCAATTCCGCAAGCAAGAGTCTCCAGAATCCGGGCACGGCGATCGCCTCGTCGCCGACCACAAGGAGACATCACATGAAGCGTTTTCTGAAGGCGGGCCTGGTGCTCGCGCTCGCGGGTGCCGGCCTCGCCCACGCCGCGACCGAACTGGTCATCGCCACCGTGAACAACGGCCACATGATCGAGATGCAGAAGCTCACGCCTGCGTTCGAGAAGGCGTATCCCGAGATCAAGCTCAAGTGGGTCACGCTCGAAGAAGGCACCCTGCGCCAGCGCGTCACGACCGACATCGCGACCAAGGGCGGCCAGTTCGACGTCATGACCATCGGCCTCTATGAAGCGCCGATCTGGTCGAAGAAGGGTTGGCTTCAGCCGATCACGACCGATGCGGCCTACGACGTCGACGACTTGCTGCCGGCCATCCGCGACGGCCTGTCCTACCAGGGGAAGCTCTACGCCGCGCCCTTCTACGGCGAGAGCTCGATGCTCATGTACCGCAAGGATCTGGCCGACAAGGTCGGCTTCAAGATGCCGGAGCAGCCGACCTGGACACAGGTCAAGGAACTGGCGGGCAAGATCCACGACCCGAAGGCCGGCGTCTACGGCATGTGCCTGCGCGGCAAGCCGGGGTGGGGCGACAACATGGCCTTCCTCACGACCCTGGTCAACACCAACGGCGGCCAGTGGTTCGACATGAGCTGGAAGCCGCAGATCGACACCAAGCCGTGGAAGGACGCGATCACCTTCTACGTCGACATCATGAAGGCCTACGGCCCGCCCGGCGCCTCGGCCAACAGCTTCAACGAGAACCTTGCACTCTTCAACGAAGGCAAGTGCGGCATGTGGGTGGACGCAACCATCGCCGCGTCCTTCATCAGCGACCCGAAGCAGTCGAAGGTGGCCGACAAGGTGGCCTTCGCGCAGGCGCCGGTCGCGGTCACGCCCAAGGGTGCGAACTGGCTGTGGTCGTGGAACCTCGCGATTCCCGCCAGCTCGACCAAGTCCGAAGCGGCGCAGACCTTCGTCAAGTGGGCCACCTCCAAGGACTACATCAAGCTGGTGGCCAAGGAACACGGCTGGGCCACCGTGCCCACGGGCACGCGCAAGTCGACCTATGCGAATCCCGAGTTCCAGAAGGTGGCCAGATTCGCCGAGTCCGAGAAGAAGGCCATCGACACGGCCAATCTGACCGACAGCACGCTGCCGAAGTCTCCCTACGCCGGCGTGCAGTACGCGGCCATCCCCGAGTTCCAGGCCATCGGCGTGGCGGTGGGCCAGCAGATGAGCGCGGCACTGTCGGGCAAGGTCACGGTCGACCAGGCGCTCAAGACCTCGCAGACGGCAGCCGAACGCGAGATGAAAAAGGGCGGGTACTACAAGTGAACGCCTGAAGGCCGGGCGCGCAGCGCCCGGCCTTCGTCGTTGCCGCTGCCCGCACCGCCGACATGAACCGACTCCTCCCCCGGGCGCTGATGGCGCCGGCCGTGGTCACGCTCATTCTCTGGATGATCGTGCCGCTGGCGATGACGATCTACTTCTCGTTCGTCACCTACAACCTGATGCAGCCCGGCGACCATCCGTTCGCGGGCCTGGAAAACTTCCACTACTTCGTCACCGACCCGGACTTCTGGGCCTCCGTTGCGAACACCCTGAACCTGATCGGCAGCGTGGTCGTGATCACCGTCGTCTGCGGCGTGTTGCTGGCGATGCTGGTGAACGAGCCGTTCCCGGGCCGCGGCATCGTGCGCGTGCTGCTGATCTCGCCCTTCTTCGTCATGCCGGCAGTTAATGCACTGCTGTGGAAGCACATGATGATGAATCCGATCTACGGCGTGCTGGCCGACGTGTGGCGCGCCTTCGGCGCCGAGCCCGTCGACTGGATGACCGACGTGCCGCTGCTGTCGGTGATCATCATGGTGGCCTGGCAGTGGCTGCCCTTCGCCTGCCTGATCTTCATCACTTCGCTGCAGTCGCTCGACCGCGAGCAGATGGAAGCGGCCCGCATGGACGGCGCCGGCGCGTTCCAGCGCTTCTACTATCTCATCCTGCCCCACCTGGCGCGGCCCATGGCGGTGGTGATCATGATCGAGATGATCTTCCTGCTCTCGGTCTTCGCCGAGATCGCCATCACGACCAACGGCGGCCCGGGCAACGAGAGCACCAACCTCACCTACCTGATCTTCAAGCAGTCGCTGATGAACTTCGACGTCGGCGTGGCTTCGGCGGGTGCGCTCTTCGCGGTGGTGCTGGCCAACATCGTGGCGGCTTTCCTGATCCGCATCATCGGCAAGAGCCTCGATTGAGGGCCACGGCATGCAATCCACTTTCCTGTTCACTTCCTTGCGCGCCGCCGGTGCGTGGATGGTCACGCTGCTGCTGTTCTTCCCGCTGGGCTGGCTGGTGCTGACCGCATTCAAGACCGAGCTGCAGGCCATCGCCGTGCCGCCGCTTTTCGTGTTCGAGCCCACGCTCGCCAACTTCGAGGAGGTGCAGCGGCGCAGCGACTACGTGCTGTTCGCCCGCAACTCGCTGATCACCAGCCTCGGCTCCACCATCATCGGCCTCCTGATCGCCGCGCCGGCCGCCTACTCGATGGCCTTCTTCCGCACCAAGCGCACGCGCGACATCCTGATGTGGATGCTGTCGACCAAGATGATGCCGGCCGTGGGCGCACTGGTGCCGATCTACGTGATCGCGCAGACCGCCGGGCTGCTGGATTCGCTGACGGCGCTCACGATCGTCTTCACGCTGTCCAACCTGCCGATCATGGTCTGGATGCTCTACAGCAGCTACAAGGACATCCCGCACGAGATCCTCGAGGCCGCACGCATGGACGGCGCCAACCTCTGGACCGAGTTTCGCCACGTGGTGATGCCGCTCTCGGTCGGCGGCCTCGCCTCCACAGGACTGCTTTGCCTGGTGCTGAGCTGGAACGAAGCGTTCTGGGCGCTCAACCTCAGTTCCGCCAAGGCCGGCACGCTCGCCGTGCTCATCGCCTCCTATTCGAGCCCCGAGGGCCTCTTCTGGGCCAAGCTCTCGGCCGCTTCGCTGATGGCCATCGCGCCGATCGTGGTCTTCGGCTGGTTCTGCCAAAAGCAACTGGTGCAGGGCCTGACCTTCGGCGCCGTCAAGTAAGGAACGGAGACATCCCATGGCATACCTCCAACTCGACAACATCCAGAAAAGCTTCGGCGACGCCCACATCATCAAGGGCGTGAACCTGGAAATCGACAAGGGCGAGTTCATCGTCTTCGTCGGTCCCTCCGGCTGCGGCAAGTCGACGCTGCTGCGGCTGATCGCCGGACTCGAACCCATCACCAGCGGCCAGCTGATGCTCGACGGCAAGGACATCACGCACATCCCCTCGGGCAAGCGCGACCTGGCGATGGTGTTCCAAAGCTACGCGCTCTATCCGCACATGAGCGTGTACGACAACATGTCCTTCGCGCTCAAGCTCGCGAACGTGGCCAAGGACACGATCAAGACCAAGGTCGACCACGCGGCCAAGACGCTCAACCTCACGCAGTACCTCACGCGCACGCCGAAGGAGCTCTCCGGCGGCCAGCGGCAGCGGGTGGCGATCGGGCGCGCCATCGTGCGGGCGCCCAAGGTGTTCCTGTTCGACGAACCGCTCTCCAACCTCGATGCGGCACTGCGCGGCAACACGCGCGTCGAGATTCACAAGCTGCATCGCGCGCTGGGCGCCACCAGCATCTACGTCACGCACGACCAGGTCGAGGCCATGACGCTGGCGGACCGCGTGGTGGTGCTGCGCGACGGCCTGATCGAGCAGGTCGGCACGCCGATGGAGCTCTACGACCGCCCGGCCAACCAGTTCGTGGCGCAATTCATCGGCATGCCTTCGATGAACATGGTGGATGCGCGCGCGATCCCGAGCTTCTCGGCGCAGACGGGCGGGCGGCTGCCGAGCGACGGCTTCCTCGGCGTGCGGCCGGAGGGCCTGCGCGTGCACCGCGACCACGGCGCCGGCGCGCCGGGCAAGGTCGAGCTGATCGAGGCCCTCGGCGCCGACACGCTGATCCACGTCGAAGTCGGCGGGGTACCGCTGGTCGCGCGGCAGAACGATCGCACGCAGCTGCAGCCCGGCGACGTGGTGAGCGTCGAGCTCGACCCCTCGGTGCTGCATTTCTTCAACCGTGAAGGCCGCACCGTTGCCGCCTGAGTTCCATCGCGCCATGCCATCTTCCACTCCATCCGAATTCGTGGTGCTGCACCTCGGGCTCGGCTCCTTCCATCGCGCACACCAGGCGGTCTACCTGCAGCAGCTGATCGACGCCGGCGACACGCGCTGGTCCATCGCCGGCGCCAACCTGCGGCCCGACATGGCCGAGGTGCTCGCCGCCCTGCGCGCTCAGAACGGACGCTACACGCTGGAGACGGTGTCGCCCGCGGGCGAGTACCGCTACCAGTGCATCGAGTCGATCCGCGCGGTGCTGGACTACGACCCGGCGCTCGGCACGGTGATCGCGCGCGGCGCCGAAGCGCGCACGCGCGTGATCTCCTTCACCGTGACCGAAGCGGGCTACTACCTCGATCCTGAGGACCGGCTCGATTTCACGTCCACCGAACTCGCCGATGACCTCACACGCGCGAAGCGCGGCGAAGCCGGCAGCACGATCTACGGCTCGGTCTGCGCGATCCTGCGTGCGCGCCGCGCGGCGGGCGCAGGGCCGGTGACGCTGCTCAACTGCGACAACCTGCGCCACAACGGTGAGCGTTTTCGCAACGGGCTGCTGGAATTCATCGAGCAGGCCGGCGAGCAGGATCTGCTCGGCTGGGTGCGCACGCACACGACCTGCCCCAACGCGATGGTCGACCGCATCACGCCGCGGCCGCCGCCCGAGCTGCGCGAACGCGTGCTGGCCGCGACCGGCTGGGACGACGCCGCACCGGTCACGGGCGAGAGCTTCATCCAGTGGGTGATCGAGGACGACTTCGCGAACGGGCGGCCCGACTGGGCGCGCGTCGGCGTGCAGTTGGTCGATTCGGTGCTGCCCTACGAAGAGGCCAAGATCCGGATCCTCAATGCGAGCCACAGCTGCATTGCCTGGGCCGGAACGCTGGCCGGGCTGCAGTACATCCACGAAGGAACGCACACACCGGCCATCCGCCAGATGGCCTTCGACTATGTGACGGACGACGTCATCCCCTGCCTGAACGCACCCGGACGCCCGAGCCCGGTCGACCTGCCGGCCTATCGCGACCTCGTGCTCGAGCGCTTCGGCAACCCGGCCATCCGAGACACCAACCAGCGCGTGGCGATGGACGGCTTCTCGAAGATCCCCGGCTTCATCGCGCCGACCGTGCGCGAGCAGCTGGCGCAGGGCGGCAGCATCGCGAGCGTCGCGATGCTGCCGGCCTTGTTCCTGGCTTTTCTGCGGCGCTGGCATCAGGGCACCCTGCCCTACACGTACCAGGACCAGGGCATGGACGAGGCCACCGCCCACGCGATCTGCGATGCGGTCGATCCGGTTGCAGCGCTCTGCGCCGATGCCGGGCTCTGGGGCGATATCGCCGGCGACATGCGCCTCACGCAGGCGGTGCGCGAGGCCGGCGCACGCGTGCGAACCCTCATCGAAGGAGCAAAGCCATGACGGGCCGACTCTCACAACGCCACGTGCTGGTGACCGGCGCCGGCGGCGGCATCGGCCTGGCGATCGCCGAGGCTTGCTTGGCCGAGGGCGCTTGCTGCACGCTGGTCGACCGCTCGTCCGCGCCTTCCGACGGCGCGGCACTGCTCCAGCGGACCCATTCGACCAGCGTGATCTACCTGCCGGCGGACGTGACCGACACGCACGCGGTCGAGCACCTGCTCGATGCGGCGCAAGCCGCAAACGGGCCGGTCCACACCCTGGTCAACAACGCCGCCGTCTTCGACATGGCGCCGCTGCTGGAGAGCGACGAGGCCTCCTTCGACCACCTGTTCGCGGTCAACGTGAAGGGCATGTTCTTCGTGATGCAGCGCGTGCTGCAGCACATGGTCGATGCCGGCACGGCAGGTGCTTCCGTCATCAACATGGCCTCGCAGGCAGGCCGACGCGGCGAAGCGCTGGTCTCGCACTACTGCGCGACCAAGGCCGCCGTCATCAGCTACACGCAGAGCGCAGCGCTCGCGATGGCATCGCACGGCATCCGCGTCAATGCCATCGCGCCCGGCGTGGTCGACACGCCGATGTGGGGCCATGTGGATGCGCTGTTCGCGAAGTACGAGGGGCGCCAGCCCGGCGAGAAGAAGCGCCAGGTCGGCCTCGAGGTGCCGCTCGGCCGCATGGGCACGCCGGGCGACATTGCCGGCGCCGCCGTGTTCCTGGCCAGCGACGAGGCGCGGTACATCACGGCGCAGACGCTCAATGTCGACGGTGGTAATGTCATGAGCTGACGAGGACACGGCCATGACATCGGTGCGCCACCGCCACCTGCCCCGCCACAGGGAGCCCGAGCTCGAGCGCGACATCACGCGCTCGCCCTCGCTCGGCTACGAGGCGCCCGAAGAGACCGGCCTGGTGCGCTGCCTGGCGCACGGCTTTCCGAGCCCGCTGGTGCGCTGGCATTTCCACGAAGAATACGAGCTGCACCTGATCACCGAGACCTCGGGCAAGGCCTTCGTCGGCGACTGGATCGGGCCCTTCGAGCCCGGCCACCTGGTGCTGTGCGGGCCGCGGCTGCCGCACAACTGGATCTCGCTCGATGTGCCGGCGGGCGGCGCCGCCGGGCGCGACCGCGTGATCCAGTTCCGGCATGAGCCGATCGAACGCGCGGCCGTGGAAATTCCGGAGCTGCGCGAGGTGCTTCAGTTGCTCGAACGCGCCCGCCACGGCATTGAATTCTTCGGCTTCGCGGAACGCGCTCTGGCGCACTGGGACGCAGTCAAGGCGGCGCGCGGCCTGCGCCGCTTCGCCCTCTTCTGCAACTACCTGGCCGACCTCGCCCAGTGCACCGACTACCGCCTGCTCTCCAACGTCCAGATGCAGGGCGTGGAAGGCGATGTCGAGGTCGACCAGATCAACGTCATCGTCAACCGCATCACCGCCAACCTGGCCGAGCCGATCGTGATGGCCGATATCGCCGCCGAGCTCGGCATGAGCGAAAGCCGCTTCAGCCGCTTCTTCAAGCGCTCGACCGGCAACAGCTTCACCGATTTCGTGAACCGCGTGCGCATCAACAGCGCTTGCCACCTGCTGATGCAGACCGACCACTACGTGACCGACATCTGCTACCAGGTCGGCTTCAACAACGTCGCCAACTTCAACCGCCGCTTCCTGGAAATCAAGGGCATGACGCCGACCGAATTCCGGCGCCAGAGCGACCACCGCTTCGGCGGCGGGACCTGAGGAACAGCCCTTGTACCTCGGACTCGATCTCGGCACCTCCGAGCTGAAGGCGCTGCTGCTGGCCGACGATCACCGCATCGTCGCGCTGGCGAGAGCCCCGCTCACGGTCGATCGGCCGGCGCCGCTCTGGTCGGAGCAAGCGCCTTCGCAGTGGTGGGAGGCGCTGGAAGCCGTCATGGCCGAACTGCAGCACCATCACGCTGCCGCCCTGTCGTCCGTGCGTGCGATCGGCCTGTCGGGCCAGATGCATGGCGCCGTGACGATGGATGCGCTAGGCCAGGTGCTGCGCCCCGCCATCCTCTGGAACGACGGCCGCAGTGCGGCCCAGTGCGAGGCATTGACGGCAGGCGTGCCCCGCCTCGCCGCGGTCGCCGGCAACCTCGCCATGCCGGGCTTCACCGCCCCCAAGCTGCTGTGGATGCAGGAATACGAGCCCGCGCTCTTCGCGCGCATCGCCTGCGTGCTGCTGCCCAAGGACTGGTTGCGCTACAGGCTGAGCGGCGAACTCGCGAGCGACATGTCGGACGCCTCGGGCACGCTGTGGCTGGACGTGGCGGCGCGCGACTGGTCCGACGAACTGCTCGCCGCCTGCGGCCTCACGCGCGCGCAGATGCCGCAGTTGGTGGAAGGCAGTGCCGCCGCGGGGCGGCTCAAGCCCGAGCTCGCACAACGCTGGGGCCTGGCATCCGAGGTCCCGATCGCCGGCGGCGGCGGCGACAACGCAGCCAGCGCGGTCGGCATGGGCCTGGTCGATGCCGGCCAAGGCTTCGTCTCGCTCGGCACCTCGGGCGTGATCTTCGTCTGCGGCGAGCGCTTCGAGCCGAAGCCCGAGGCCGCCGTGCATGCCTTCTGCCATGCGCTGCCCGGGCGCTGGCACCAGATGTCGGTGATGCTCTCGGCCTCCAGTGCCGTCAGCTGGGCCGCGCGCAGCTTCGGCCTCGGCAACGAGGCGGCGCTGCTCGCCGCGGCTGCCACGCTCGACGGCGAAGCGCGCCGCCGTGCACCCTTGTTCCTGCCCTACCTCTCCGGCGAACGTTCGCCGCACAACGATGCCCATGCGCAAGGCGTGCTCTTCGGCCTGACGCATGCGCACGGGCCGGCCGACATCGCCTACGCGGTGGTGGAGGGCGTGAGCTTCGGCCTGCGCGACGGGCTGGACACGCTGGCCAGGCCGGCCGGCGATCTGGTGCTGGTCGGCGGCGGCGCCCGCAGCACCTGGTGGGCCCAGCTGCTGGCCGACATCCTCGAGCTGCCCCTTGCAGTGTGCGAAGGCAGCGAAGCCGGCGGTGCGCTCGGCGCGGCCCGGCTCGCATGGCTGGCGGACGGCGGCACGCAAGCCCGGGTGTGCCTGCCACCGTTGGTTCGGCAGCGCTTCGAGCCGGCCGGAACGAAGACCGACGTCCGTGCCGCGCGGCATGCACGCTTCAAGGCGTTGTATGCAGGCTTGCGCGCCTGCTTCGCCGGCGACTGATCGACGACCGACCTATGCCGCCTGGACAGGCCATGATGCGACCTTCGGCGGATTGGCCGATGGCGCCGCAACAGTTACCTTCGAGGCCATGCCATCACTGCTCAAGTTCGCAGCCCGATGCCGCGCGCCCTTTGCGGCATCCGGCGGCAACTGGCGCTCATCAAAGCCTTGCAGCGCACCCGCACAACCCCTGCTGGTCTTGCGCGGCGTCTCGCAGCAGGGAACGATCCGCGCGCACGCGGCCAAGGTGATCGCGATCACCGCGCTGCACTTCGGTACGCAGATTCGATAGCCAGACAGGCCTGCTGTGCCGGGGTAGGCCCGCCTACAGCGTGGAGCGACCGGTGGTCAGCATGCAGGAATCTTCCATGGTCGACGCCGGTACGGAAGACGGCTCCGGCGCGCCTTCCCCGAGACCCACCGGCGCCATGGGCCTGCCGAAGGGTGCGAGCCCCTGCAACGCGCGCAGCGCCGAGGCGCCCTGGATGAGCGCCTCCGAATAGTCGTGCAAGCCCTGGGTCGAGGAGTCGACGGGCCGGTACACCAGGCACTCGTCCGAATCAGCCTGCACTGCCTCCATCAGAACCCAATGAAATTCATAGGGCTCGAGTTCGAGCACAGTCAGGGCAAGATCGCGGAGCGCCATAGGGAAACCTCTTATTCAGCTTGTTTGGCGAAGTTACCGCCGGTCAATCAATCCACAAAGGCACTTTTGCACGATGTGTCCTCCCTGTGACGCGCCTTCGCCAAGGCCGCAGCGGCCCCTGTGACATCGATCAGCCGATGCGCACGGGCACGAAAATCCGGTCGCCGTCGCGCTGAATGAGCAGCGCGATCGACTTGTCGGCCTTGTTCACCACCTCGCGCACCTGCTCGACGCTCTTTGCAGGCGTGCCGTTGATGGCCAGCAGCACGTCGCCCGCCTGCACGCCGGCGAGCGCCGCCGCGCCGCCCGCATCCTCGATCAGGAGGCCGCTCTCGACCGCGGCCTCGCGCTTCTCCTGCGGCTGCAGCGGGCGGAGCGCGAGACCGAGCTTGCCGCCGCCGGCGCGCTCGTCGTTCTTCGCCACCGTGCTCGGCTTCTCGCTCGCATCGCCCAACCGGGCGCTGAGCTCCTGGCGCGCGCCCTGGCGCCAGACATCGAGCGTGACCTTGGTGCCGGGCTTCTTCTGGCCGATCACGGCCGGCAGGTCGCCGGAGGCGACGATGGCTTCGCCGTCGACCTTGCGGATCACGTCGCCCGAACGCAGGCCGGCTTGGTCGGCCGGGCCGCCCTTTTCCACGTTCGACACCAGCGCCCCCTCGGGCTTGTCGAGCTTGAAGGAGTCGGCGAAGGCCTGGTTCACCTCCTGCACCGCGACGCCCAGCCGCGCATGGCTGGCGCGGCCGGTGGCGACGATCTGGTCTTTCACCTGGATCGCGACGTCGATCGGGATCGCGAAGGACACCCCCTGGTAGCCGCCGCTGCGGCTGTAGATCTGCGAGTTGATGCCCACCACCTCCCCGCGCGTGTTGATCAGCGGCCCGCCCGAGTTGCCGGGGTTGATGGCCACGTCGGTCTGGATGAAAGGCACGTAGCTGTCGTCGGGCAGCGAGCGGCCCTTAGCGCTCACCACGCCGGCCGTCACGGTGTTCTCGAAGCCGAAGGGCGAGCCGATCGCGAGCACCCATTCGCCCGGCTTCAGCTCCTTGGTGTTGCCCAGCGACAGCGTCGGCAGGTTCTTCGCGTCGATCTTGAGCACCGCGATATCGGTCTTCTCGTCGGAGCCCAGCACCTTGGCGCGGAACTCGCGGCGATCGGTCAGCTTGACCGTCACTTCCTTCGCGTCCTTCACCACGTGGGCATTGGTCAGGATGATGCCGTCGGCGCTCACGATGAAGCCCGAGCCCTGTCCGCGCACCGGCATCTCGCGCTGCTGCGGCTGTTTGCCGCGCGGGCCCATCTGGCCCTGGAAGCGGCGGAAGAACTCGAACATCGGATCGTCGGGATTCATGCCGGGGAGGCCGGCCACGCCCTCCATCGAAGTCTTCATGGTGCCGGTCACGCTGATGTTGACCACGGCGGGACCGTTGCGCGTGGTGATGGTCGAGAAGTCGGGCATGGTGACCATCGGCGCGGCCACGGCGGGCGCCGGCGAGCCCACGGCATTGGCGCTGGTGTAGGCGCCTGCGCCGACGGCGCCGATCACGCCCGCGGCCGACAGGGCGAGGACGAGCGCGCGCGGCGAGTTCAGACGGACATTCATTGAAGTTCCTTTCGAGGTGTCGGTTGGAAACACGATGAAAGGAATGTCGGTCCGCTCGCTTAAGCCCGCCTTAAACAGTTCTTGAGAAACGGACGCTCACGCGCAGGCCACCCAGGCCGGCGGAGCGATCGATAGCCAGCGTCGCGCCATGCAGGTCGGCAATCGACTTCACGATCGCCAAACCGAGACCGCTGCCGGGCGCCTGCGGCTCGCCGGAGCGGTAGAAGCGGTCGAGCACGCGCGAGCGCTCCTCTGCCGGCAGGCCCGGGCCGCTGTCCTCCACGCTGAGTTCCACGCCCTCGGCCGAGGCCGCGATGCCGACATCGACGCGGCCGCCCTCGGGCGTGTACTTCACGGCGTTGTCGAGCAGGTTGCGCAGCAGCGTGCGCAAGGCCTCGGCCTGGCCGCGTAGCTCGGCGGCATCCGCGCGCGCCATGCCGATGTCGATCCGGCGTGCCTGGGCGGCGGCAATGGCATCGGAGATCGCGAGCCGCGCGATCTCCCGCAGATCCACCGGCTCCGCGCCGGCGCCGGCGGCGGCACTGGCTTCATGCCGCGCCAGCGCGAGCATCTGCTCGACCAGCCGCGTCGCCCGGTCGATGCCGGCTGCCAGCCGGCCGATGGCGAGTTCGCGCGCGGCATCGTCGGGCGCGCGCTGCAGGCTCTGGACCTGCAGCTTCAAGGCCGCGAGCGGCGAGCGCAATTCGTGCGCCGCATCGGCCACGAAGTGCTTCTGCGCCTCGAAGGCGCGGCGCACACGATCGAACAACAGGTTGAGTTCGTGCACCAGCGGGCGCACTTCTTCGGGCAGGCCGCTTTCGCTGACCGGCGACAGGTCGTCGGCCTGCCGCGAAGCGACCTGGCCGCGCACGCGCGCCACCGGTGCCAGCGAGCGGCTCACCACCCACCACACCACCAGCATCAGCAGGGGCGCCGCCAGCGCGATCGGCCCGACGGTGCGCAGCGCGAGCGTGCCCGCCATGGTGCGGCGCGCCGCCATGTCCTGCGCCACCTGGATCACCAGCCCGGCGCTCTGGATCGAGAACACCCGGTAGGTGGTGCCGCGCGCCTGCACGTTCGAGAAGCCCAGCACCGCGCGCTGCGGCAGCGCGGCGCGCGCGGCCGATTCGAAGATGCGCACGCCGTCGGCCGTCCATATTTGCACGACGAATTCGAAGTTCTCCTCGTCACCGCCGAGCCCGCCCACGGCCGCGCTGGGCGGAAGGCCCGCGCGCAACGAGAACGCCATCTGCTGCATGTGGTAGTCGAAGATCTCGTCGGCTTCCTTGAGCACGGTGCGGTAGGCGACGAAGGCCTGGGTGCCGGCCGCGAGCACGATGGCAGCCAACAGGAACCACAGAAGACGCGCGCGTAAGGACTTCATGTCGGCCCCCACGCTCGGCACTGCGTGTCCTCGCTGGACGAGTCGCCGCGAGACGCAGCGACCCTTCGGCCTGTCCAAGCCTGCACAGGCAGGCTTGGAGCCGCAGGCCTCAGCCCCTTGGGGGCGAGCGCTTGCTTGGGGCGGCCCGGCGCTGCGCGCATCATTCCTTCGGCACCATGTAGCCGACCCCTCGCACGTTGCGAATGAGGTCTGCACCGAGCTTCTTGCGCAGCCCGTGCACATAGACCTCGACCGCGTTGCTGCTGATCTCGTCCTTCCAGCCGTAGAGCTTTTCTTCGAGCTGCGCGCGCGAAAGCACCATGCCGGGCCGCGCGATCAGCGGTTCGAGCACCGCCCATTCGCGCGCCGACAGCACCACCGGCTGGCCGCCCACGGCGACCTCGCGCGTCGACGGATTGATGCTCACGCCCAGGTGCTCGTAGACCGGCTCGGCCCGCCCCGACGCGCGGCGCAGCAGGGCGCGGATGCGCGCCAGCAATTCGTCGAGGTCGTAGGGCTTCAGCACATAGTCGTCGGCCCCGGCGTCCAGCCCCTCGATGCGCTGCTGCACGGAATCGCGCGCGGTGGCGATCAGCACCGGCATGCGCTGCTTACGGGCACGAAGCGCGCGCAGCACCTCAAGCCCGTCGCGGCGCGGCACGCCGAGGTCGAGCAGCACCAGGTCGTACTGCTGCGTGCGCAGCGCGGTGTCGGCAGCATCGCCGTCCTTGACCCAGTCGAGCGCGTAGTTCTCGGCGCGCAGCAGGTCGAGCACGGTCTCGCCGATCATCACGTCGTCTTCGAGCAGAAGCAGTCGCATCGTTCGTTCATCCGCACAAAGGCGGTTCGAGATCGTAGCGGCGGCGAAGTTCAAGCGCGTTCACAGAAGCGCCCTGACCTCGCGCGCCGCTTCGAACAACAGCGGCAGCATGTCGCGGCGCAGCGCCTCTTCGGAGTGACGCATGCCCGACAACACGACATTGAGCGCCGCCACGGTGTGGCCCTGCATGTCGCGCAGCGGCACGGCCAGCGCCTGCACGCCGAGCTCGTGTTCCTCGCTCGCGAAGCAGAAGTCGTCCCTGCGCACCTGGGCGATGCGCTGGCGCAGCACGCGCGCCTGGGTGATGGTGCGTGGCGTGAGGCGCGGCAGGCTGCGGCCCTTGAGCCATTGCGCGAGCTGCGCGGCGCTCATGGCGGCCAGCAGCACGCGGCCCGTCGAGGTCGCATGGGCCGGAAGGCGCGCGCCGAGGTGCAGCCCGTAGGCCAGCACGCGGGTCGGCGTGCCATAGCTGCCGCTGCGCGCGATGATGACCACCTCCTCGCCATCGAGCACCACGGCCGAAAAGGACTCTCCGGTCTGCGCCGCGAGCCGGTTGAGCGTGGGCTGCAGCGCGCGCGGCAGCCGCGACGAGGCGAGGTAGCTGCCCGAGAAGCGCAGCACCTTCGGCGCCATCCAGAAATAGCTGCCGTCGGTTTCGAGATAGCCGAGGTGCGCAAGCGTCAGCAAGTGGCGCCGCGCGGCGGCGCGCGTCAGGCCGGCGCGCTCGGCCGCCAGCGTGGCATTGAGGCGTTGGCGCTCGGTGTCGAAGCTCTCGAGCACGGCCATGCCCTTGGCGATGCCCTCGATGAAGTCGGGTTTGGCGATGGTCATGGCGCGAAGTGTTGCGCGATGATCGCGCAGGCCGCTGCATCATCGCACAGAGGATGGCATTGCGGCGATCCGGGGAGATCGCATCGTCCTACGCTTGGGGCCAAGCAACCAGGAGACACGCATGCGCACACAGGTCGCCATCATCGGCGCGGGCCCGGCCGGCCTCTTGCTCGGCCAGCTGCTCTACAAGGCCGGCATCGACAACATCATCATCGAGCGCCAGACCGGCGACTACGTGCTGGGCCGCATCCGGGCCGGCGTGCTGGAGCAGATCACCATGGACCTGCTCCAGCGCGCCGGCGTCGACGCGCGCGCCAAGGCCGAGGGCCTGCCGCACGAAGGCATCGAGCTGCTGTTCAAGGGCGCGCGCCATCGCATCGACATGCATGGCCTGACCGGCGGCAAGCAGGTCACGGTCTATGGGCAGACCGAGGTGACCCACGACTTGATGAATGCACGCGAGGCGGAAGGCCTGACCACCATCTACGGCGCTTCGCCGGTCAGCCTGCACGACTTCGACACGGGGAAGCCGCGCGTGCGCTACGAGAAGGACGGAGCCACGCACGAGATCGAGTGCGACTTCATCGCCGGCTGCGACGGCTACCACGGCGTGAGCCGAGCCAGCGTGCCGGCAGGCGCGATCCACACCTACGAAAAGGTCTATCCCTTCGGCTGGCTGGGCGTGCTGGCCGACGTTCCGCCGGTGTCGCACGAGCTGATCTACGCCAACACGCAGCGCGGCTTTGCGCTGTGCAGCATGCGCAGCGCCACCCGCAGCCGCTACTACGTGCAGGTGCCGGTCGAGGAGCGCGTGGAGAACTGGAGCGACGAGGCGTTCTGGAACGAACTGCGGCTGCGCCTCGACCCCGAAGCGCGCGAGCGGCTCGTGACCGGGCCCTCGCTCGAAAAAAGCATCGCGCCGCTGCGCAGCTTCGTCGCCGAGCCGATGCGCTTCGGCAGCCTGTTCCTGGCCGGCGATGCGGCCCACATCGTGCCGCCCACCGGCGCCAAGGGCCTGAACCTGGCGACCGCCGACGTCGGTTACCTGTCGCGCGCCTTCGAGATCTTCTACCGCGAACGCAGCGCCTCGGCGCTAGACCGCTACTCCGACCTCTGCCTGCGCCGGGTCTGGAAGGCCGAGCGCTTCTCGTGGTGGTTCACCTCGCTGATGCACCGCTTCCCGGAAACCGGGGAGTTCGGCCAGAAGATCCAGGAAGCCGAGCTCGACTACCTGGTGCACTCGCGCGCCGCTTCGACCTCGCTGGCGGAGAACTACGTGGGGCTGCCGCTGGAAGAGTTCTGAAGCGCTTCAAGGCCCCGGCTGCATGAGCGCCCACATGCGCGCCGGCGTGAGCGGCATGTCCAGGCGAGGCGTGAGCCCGCCCATGCCGTTGCGCGCCAGCGCGTCGGCCACCGCATTGACGATCGCCGGCGTGGCGCCGATGGTGCCCAGCTCGCCGACGCCCTTCACGCCCAGCGGGTTGTTGAGGCAGGGCGTGCTCTGGTCCATCTCGGTCTTGAACATCGAGGCAATGATGTCGGCGCGCGGCGCGGCGTAGTCCATCAGGCTGCCGGTCAGCGGCTGGCCGGTTTCGATGTCGTAGACCACGCGCTCGCACAGGGCCTGGCCGATGCCCTGCACGGCGCCGCCTTCGAGCTGGCCGCGAACGATCATCGGGTTGACCACGCGGCCGACATCGTTGACGGAAGCGTAGATCAGCACGCTCACATCGCCGGTGGGCGGATCGATCTCGACCTCGCAGATGTGGCAGCCGTTGGGCCAGGTCGGGCCGGCGACGGCGCTGGTGGAGTCGACGAAGATCTGCCGATCCGGCTGCCGTCCGGCCAGGGTGAACAGGTCGATCTGTAGATCGGTGCCGGCGACCTTGAAGACGCCGGCCGCGTACGCCACGTCCGCCGGCGCCACTTCGAGTTCCTGCGCCGCGAGCTCCTTCGCCTTGTCGATGGTGCGTTCCGCGCCCACGCGAACGGCCGAGCCGCCGGTGAAGAGCGAGCGCGAGCCGGCGCTGCCGAAGCCGTCGCCGCGGTCGGTGTCGCCCAGCACGATGCGCACCTTCTCGATCGGCACGCCGAAGGCATCGACCGCCAGCTGCGCCAGCGTGGTCGCGATGCCCTGCCCCATCGCATTGACGGCGGAGAACACTTCGATGACTCCGTCGGCCTGCACCGAGACCGTCACGCGCTCCTCGAACACGTTGCCGCCGGTCCATTCGAGGAAGGTGGCGATGCCGAGCCCGCGCAGCCGGCCCTGGCGCTTGGACTCCGCCGCGCGCGCATCGAAGCCCTGCCAGTCGGCCAGCTTCAGCGCCTGGTCCATCACCGACTCGAACTTGCCGCTGTCGTAGGTCTGCTGCATCGGGTTCGTGTAGGGCATCTGCGCCGGCTGGATGAAGTTGCGCCGGCGCAGCTCGAGGCGGTCGATGCCGGTCTGGCGCGCGGCCTCGTCCATCAGCCGCTCGATGGTATAGATCGCTTCCGGCCGTCCGGCGCCGCGGTAGGCACCCGTCGGCGCGGTATGGGTCAGCACCGCATGGAAATGGAAGTCGATGGTCTGGATGTCGTAGACGCTGGTCTGCACCCAGGGGCCGATCAGCAGTTGGATCGCGACGCCGGTGCCGCCCGCGTAGGCGCCGACATTGGCCAAGGTCCTGATGCGCAGCCCGAGGATCTTGCCGCTGGCATCGAGCGCCAGCTCGGCTCGGGCCTCGATGTCGCGACCGTGCCAGCTCGAAAGGAATTCCTCGCTGCGGTCGGCCACCCACTTCACCGGCCGCCGCACCGCGCGCGCGGCAAAGGCCACGACGATGTCTTCCGGATAGGCGCTGGTCTTCATGCCGAAGCCGCCGCCGACATCGCCCACCACCACGCGCACCTGCTCCTTGGGCAGGCCGATCGCGTCGCAAATCGAATTGCGCACGCCCGAGGGCATCTGGGTGCTCATGCGCAGGGTGATCCGCTCCGAGGCGGCATCGAAATCGGCCAGCACCGAGCGCGGCTCGATGGTGAGGGCGACCACGCGCTGGTTGACGACGTCGAGCGCGACCAGGTGGCTGGCCTTGGCGAAGGCGGCGCTCGTTGCTTCCCTGCTGCCGTGGCGCATCTCGGCGGCGATGTTGCCGGTGGCCTCGTCCCAGACCAGGGGCGCGCCGTCCGCCGTCGCGCCGGCGAGGTCGACCACCATCGGCAGCGCTTCGTAGTCGACCATCACCGCCTCGGCGGCATCCCGCGCCTCGCGCTCAGTTTCAGCGATCACGGCAGCCACCGGCTCGCCGACGAAACGAACCCGGTCGAGCGCCAGCACGTGCCGCGGCGGCGCCGCGCAGTCGGTCCCGTCGGCGCGCGTGAAGCCCGCTGCGCCCGGCAGGGGCTTGACGCCGGCGCCGTGCAGCTCCGCACCGGTGAGGATGCGAAGCACGCCGGGCATGGCGGCGGCCGACGCGGTGTCGATCGAAGCCAGCTGCGCGTGCGGATATGGGGAACGGACGAAGGCCAGAAAGGTCTGATTCGGTAGCGTGACGTCGTCAGTGAAGCGGCCGGCGCCTGCCAGGAGGCTCTCGTCTTCGAGTCGTCGAACGGCCTGGCCGCTGCCGAAGCGCATGGGATTGGTTTCTGTGCTCACCGTGGTCCTTTTTGCTTGAGCGATGGCTGCGAATGCGGGAACGACTATAGGGGCTTCAGGCAAATTCGGCTTGCGACGACAGCGCGTCTACGGAAGCCGTGTATACCTTCGACCATGCAACTGCCCTGGCTTGCCCCCGGTGACCCCCTGCCCGATGCCGCTTCGGCCTGGGGCGAATCCGACCCCGTGCCCGGCCTTCTGGCCGCGGGCGGCGGGCTCGATGTCGCCAGCCTCCTTCACGCCTACGCCAACGGCATCTTCCCGTGGTTCAGCGAGGGCCAGCCGATCCTCTGGTGGAGCCCCGATCCGCGAATGGTGCTCGAAACCGCCGGCTTCAGGCTTCACCGTTCGCTGCGCAAGACGCTGGAGCGTTTCCGCGTCACCTCCGGCTGCGAGATTCGCATCGATCACCGCTTCGAGGCGGTGATCGAGGCCTGCTCGCAGGCGCCGCGCATCGGCCAGACCGGCACCTGGATCCTGCCCGAGATGGTGCGCGCCTACACGGCCCTGCACCGCACCGGCCATGCGCACAGCGTCGAAACCTGGATCGACGGCCAACTCGCCGGCGGCCTGTACTGCGTGGCGATCGGCCGCGCAGTCTTCGGCGAATCGATGTTCGCCCGCCGGCCCGACGCGTCCAAGATCGCGCTGGCGGCGCTGGTCTCGTTCTGCCGGCGACACGGCATCGCGATGATCGACTGCCAGCAGAACACGGGCCACCTGGCCAGCCTGGGCGCGCGCGAGGTGCCGCGCGAACGCTTTCTGTCGCATGTGGCCGACGCACGCCTGCAAGCAGGCCCGGCGTGGCGTTTCGAGCCCGTATACTGGTCCGAACTCCTGCCTGCGCGACCTTCCTTCACGACGTGACGCACCTCAAGGATCTCCCGCTCCACACGCTGCAGTTCTACGCGACAGCGCCCTATCCGTGCAGCTATCTGCCGGACAGGCAGGCGCGCTCGCAGGTCGCGACGCCGAGCCACCTGATCCACAACGACGCGTACTCGGACCTGGTGCTCGCCGGCTTCCGGCGCAGCGGAATGTTCACCTACAGGCCGCATTGCGACGGCTGCAGCGCCTGCATACCGTTGCGCGTGCTGGCGAGCGAATTCAAGCCCAATCGCAGCCAGCGCCGTGCCTTGGCGCGCCATGCCGATCTGCAGGCCCGCGTGCTCAAGCTCTGCTTCGTGCCCGAGCACTACCAGCTCTATCTTCGCTACCAGAACGGCCGCCATGCCGGCGGCGGCATGGATCACGACAGCATCGATCAATACACCCAGTTCCTGCTGCAAAGCAGGGTCAACTCGCGGCTGGTTGAGTTTCGCGAAACCCGGCCGGACGGCAGCGCGGGCGCCTTGAAGATGGTGTCGATCCTCGACGTGCTGAACGACGGAATCTCCGCGGTCTACACCTTCTACGAGCCGGAGGCGGGAGCGGGCTACGGCAACTACAGCGTGCTGTGGCAGATCGAGCAGGCCCGCAAGCTGGGCCTCGCCCACGTCTACCTCGGCTACTGGATCGAGGGCAGCGCCAAGATGAACTACAAGGCCCGTTTTGCCCCGCATGAAGTGCTGATCGACGGCCGCTGGCAAGCGCCGACCCATTTCACCAAGTAAAATGGCAGCCGGTTCCACACCGCGTTGCCCATGAGAAAACACCAATCAGACGTTCCGGCCGTGCCGGTCATCCAAGTGATCGAGCGCATGTTCGCGCTGATCGACGTCTTGGCATCCCGGGAAGAAGCCATCTCTCTGAAGGAAATCAGCGAGAAGACGGGCCTGCACCCATCCACCACCCACCGCATCCTGAACGACTTGGCCGTCGGCCGCTTCGTCGACCGGCCGGAGGCCGGCAGCTACCGGCTCGGCATGCGCCTGCTGGAGCTCGGCAACCTGGTCAAGGGTCGGCTCAACGTGCGCGACGCCGCGATGGCGCCGATGCGCGAGCTGCACAAGCTCACGCAGCAGCCGGTGAACCTCAGCATGCGCCAGGGTGACGAGATCGTCTATATCGAACGCGCCTACAGCGAGCGCTCGGGCATGCAGGTGGTGCGCGCCATCGGCGGCCGGGCGCCGCTGCACCTCACATCGACGGGCAAGCTGTTCCTCGCGCTCGACGAACCCCAGCGCGTGCGCAGCTATGCCACGCGAACCGGCCTGGCCGGCCATACGCGCAACAGCATCACTCAGTTGCCGGCGCTGGAACGCGAGCTTTCCAAGGCCCGCCAGTACGGCATTGCCCGCGACAACGAGGAGCTCGAGCTCGGCGTGCGCTGCATGGCCGCAGGCATCTACGACGATCAGGGGAAGCTGGTTGCGGGGTTGTCGATCTCGGCGCCGGCAGATCGGCTCGACGACGGGTGGCTGCCGAAGCTGCAGGCCACCGCCAACGAAATCTCGAGCGCGCTCGGCTACAACGCGAACACGCCCGCTGCAGCCTGATTCATCGGGCCGGCAGGCTCAGCTCGCGACGTGCGTTGCAGCGGCCTGCTGCTGTACAGCCGGATTCGCCATGTTGTGGGTGGCTTCGACCCAGCGGCGCACGCGCTCCGCATCGCCGATGCGCCCGAACTTGCCGGCCGAATCGAGGAACACCATGATCAGCTTGCGGCCGGCGATCTTGGTCTGCATCACGAGGCATTGGCCGGCTTCCGAGATGTAGCCGGTCTTTTGTAGGCCGATGTCCCAATCCGGGTTCTTGACCAGGCGATTCGTAGTGTTGTACTGCAGCACGCGGCTGCCGACTTCGACCTGGTACTCGGGCGAGGTGGAGAGTTGGCGCACCGTGGCGTCGGCATAGGCGGCATTGACCAGCAGGGCCAGGTCTTGCGCGCTCGACTGATTGCGGCTCGAGAGCCCGGTGGGCTCGACGTAGCGCGTGTCCTTCATGCCGAGCATCTTGGCCTTGGCGTTCATGACGCTCACGAAGGTGGCCAGGCCGCCTGGATAGGTGCGTCCGAGCGCATGCGCCGCGCGGTTTTCGCTCGACATCAACGCCAGGTGCAGAAGTTCGCCGCGCGGCAGCGTGGTGCCGACCGTCAGGCGTGAACGGCTTCCTTTTTCGGTGTCCACGTCATCCTGGCTGATGGTGATCAGTTCGTCGGAAGGAAGGCGCGCTTCGCTGATGATCAGCCCCGTCATGAGCTTGGTCAGCGAAGCGATGGGCAGCACGGCGTGGTCGTTCTTGCTGAAGAGGACCTCGCGCGTGTCCTGGTCGATCACCAGCGCCACGCTGGATTTCAGGTCGAGCGCGTCTTCGGTGCTGTGCAGGCCGGCCAGCTGGCCGAAAGACTGCCGGCCCGGCGCTTCGACCACGCGCACCACCGAACGCCGCTGCACCGCAACCACCGTCTTGCCGCCCCGCTTGCGGATCGAAGCCACCACGTTGCGCCCGCCGCTCACGACCCGGTCGGCCTTGCTGTCATCCTTGGCGCTGCGCTTGGATTCCGACTTGACACTGCTGCGCTTGTTGTCGGCACTCACCTGCTGGATTTTCTTGCCGGCCGGTGCCTTCTTGGCTGCTTCTGCTGCGGGCAGCAAAAACGCCGTGGCGCAGAGCGCGACGGCGACAAGGCGGAATGCGAGAAGGAACCGCTGGCTGGAAACTCGGCAGGAACGGGCTTCGGGCATCAAAAACTCTCCAGCGGGACGAATAGAAACCGCAGTGTATCCAAATCAAAAAAGACACGCAATATCAGTTACTTGCATCCCTTTCTTCATTAGAACCAAAGGATCCGTCGCAAGAACTAACCTTGTGCCGCCACTCTCTCAGCTTGGCTCTGTAACTTGTTGAGCGCACTCAAATAAGCCTTGGCCGATGCCACCACGATGTCTGGATCGGCCCCTACGCCATTGACGACCCGACCCGCATTCTGCAAACGCACCGTGACTTCACCCTGACTCTCCGTCGATCCGCTGATGGCATTGACCGAATACAGCACCATCTCCGCCCCGCTCTTTACATGGGCCTCGATGGCCTTCAGCGAAGCATCAACCGGGCCATTGCCATCCGACTCGCTCGTAACTTCCTTGCCATGCACCGTGAAAACGATTCGCGCCTGAGGCCGCTCGCCGGTTTCGCTGTGCTGCGACAAGGATACAAAACTAAACTGTTCCGCAACGTGTGAATGCTCCTCGGCGCTTACAAGTGTAAGGATATCTTCGTCAAATATTTCACTTTTTCGATCGGCCAGTTCTTTGAAGTGCGCGAACGCGGCGTTGATGTCGGCCTCGCTCTCCATCGTCACGCCGAGTTCCTGCAGACGCTGCTTGAAGGCGTTGCGACCACTCAGCTTGCCGAGCACGATCTTGTTGGCAGTCCAGCCCACGTCCTCGGCACGCATGATTTCGTAAGTGTCGCGCGCCTTGAGCACGCCATCCTGGTGGATGCCCGATGCGTGGGCGAAGGCATTGGCGCCCACCACCGCCTTGTTGGGCTGCACCACAAAACCGGTCGTCTGGCTGACCATGCGGCTGGCGGCAACGATGTGCCGGGTGTCGATGCCGAGATCCAGGCCGAAGTAGTCCTTTCGCGTCTTCACGGCCATCACAATCTCTTCGAGCGAGCAGTTGCCGGCGCGCTCGCCGAGGCCGTTGATGGTGCACTCGACCTGCCGCGCGCCGCCGATCTTCACGCCCGCCAGCGAGTTGGCGACCGCCATGCCCAGGTCGTTGTGGCAGTGCACGGACCAGACAGCCTTGTCGCTGTTCGGGATGCGCTCGCGCAAGGTCTTGATGAAGTTGCCGTAGAGCTCCGGCACGGCGTAGCCGACGGTGTCGGGCACGTTGATGGTGGTCGCGCCCTCGTGGATGACGGCTTCCAGCACGCGGCACAGGAAGTCGACGTCGCTGCGGTAGCCGTCCTCCGGGCTGAACTCGACGTCGCCCACCAGGTTGCGCGCGAAACGCACGGCAAGCTTTGCTTGCTCGAACACTTCGTCGGGCGACATGCGCAGCTTCTTCTCCATGTGCAGCGGCGAAGTCGCGATAAAGGTGTGGATGCGGCCGCTGGCCGCGCCCTTCAGGGCTTCGGCCGCGCGCGAGATGTCGCGGTCGTTGGCCCGCGACAGGCCGCACACCGTCGACTCCTTGATCGCGTTGGCGATCGCCATGACGGCTTCGAAATCACCGTTCGAGCTGGCCGGAAAGCCCGCCTCGATGACGTCGACCCGCAGGCGCTCGAGCTGGCGCGCGATGCGCAGTTTTTCGTCCTTTGTCATCGAGGCACCCGGCGACTGCTCGCCGTCGCGCAAGGTCGTGTCGAAAATGATGAGTTTGTCGGCCATCGTGGATCTCCTTCTTGTCAGGCGGCTTCAGCCATGGATTGTGCGCTGCGTGCGCCCCGTGCCCGGGCTCGCTCGAGGCCCGAAACGATCGCCTTGAGCGAAGCCGAGATGATGTTCGCGTCCATGCCGACACCGAACAGGGTCTGCGCCTCGTCGACCCGCAGCTCCAGATAAGCCACCGCCTGCGCATCGGCGCCGGCGCCGATCGCGTGCTGGTGGTAGTCGATCACTCGGATCGAGTGCCCGGTGGCGCCGGCCAAAGCATGGATGAAGGCATCGATCGGCCCGTTGCCGCGGCCTTCGATCTTTCGAATACCACCGTCCCACGGCAAGTCGGCGCGCAGCACAAAGGAGGCATCGGCGCCCTCGCCCTGCTCCTCGAGCACGCGGTGCTGCGGGCCGGTCTCGTCCTGGATGCGGTACTCGCGCTCGAACAGCTGCCAGAGGTCGACCGCCGTGAGTTCCTTGCCGTTGACGTCCATCACGCGCTGCACGGCCTGGCTGAACTCCATCTGCAGGCGACGAGGCAGTTCGAGCCCGTACTCGCTTTCGAGCAAGTATGCGATGCCGCCCTTGCCCGACTGGCTGTTGACGCGGATGACGGCTTCGTAGCTGCGGCCCACGTCCTTGGGATCGATCGGCAGGTAGGGCATGTCCCAGATGTCGCCGTCCTTGCGCGTGGCAAAGGCCTTCTTGATCGCGTCCTGGTGCGAACCGGAAAAAGAGGTGTAGACCAGATCGCCCACGTACGGATGGCGCGGATGCACCGGCAACTGATTGCAGTGCTCGACGGTCGTCCGGATCTCGTCGATGGTCGAGAAGTCGAGTCCGGGGGGCACGCCCTGGGTATAGAGGTTGAGCGCCACGTTCACCAGGTCGAGATTGCCGGTGCGCTCGCCGTTGCCGAACAGGCAGCCCTCGATGCGGTCCGCGCCCGCCATCAGCGCGAATTCGCCGGCCGCGGTGCCCGTGCCGCGGTCGTTGTGCGGATGCACCGAGAGCACGATCGCATCGCGGCGTGCGAGCTTGCGGTGCATCCACTCGATCATGTCCGCGAAGATGTTGGGCGTCGAATGCTCGACCGTCGACGGCAGGTTGATGATGCACTTGCGCTCAGGCGTCGGTGCCCACACCTCGGTGACCGCATCCACCACCCGCTTGGAGAAGGCGAGGTCGGTGCCGGAGAACATTTCAGGCGAGTACTGGAAGGTCCACTCGGTCGCCGGCTGCTTGGCAGCGAGTTCGTTCAACATGCGCGCATGCGTGGTCGCAAGCTCGACGATCTGGTCTTCGTCCATGCCGAGCACCACGCGGCGCATGACCGGCGCCACGGCGTTGTAGAGGTGCACGATCGCGCGCGGCGCGCCCTGCAGCGACTCGAAGGTGCGCTCGATCAGATGGTCGCGCGCCTGCGTGAGCACCTGGATCGTCACATCGTCGGGAATGTGGTCTTCCTCGATCAGCTTTCGCACGAAGTCGAACTCGACCTGCGAGGCCGAGGGAAAGCCGACCTCGATCTCCTTGAACCCGATCGCCACCAGCATCTCGAACATGCGCATCTTGCGGGCGATGTCCATCGGCTCCACCAGCGCCTGGTTGCCATCTCGCAGGTCCGTCGACAGCCAGATCGGAGCCTGCGTCAGCACGGCGTCGGGCCAGGTGCGGTCCTTGAGGCCGATGGGTGCAAAGGCGCGGTACTTGCGGTCGGGTTGCTTCAACATCTGGTATTTCTCGCTTGGTTGGAGGATCAACCAGCAACCCCAAAACAAACGGCCCGTTGCTGGTGCGAACGGGCCGTGGTCAGGGATTTGCGCGTGCGCTACCGACTCCGCCCGTAGGGGATCAGTAGTAGGGCCAGCGAAATCTTGTTCATGGGAGCGGGGAATGTAGCACAGCCCGAATCACTTGTGCAGGCCGCGCTCGTCGGGCTCGTCGGTCGAGGTGCTGATCACGCTCACATGCTGGCCCTTGGCCTTGCGCCAGCCGTAGACCGCGTAGCCGCTCAGGCCATAGGCCACGAAGATGCCGAACAGCACCGTCGGCGGATGGATGTTGACGACTGCGATGGCGAGCGCGATCAGCACGATCACGGCAAAGGGCACGCTCTTCTTCACCTGGATGTCCTTGAAACTGTAGAACGGCGCATTGGTCACCATCGACAGGCCGGCGTAGAGCGTGAAGCCGAAGGTGATCCAGGTGATCTGCTGCCAGGACAGATACAGCACCTCGCCGCCGCGCTTGCCCCATTCGGTCATGAGCCAGATGAAGCCGGCCACCAGCGCCGCCGCCGCTGGCGAGGGCAAGCCCTGGAACCAGCGCTTGTCGACCACCCCCGTGTTGACGTTGAAGCGCGCCAGGCGCAAGGCCGCGCATGCGCAATAGACGAATGCGGCGATCCAACCCCAGCGGCCGAGGCCCTTGAGCGACCATTCGTAGGCGATCAATGCCGGCGCGGCGCCGAAGGACACCATGTCGGACAGCGAATCCATCTGCTCGCCGAACGCGCTTTGCGTGTTGGTCATGCGCGCGACGCGGCCATCCAGGCTGTCGAGGATCATGGCGGCGAACACGCCGAGCGCCGCGAGGTCGAAGCGCGCATTCATGGCCATCACGACCGAGTAGAAGCCGCCGAAAAGCGCCGCCAGCGTGAAGAGGTTCGGCAGGATGTAGATGCCCTTGCGGCGCTTGCGCGGCGCAACTTCGTCGGGGAGCGTGTCGTCATGCATGGATCGGTGGCAGTGTAGTTCAGCCGCTCACGCGGCATCCAAGAAAAAGGGCCACCGCGCGGGTGGCCCTTGTCGAGGCGAAAGCCGGATCAGTTGCGGGTCTGGTCGACCAGCTTGTTCTTCTTGATCCAGGGCATCATCGCGCGCAGCTTCTCGCCGACCACTTCGATCTGGTGTTCGGAATTCAGGCGACGGCGGCTGATCAGCGTGGGTGCACCGCCCGCGTTCTCCAGCACGAAGCTCTTGGCGTATTCGCCGGTCTGGATGTCCTTCAAGACCTGCTTCATGACCTTCTTGGTTTCGTCGGTCACGATGCGCGGACCCGTCACGTACTCGCCGTACTCGGCGTTGTTCGAGATCGAGTAGTTCATGTTGGCGATGCCGCCTTCGTAGATCAGGTCGACGATCAGCTTCAGCTCGTGCAGGCACTCGAAGTAGGCCATCTCGGGCGCGTAGCCGGCTTCCACCAGCGTCTCGAAGCCGGCCTTGATGAGTTCGACGGTACCGCCGCACAGCACGGCCTGTTCGCCGAACAGATCGGTCTCGGTCTCTTCGCGAAAGTTGGTCTCGATGATGCCGGCCTTGCCGCCGCCGTTGGCGGTGGCGTAGGACAGGGCCAGATCGCGCGCCTTGCCGGTCTTGTCGGCGTGCACCGCGATCAGGTGCGGCACGCCGCCCCCCTGGGTGTAGGTGCTGCGCACGGTGTGGCCGGGGGCCTTCGGCGCCACCATCCAGACGTCGAGGTCGGCGCGCGGCTGCACGAAGCCGTAGTGCACGTTGAAGCCGTGCGCGAACACGAGAGACGCGCCTTCCTTGATGTTCGGCGCGACGTCGTTTTTGTAGACGTTGGCGATCTGCTCGTCGGGCAAGAGGATCATGACCACGTCGGCCGACTTCACGGCGTCCGCGACTTCGGCGACCTTGAGGCCGGCCTTCTCGACCTTGGGCCAGGAGGCGCCGCCCTTGCGCAGGCCGACGACGACCTTCACGCCGCTGTCGTTGAGGTTCTGCGCGTGCGCATGGCCTTGGCTGCCGTAGCCGATGATCGCGACCGTCTTGCCCTTGATGAGGCTCAGATCGGCGTCCTTGTCGTAATAGACCTTCATGATGGTTGCTCCTTCGTAGATTCGGTGGATGTGAAACGGGCTGTGTGTCAGACGCGCAGGACGCGTTCGCCGCGGCCGATGCCGCTGGCGCCGGTGCGGACGGTTTCGAGAATGGCGCCACGGTCGATGGCCTCGAGAAAGGCGTCGTTCTTGCCGTGGTCGCCGGTGAGCTCGATGGTGTAGCTCTTGTCGGTCACGTCGATGATGCGGCCGCGGAAGATCTCCGCCATCCGCATCATCTCTTCGCGCTCCTTGCCGACCGCGCGCACCTTCACCATCATGAGCTCGCGCTCGGTGTAGGCGCCTTCGGTCAGGTCGACAACCTTGACGACTTCGATCAGGCGGTTCAGGTGCTTGGTGATCTGCTCGATCACGTCGTCGGAACCGGCGGTGACGATGGTCATGCGCGACAGGCTCGCGTCCTCGGTGGGCGCAACGGTCAACGACTCGATGTTGTATCCGCGGGCCGAGAACAGGCCCACGACGCGGGAGAGTGCGCCGGGCTCGTTCTCGAGCAGCACGGCAATGATGTGTTTCATGTCAGCAGGACTCCTCTTTTCGCCGCCCTCCCCCGCGCACGGTAATGCGCGGGCTCGACAAGCAATAGATTCGTCGGGAAAAGGTTGAACAAGGAACCGGTCCGCGTCGCGGGCCGGCGTTTCGTCTGTTTAAAGGTCCTCGGAGCCCAGCAGCATTTCAGTGATGCCCATGCCGGCCTTGACCATCGGGAACACGTTCTCGGTGGGGTCGGTGCGGAAGTCCATGAACACGGTGCGGTCCTTGAGCTTTCGCGCCTCGCGCAGCGCGGGTTCCACGTCCTGCGGGCGTTCGATCAGCATGCCGACGTGGCCATAGGCCTCGGCCAGCTTCACGAAGTTGGGCAGCGCGTCCATGTAGCTGTGGCTGTAGCGGCCCGAATACTCGATCTCCTGCCACTGCCGCACCATGCCGAGATAGCGGTTGTTGAGCGAACAGATCTTGATCGGCGTGTTGTACTGCAGGCACGTCGACAGCTCCTGGATGCACATCTGCACCGATCCTTCGCCCGTGATGCAGAACACTTCCGATTCGGGCTTGGCGAGCTTGATGCCCATCGCGTAGGGAATGCCCACGCCCATCGTGCCCAGGCCGCCGGAATTGATCCAGCGGCGCGGCTCGTCGAAGCGGTAGTACTGGGCGGCCCACATCTGGTGCTGGCCGACGTCCGATGTGATGTACGTATCGGCATCCTTGGTCATGTTCCAGAGGGTCTCGACCACGTACTGCGGCTTGATCACGTCCTTGTTGCCGCGGTCATATTTGAGACAGTCCTTGCTGCGCCAGCCCTCGATGGTCTCCCACCAGCCGGAGAGCGCCGCCGCGTCGGGCCGGGTGCTGCTCTCCTTGATCATCGAGATCAGCTCGGTCAGCACGTCCTTCACATCGCCGACGATCGGAATATCGACCCGGACGCGCTTCGAGATGCTCGACGGGTCGATGTCGATATGGATGATCTTGCGTTCGTTCTGCGCGAAGTGCTTGGGGTTGCCGATCACGCGGTCGTCGAACCGCGCACCGACGGCCAGCAGCACGTCGCAGCTCTGCATCGCGTTGTTGGCTTCGATGGTCCCGTGCATGCCCAGCATGCCGAGGAACTTGCGGTCGCTGGCCGGGTAGGCGCCCAAGCCCATCAGCGTATTGGTGACCGGGTAGCCGAGCATCTCGACCAGCGTGCGCAGCTCGTTCGTGGCGTTGCCGAGCAACACGCCGCCGCCGGTGTAGATGTAGGGACGCTTGGCGTTCAGCAGGAGCTGCAGCGCCTTGCGGATCTGGCCGCCGTGGCCCTTGCGCACCGGGTTGTAGGAGCGCATCTCGACCTTGTCGGGGTAGCCGTTGTAGCTGACCTTCTTGAAGGACACGTCCTTCGGCACATCCACCACCACAGGGCCGGGTCGGCCGCTGCGCGCGATGTGGAAGGCCTTTTTCATCGTCATGGCCAGATCCTTGGGATCCTTGACGAGGAAGTTGTGCTTGACGATCGGCCGCGTGATGCCGACGGTATCGCATTCCTGGAACGCGTCGAGCCCGATTGCCGCCGTCGGCACCTGGCCCGAGATGATCACCATCGGGATGCTGTCCATGTAAGCAGTCGCAATACCGGTGACCGCATTGGTCAAACCCGGCCCCGAAGTCACCAGCGCCACGCCGACGTCGCCGGTCGCGCGCGCGTAGCCGTCCGCGGCGTGCACCGCGGCCTGTTCGTGACGCACCAGCACGTGCTGGATGGTGTCCTGCTTGTAGAACGCGTCGTAAATGTAGAGAACCGCGCCGCCGGGATAGCCCCAGACGTACTTCACGCCTTCGGCCTGCAGTGCCTTGACCAGCACTTCGGCGCCCATGAGTTCTTGCGTTTGACTGCCGGTGACGGCTGCTGCGGAAGCGAGTTCCGCCTTTGAGATTTCCATGATGAACCTTTGCGTTTTTTCGGGAACGAAAAACCTTGGGTGCCCCTTCGCAAGCTCTTGTGAAGCCGCGTCGAAACTTGAGGCCAAAGCCATGGGCGGACTTGTCGTACCGCCGGACCGTGACCCGTTTGCCTTTTGACTTGCAGCGCGGATTATGACACTGGACCGGCGGTGCCCGCGCGACGCATGGCTGCCACAAGGGCGCAGGCATAATCCGCGGCGACAAAAAACCTCACGCGTCCCCGAGACGCGTCCCCACGCGGCGCCTTTCCTGCGCCGGACTCGCTTGGCCACTGAACAAGAACTCTCCGATTTCCTGAAGAGCGTCGAACGCCGCGCTTTCAAGCGCTCGGTCTACCACGTGCGGGATGAGGAAGCTGCGCTCGACATCGTGCAGGACAGCATGATGAAGCTGGCCGAGCACTACGGCGACAAACCGCCAAATGAATTGCCGCTCCTGTTCCAGCGCATCCTCTCGAACTGCACCCTGGACTGGTTCCGCCGCCAGAAAACCCGCCGGGCGCTGTTCTCCAACCTGAGCGATTTCGAGGCGGTGGACGACAACGGCGATTTCGACCTGCTCGAACACTTCGTGCTGCCGACGGACTCCCGGGAAAGCGAGAGCGCGGAAGACACCACCCGGCGGGCACAGATTTTTCATGCGATCGAGGAACAAATCGCCGCTTTGCCGGGTCGTCAACGCGAGGCCTTCCTGATGCGTTACTGGGAAGAAATGGACGTCGCCGAGACAGCCGCCGCCATGGGCTGTTCCGAAGGCAGCGTCAAGACCCACTGTTCGCGTGCTGTGCACGCCTTGAGCAAGGCGCTCAAGGCCAAGGGAATTTCGCTATGAGTACAACGTTTTCGCACACCCCTGGCGCGACCGAGGAGGAATTCGGTCGCCGGGTGGCCGCCCGGCTTTCGGCCGGCAATCTCGAACTGCCGCACGAAATCGGTGAACGCCTGCGCGCCGCCCGCATGCAGGCCGTGGGACGCCGCAAAGCGGTGCGGCAGCTCCGCACGGCATCGTCGGTCGTGGCTAAAGGCGGCACCGCGACGCTCGGGAGCGGCTGGTGGACGCGCATCGGCTCGGTTGTCCCCCTGATCGCACTCGTGGCAGGGCTCCTGGTCATCAGCGCGATGCAGGACGACAACCGCGCCAACGAGTTGGCAGAGCTCGATTCGGCCCTGCTGACCGATGATCTGCCACCCGCCGCTTACACGGACCCCGGGTTCGCCCAGTTCCTGAAGACCGAGGCCCCGTCCGAGCGCTGATCGATCGCCTGTCCCGATGCCGTATCGCACCCTCTCCTGCGCGAAAGCGTCCCCACTGCTGCGCCCGATCCCGTCGGGCGCGGGCACTTGGGTGGGTGCCGCCTTGATGCTCGCGGCCTCGAGCTTCGTTGCGCTCCCGGCTGAGGCGCAGGTCAAGGAAGCACCGCCAGCGGCCTCGGCGCCAGCCACGAAACATGTCGTTTCCAAGCCGTTGTGGCGCGAACTCACCGCCCGCCAGCAGCGCGCCCTGGAGCCGCTCGCTCCACACTGGGACAGCCTGACCGAGCCCCACAAGCGCAAATGGCTGGCCTTGTCGCGCAACTACGCCACGCTGCCGCCCGCCGACCAGGAAACTCTGCACAGTCGCATGATCGAATGGGCTGCGCTGAGCAATCAGCAGCGAACGCAGGCCAGGTTCAATTTCGCCGAGGTCAAGCAGGTTCCGCTCGACGAGCGAAAGGCGAAGTGGGAGGCCTATCAGGCTCTGAGCGAGGAAGAAAAACGCAAGCTGGCCGAGCGCGCGAAGCCTCGGCCGGGCGCTGCCGCGACAATCCGGCCGGTGCCGCCCCAGAAGCTCGCGCCGCTTCCCGCCGTCGCGCCCGATGGCCAGCACACTCCGCGAATCCAGCTGGCGCCGCCTGCGCCGTTGCCCGTGCGCCCACAACTCGTGGCTCCGGCGCCGCGTCCTGCTCCGGCAGCGGATCCTGCCTTTCCGCCCGTTTCGGCCGAAGCCCAGATACCACCCCCGTCTTCGACACCTCCGGTCGAAGCGTCCGCCGCTGCCGCGCCGCCGGTGCGCGTCAGCGAGCAACCCTCTTCCGCGCCCTGATTCAAGGTGTCGATGGCTTCCAGTTCTCCCGGTGGGCCCGATCCCGGCCGACCGCTTCTCGCCGAAACACCCGCACCGGCCGCACCCACCGCCCTGATCGCGCCCAGCCTGTGGCGCCGCATGGCCTGCTGGCTCTACGAAGGCATGCTGCTCTTCGCCGTCGTGTTCGTCGCCGGTTGGCTGTTCAGCACTCTCGGCCAGATGCGCGATGCGATGGACTCGCGCCGGCACCTGCTGCAGGCCTTCCTGTTCGTCGTGTTCGGCGTCTATTTCGTGTGGTTCTGGTCCAAAGGCCAGACACTGGCGATGAAGACCTGGGGCATCCGCGTGGTGGATCGGTTCGGCCGCCCGCTCACGCAGGGCCGCGCACTGCTGCGCTACCTCTTGAGCTGGGTCTGGTTACTGCCGCCGCTCGCCGCCATTGCGCCCTTCAACCTCGGTGGGGGCGAATCTTCCGTACTGATCTTCGGCTGGGTTATCGTCTGGGCCTTGCTCGCGCGCTTCCACCCCGAGCGCCAGTTCTGGCACGATGCCTGGGCCGGTACCCGCCTGATTCCTTCCAAGCCTCTCAGCCGCAGATGAGCGCCAACATCAACGACCCCGTCAATCCGCAGAAGTCGCGACGCGGTCTGGACCGCATCTGGCATGCCACGCTGATCTCGCTCGACGGCTTCCGCGCTGGCTGGGGCGAAACCGCGTTCCGCCAGGAAGTCCTGTGCGCCATCGTCATGCTGCCGGCCGCGTTCTGGCTGGGCCGCGGCTGGGTCGAGGTATCGCTTCTTGCCGCGACCGTGATGCTGGTGCTGATCGTCGAGCTGCTCAACACCGGCATCGAAGCCGCCATCAACCGCGTAGGCCCGGAATGGCACTCCTTTTCCAAGAACGCCAAGGACCTGGGCAGCGCCGCGGTGCTGCTGTCGATCGTCCTGTGCTGCGGCGTCTGGGCGGCTGCGTTGTGGCAACGTTTCGCGACCTGACTGCAAGCTGAGCGTCATCCGATCGCGGCATGATCGGGGGATGACTCCTCGTTTCTCGATTTGTGTTTATTGCGGCTCGCGCCCCGGCGAGCGGACCGAATTCGCGGCCGTGGCCCAGGCGGTCGGCCGCTGGATCGGCGAACGCGGCGGCCAGCTGGTCTACGGCGGCGGCCGCACCGGCCTGATGGGCACGGTGGCGGAAGCCACGCGCACGGCGGGCGGCCGGGTGGTCGGCATCATTCCGAAGGCCCTGGTCGACAAGGAGCTCGCCAATCCTCTGTGCGACGAACTGCACGTCGTCGACACCATGCACGAGCGCAAGGCCATGATGGGCGAACGCGCAGACGCCTTCATCGCCCTGCCGGGCGGCATCGGCACTTTCGAGGAACTGTTCGAGATCTGGACTTGGCGCCAGCTCGGCTACCACGACAAGCCGGTCGGCATCCTGAACGTCGCGGGCTATTACGCCGGCCTGCTCGAATTTCTTGCCCACAGCGTGCGCGAGGGCTTCATGGGCGAATGGCAGATGGGGTTGATACGAGCGGGTGGCGAAGCCCCGGCCCTGCTCGAAGCCTTGGTCGAGGAAGCGGGCCGCCATCCGCGCGGCGACAAGCTCGCCGAGGTGCTCTGAGCGCGCTAGACGGCGGCTTCGTCCTCTTCGCCGGTGCGGATGCGTACCACGCGCTCCACATTGGTCACGAAGATCTTGCCGTCGCCGATCTTGCCCGTGCGGGCGGCGTTCACGATCGCGTCGACACAACGTTCGACATCGGCCTCGTTGACCACCACTTCGACCTTCATTTTCGGCAGGAAGTCGACCACGTACTCCGCACCCCGATAGAGCTCGGTGTGCCCCTTCTGTCGGCCGAAGCCCTTGACCTCGGTCACGGTGAGCCCGGTGACGCCAACCTCGGCCAGGGCCTCGCGCACGTCGTCGAGCTTGAACGGTTTGACGATGGCGGTGATTTGCTTCATACGGTCTCTCTTCCGGCGGTTTCGTTGAACTTGCTGGTGATAGGGTAGCGCCAATCCGTAACCCGCAGCGATGATCTTTCGATGCTCACAGCATCCTGCATGTAGCGTGCCAGGATGCCGTCGCATCGGCCGTCTTCGCGAGTTGCCGGCGAGGCCACCCGCTCGGAAATTATGTCATTCGCCTTCGGAAGCCATGGCTTGTCGAACGCATTCCACGCCCGGCGACCGGGACTGATACGCTCGGCGCTCGATGCGTTCAGGTCCTTCCGCCGGCTTTTTCGGCTCCTTCCTTCCCTGGCTCCAGGGCCAAGCCTACCCGCTGCTGGTATTCACCACGCTGATCTGGGGCGCCAACGCGGTGGCGGCCCGGCTCGCAGTGGGCGAGGTGTCGCCCATGATGCTGACCTTTTCGCGCTGGATCGTCTGCTGCATTGCGCTCGGCCTCAGCTCGCGTCGCCAGATCGCAGCGCATTGGCGCAGCCTGCTGCCTTCGTGGCGCTTCATCACTCTGATGGGCACGCTGGGCTTCACCGGGTTCAATGCTCTCTTCTACGCCGCGGCGCATCACACGACGGCAATCAACATCGCGATCATCCAGGGCACCATCCCGGTGCTCATGCTGGTGGGCAGCCTGTTCTTCTTTCGCATCCGAATCACCTGGCTGCAGTTCGTGGGCGTGGTGCTCACCATCGCGGGCATCGCAGTGGTGGCCTCGGGTGGACAGCTCGCCTTGCTCGCGGACCTGGCCTTCAACATCGGCGACGTCTGGATGATCGTCGCCAGCCTGCTCTATGCCGGCTATGCGCTTGGGCTGCGTCGCCGGCCCCAGGTGCCGGCCATCGTGTTCTTCGCCGCCACGGCGGCGGTGGCCTGCCTCGTTTCGGTGCCGCTGGTCGTGGCGGAGATCGCAATGGGCGACTTCTTCATGCCGACGCCGAAGGGCGTGGCGCTGATCCTCTTCATTGGACTCCTGCCCTCCTTCATTTCGCAGGTCAGCTTCATCCACGCGGTCGGCCTGATCGGTCCCGCACGGGCCGGCGTCTTCCTCAACCTGGTGCCGATCTTCGGACCGCTGCTGGCGGTCCTCGTGCTGGGCGAGCCCCTGTCGGCCTATCACGCGGTGGCGCTGGTCCTGGTGCTCGGCGGCATCTACATTGCCGAAAACCTTGGTACAAGCAAGCGTTGACGAGACTCCTTTGACCGCCCCTGTCATCCGCATCCACGGCGCCGCGTCCGAAATCGAAGCCGCCGCCTGGGACGGCCTGCTGGCCGCGCAGGCCGCACCCTCCCCCTTCATGCGCCACGCCTACCTGGACGCATTGGACCAGAGCGGCAGTGCCTCGCCCCGAAGCGGCTGGACGCCCCGCTTCGTCACGCTGTGGCGCGGCCGGCAGCTGGCGGCCGCCTGCCCGCTCTACGTCAAGGCCCATTCCTACGGCGAGTACGTGTTCGACTGGGCCTGGGCCAATGCCTACGAGCAGCACGGGCTCGCGTACTACCCGAAGGCGGTCGTTGCCGTGCCCTTCACGCCGGTGCCGGGCACGCGCCTGCTCGCGCGCGACGCCGACAGCCGCGCCCTGCTGGTGCATGGGCTGGTCGCATGGTGCAAGGAAGAGGAGCTCTCGTCGCTGCACCTGCTGTTCGCAGCCGACGAGGACATCGCAGCCTGCGCAGAAGCCGGCCTGATGCTCAGGCACACCGTCCAGTTCCATTGGAAAAACAGCCAATGGAAGAATTTCGATGCCTTCCTCGCCAGCCTCTCGCACGACAAGCGCAAGAAGGTCCGGCAGGAACGCCGCAAGGTGAACGATGCCGGCGTGAGCTTCCGCTGGTCGCGCGGCGCCGACATCGGCGACGCCGACTGGGACTTCTTCTACCGCTGCTATGCCCGCACCTACCGCGAGCACGGCAACCCGCCCTACCTGAGCCGCGACTTCTTCCATCGCATGGCGGCGAAGCTGCCCGAAGCCTGGCTGCTCTTTGTCGCCGAGCGCAAGGGCCAGCCGATCGCCAGCAGCCTGATCGCGCTGTCGGACGATGCCTCGGTGGCCTACGGCCGCTACTGGGGTGCACTCGAGCGCGTGGATTGCCTGCACTTCGAGGCCTGCTACTACCAGCCGCTCGCCTGGTGCATCGAGCACGGCGTGCAGCGCTTCGAAGGCGGCGCCCAGGGCGAGCACAAGATGGCGCGCGCGCTGATGCCCGTAAAGACCACCAGCGCGCACTGGCTCGCTCATCCCGCATTCGCCGACGCCGTCGAGCGTTTTCTCGAGCGCGAGGGCGAAGGCATCGAGAACTACATCGATCATCTCGGCGATCGCAGCCCGTTTCGCCACGCCGAATAAAGGCCCGCCGCTGACCGCCTACGAAGGCACCTTGCGCGCCCGGCCCAGCCTGCGCCGGCCGCCGCTGGCGATAGCCGCGACCAGCTGCACCACGAGCGCCCGCGCCAGCGGCGACAACGTGCGGCCGTCGAGCGACAGCACCTGCAGGCGGCGCTGGTGCATCTGCGGCTCCACGAAGGGCCGCGCGACCAGCGTGCCGTTCTCGATCAGGTGAACGGCCGTGAGATGACCGGAAAGGACGATGTCGGGCGTGCGCACCAGCGGCAGCAGGACCGATGAGAAATTGCTGACGAACGCGGGTTCGTAGCTCAACCCCTGCACGCTGCAACTCAGGTCGAACAACTGCCGCGCGGTGACGCCCTTGCTGCCCACGGCCAGCGGATGGCGCACCACCTCGGCCACGCTGACGGCGCGGTGGCGCGCCAGCGGATGATCCGGAGACATCAGCGCATACACCGGCGCGGGCGCCGAGTGTTCGATGCGGAATCCTCTTTCCGGCGCGACCGCGTACTTGAGCGCGATGTCGGCTTCTCCGCGGCCCAGCAACGCGCTGACTTCGTCGGGCGCACCCACGTGGAGTTGCAACTGGCTTTGCGCATGCGCCGCACGAAAGCAGCGCATCACCTCGGGCATGAAGCCCACCGCGAATCCCTCGGTACATGCCACACGGACACGGCCTGCCTCACGGCCGCCGATGCCGCGCACCTGCTCGACCACCTGCTCGGTGTCCGCCAACGTCGTTCGCAGATGGGCGGCCAGGCGCTCGCCGGCCTGGGTGAGCGCCATGCCGCGCGCCTTGCGTTCGAACAGCACGGTCCCCAGCGAATCCTCGAGCTTCGCGATCTGCCGGCTCACGGCGGAAGAAGCGACATAGAGCCGGCCCGCCGCCTGGCTGACCGACCCGTGCAGCGCCACTTCCATGAAGTAGCGCATCGGGATGCTGAGGACCGAAGGTGTCATGGAATGCTCACAGCGTTGCCTTGAAGGCAATGGTAGCTTGCCAATTCGGTGGTTCCCGCAATGTCGGCCAGGCCTTTTACTTGCATCCATCGCCATCACACGCACCCACGACCATGCAACGCACCGATTGCCTCTCCGCTGCCGCCGCCTACTTCGACGACGGCCGCTTCCTTGCCGACCTGCGGCGGCGCATCGCCTTTCGGACCGAGAGCGACACCGGCGCCGCGACGCCCTCGCTCGGCGCCTACCTGCGCGAGGAGATGAGCGCGCCATTGGAGCGGCTCGGCTTCGCCTGCGAGCTGATAGACAACCCGGTGCAAGGCGGCGGCCCCTTCCTGATCGCGCGCCGTATCGAGGGTGCCGAGCTTCCCACCGTGCTGACCTATGGCCACGGCGATGTCGTCAGCGGCCAGGACGCCCAGTGGCGCGACGGCCTCGCGCCGTGGACGCTGACGATCGAGGGCGAACGCTGGTACGGCCGCGGCACCGCCGACAACAAGGGGCAGCACACCATCAACCTCGGCGCGCTCGCACAGGTGCTGCAGGCACGCAACGGCCGGCTCGGCTACAACGTGACGCTGCTGCTCGAGATGGGCGAGGAAGCCGCGTCGCCCGGCCTGCATGAAGTCTGCAGGCAACAGGCCGACAAGCTGCGCGCCGATCTCCTGATCGCCTGCGACGGCCCGCGCGTGAGTGCCGGGCGGCCGACGCTGTTCCTCGGTTCGCGCGGTGCAGTCAATTTCAGCCTGCGGCTGCGCGCGCGGGCGCGCGGCTACCACTCGGGCAACTGGGGCGGCGTGCTCGCGAACCCGGCAACAGTGTTGAGCCATGCCGTGGCGACGCTGGTGGACGCGAAGGGCCGCATCCTGGTCGAAGCGCTTCGGCCGCGAGACATTCCCGCTTCGGTGCACGAAGCGCTGGCCGCCATCGAGATCGGCGGTGGCGCGGACGATCCGGCGCTGGACGCCGGCTGGGGCGAGCCCGGCCTGAGCCCGGCCGAACGCCTGATGGCCTGGAACACCATCGAGGTGCTCGCGCTCGGCGCGGGTTCGCCGCAGCGGCCGGTCAATGCGATCCCCGGCGAAGCGGTGGCGCATTGCCAGTTGCGCTTCGTGGTCGGAACGCCCTGGCGGGAGCTTGCTTCGATCGTGCGCGCTCATCTCGACGCACATGGATTCGAACAGGTCGAAGTGCAAGTCACGCTCGAAGGCGCCGCGACCCGTCTGGACCTCGACAACCCGTGGGTGAGTTGGGCGGAACGCTCCATCGACGCGAGCACGGGCCAACGCCCCGACGTGCTGCCGAACCTCGCCGGCTCCCTGCCCAACGACGTCTTCGCCGACCTGCTGGGCCTGCCCACCTTGTGGGTCCCGCACTCCTACCCCGCTTGCGCACAGCACGCGCCCAACGAACACCTGCTGGCGCCGCTGGCCAGGGAGGGCCTGCAGATCATGGCCGGCCTCTACTGGGACCTCGGCGATGCCGCTGCGAATGCGCCATGGCAGGCCGGATCGATCGCTACAACTCCCCACCGGAAAGCCGCATGAAGCAACTTGCCCACCTCTTCGCCGCCCTCGCCTTCAGCGCCGCTGCCGGCCTGGCGCAGGCCGCCGATGCCTGGCCCGCCAGGGCCGTCAGGCTGGTCGTGCCCTTTCCGCCCGGCGGCGGCACCGACATCGTGGCGCGCGCCCTGGGCCAGAAGCTGGCCGAGCGGCTCGGCCAGCCGGTCGTCGTCGACAACAAGCCCGGCGCGGCGACCATCATCGGCGCCGATACGGTCGCCAAGGCGCAGCCCGATGGCTACACGCTGCTGGTCTCGGGCTCTTCCACCTACAGCGTGAATGCAGCGCTGCGCGCCCGGCTGCCCTACGACCCGCTGAAGGACCTGGCACCGGTGGCGATCATCGCGAAGGCACCTCTGGCGCTGGTCGTCAACGCGGGCTCGCCCTGGCACAGCGTGGCGGCACTCGCCGCTGCAGCCAGGGCCAAACCGCGGGACATCCGCTACGCCACCTTCGGCAGCGGCTCCGGCCCGCATCTGGCCGGCGAGTTGTTCGCGATGGCGGCGGGTGTGAAACTACAGGACGTGCCCTACAAGGGCAGCAGCCAGAGCGCGATCGCATTGATCGGCGGCGAGATCGAAATGGGCATCGACACCGTGGCCGCGGTCGCGCCGCATGTGCGTTCGGGCAAGCTGCGCGCGCTGGCCATCGCGGGCACGACACGTTCCAGCATGCTGCCGGACGTGCCCACCATGGCCGAACTCAAGATGCCCGACGCCACCTTCGACGCCTGGTACGGATTGGCCGCGCCGGCCGGCACGCCGGCACCGGTGATCCAGAGACTGGCGGCCGAGGTGAGCGCCGTGATGGCGGACAAGACGATCCAGGACCAGCTGCGCGCACAGGGCATGGAGCCCGTGATGATCGGCGCCGCCCCTTTCCGAAGCCTGATGGAATCGGAGATCTCGCGCTATCGCGCGCTGGCCCATCGGGCAGGGATCGCCGCCGAATGAGCGGTGGTCCTGCCCGCTCCTACTTCTTGTAGTTGGCGATGCCGTCCACGATTTCCTTCTTGGCGGCATCGATGCCTTCCCAGCCCAGCACCTTGACCCACTTGCCGGCTTCGAGGTCCTTGTAGTGCTCGAAGAAGTGCGTGATGGCCTTCAGGCGCATCGGGTTCACGTCTTCGACCTTCTTCCAGTGGCTGTAGATCGGCAGCACCTTGTCGGTGGGCACGGCGAGCACCTTGCCGTCGACGCCGGCCTCGTCTTCCATCATCAGGATGCCGATCGGCCGGCACGGCACCACCACGCCCGGCACCAGCGCCCAGGGGGTGATGACCAGCACGTCGACCGGATCGCCGTCGCCCGAGAGCGTCTGCGGCACGTAGCCGTAGTTGGTCGGATAGTGCATCGCGGTCGTCATGAAGCGGTCGACGAAGATCGCGCCCGATTCCTTATCGACTTCGTACTTGATCGGATCGGCATTCATCGGGATTTCGATGATGACGTTGAAGGCTTCAGGAGCGTCTTTGCCGGGGGAGACTTTGCCGAGGGACATAGATCTGTCTTGGAGTAGTTGAAAGTGTTCGCGGGATGCGGACAAACCCGAAGTTTACTTTCCGTGTCACGGCCCGGTCGCACGAAACCCGGCATTTGCCTGTAAATTGGCCGCGTTGGCCAATCGGCCCCGGCCTTTTTCAAGGCATCGGGGCTTCGAGGAAGCAACGCGGCGGAAGCACTGACCCGTACGCGTTGCGCGCAGGGCTGAGTGCTTTCGTCTCCACAAGTCACAACGTACGAATGGAGAAGCAAGGCATGATCGGCAACACCCCTCTCGTCCTCGCCATCGTCTGCGGCCTCGTGGCCGTCGGCTATGGGTTCTGGGCGCGCAGCTGGATTCTTTCGAAAGACCCGGGCAACGCCCGAATGCAGGAGATCGCGGCCGCGATCCAGACCGGTGCGGCGGCCTACCTGGCCAAGCAGTACCGCACCATCGCCGTGGTCGGCATCGTGCTCGCGATCCTGATCGGGATCTTCCTCGACGTGACCACCGCGGTCGGCTTCGTGATCGGCGCGGTGCTCTCGGGCGCCTGCGGCTTCATCGGCATGAACGTCTCCGTGCGCGCCAACGTGCGCACCGCGCAGGCCGCGACGCAAGGCATCGGCCCGGCGCTCGATGTCGCCTTCCGCGGCGGCGCCATCACCGGCATGCTGGTGGTGGGGTTGGGTCTGCTGGGCGTCTCGGCCTTCTTCTGGTTCCTGGTGGGCAACGGCCAGCTGACGCCGGACAAGAGCCTCGCCAACCTGCTCAATCCTCTCATCGGCTTCGCCTTCGGCTCTTCGCTGATCTCGATCTTCGCGCGGCTCGGCGGCGGCATCTTCACCAAGGGCGCCGACGTCGGCGCCGACCTGGTGGGCAAGGTCGAAGCCGGCATTCCGGAGGACGATCCGCGCAATCCCGCAGTGATTGCAGACAACGTGGGCGACAACGTCGGCGACTGCGCCGGCATGGCGGCCGACCTGTTCGAGACCTATGCGGTGACGCTGATCGCGACCATGGTGCTGGGCGCGCTGATGGTGGCTGCAGCGCCGGTCAACGCGGTGCTGTACCCGCTGGCGCTCGGCGGCGTGTCGATCATCGCGTCGATCATCGGCTGCTTCTTCGTCAAGGCTTCGCCAGGCATGATCAACGTGATGCCGGCGCTCTACAAGGGCCTGGCGGTAGCGGGCGGGCTGTCGCTGATCGCGTTCTGGTTCGTGACGCAATGGCTCATTCCCGACAACGCGATCGCCGCCTCGGGCAGCCAGCTCAAGCTCTTCGGCGCCTGCTTCGTCGGCCTGGCGCTCACGGCCGCGCTGGTGTGGATCACCGAGTTCTACACCGGCACGCAGTACTCGCCGGTGCGCCACATCGCGCAGGCCTCGACCACCGGACACGGCACCAACATCATCGCCGGCCTCGGCGTGTCGATGCGCTCGACCGCCTGGCCGGTGATCTGCGTCTGCATCGCGATCATGGCTTCCTACTGGCTCGGGGGCCTCTATGGCATCGCAGTGGCGGCCACGGCGATGCTCAGCATGGCCGGCATCGTGGTCGCGCTCGACGCCTACGGCCCGATCACGGACAACGCCGGCGGCATCGCGGAGATGTCGGAGATGCCGGCCAGCGTGCGCGACATCACCGATCCGCTGGACGCCGTGGGCAACACCACCAAGGCCGTGACCAAGGGCTACGCGATCGGGTCGGCCGGCCTGGCCGCGCTGGTGCTGTTCGCCGACTACACCCACAAGCTCGAGAGCTTCGGGCTGGCCATCAGCTTCAACCTGAGCGACCCGATGGTGATCGTCGGCCTCTTCATCGGCGGGCTGATCCCCTACCTGTTCGGCGCCATGGCAATGGAAGCCGTGGGCCGCGCGGCCGGCTCGGTAGTCGAGGAAGTGCGCAGGCAGTTCCGCGAGATCCCCGGCATCATGGAGGGCACCGGCAAGCCCGAGTACGGCCGTGCCGTGAGCATGCTGACCGGCGCGGCGATCAAGGAAATGATGATCCCGAGCCTGCTGCCGGTGGTCGTGCCGATCGTGGTCGGCCTGCTGTTGGGGCCGAAGGCGCTGGGCGGCTTGCTGATGGGCACCATCGTCACCGGCCTGTTCGTCGCCATCTCGATGTGCACCGGCGGCGGCGCCTGGGACAACGCCAAGAAGTACATCGAGGACGGCAACCATGGCGGCAAGGGCTCCGAGGCGCACAAGGCCGCCGTCACCGGCGACACGGTGGGCGACCCCTACAAGGACACCGCCGGCCCGGCGGTGAACCCGCTGATCAAGATCATCAACATCGTGGCGCTCCTGATCGTGCCCCTGGTGGTCAAGTTCCACGCCGGCGATGCCGCTGCGATGCCGGCGCCCGCTGCAAGCCCTGCGCCGATCACCGCACCCGCGCCGGCACCCGCAACAGCGCCGGCCGCGTCGGGCGATACGGGCGCGTCGATCAAGACCGACAACGGCGTGGTCAAGTTCTACTTCGCCACCGCGAGCGCCGAGGTGCCCGCGGGCTCGAGCGCCGCGCTGGCCGACATCGTGAAGGCCGCGCAGGGCGGCGGTCGTGTGCTCGTGAGCGGCTACCACGACGCCACCGGCGATGCCGAGAAAAATGCGGAGCTTGCCAAGCAGCGTGCCCTGGCAGTGGGCGCCGCCCTCAGGCTGGCCGGGGTGCCCGACGACAAGATGGAACTAGCCAAGCCCGCGCAAACCCAGGCCGACGGGCCGCCGGCCGAAGCGCGGCGGGTTGAAGTGAAGCTGCGGTAAGGGTATGCGGCGCGCCGAGCGCGCGCCGCGACGCTCAGTTCAGGCTGAGATCATGGGTGGGCAAGCCGCCCTGCGCGGTGCGCAGCGGCACGCCCTGCAGCGTGTCGAAGTCGGACGGCGCATCCGGCATGCGCATCTCTTCCAGCTCGTGCAGCGATGCCACCCAGCGCCCGGCCGCGGAATTGGCGGGCTCGTCGTTGGTGAAGATGCCGTCGCGGATGTAGAAGGTTTCGCCGGCAGGCCGCTCGGCGTGCAATTCGATCAGGCGCGCGATCGGGAAGGTGTAGGTGACTAGTTTTTCCTTGGTCTTGCGGTCCTTGCCGCCGCAATTGAAGAAGCCTTCCGCGGCAATGACGATGCAGGAGCCGTCGACCTGACTGTCGATGTCACCGCCGCAGCGCCATACGGCGGTGGGAAGGCGAACGCGTACCTTGTCGATCACCAGGTCGCGCTGCTTGTTGAGGCCGTTGAGCGGCGGCACCAGCGAGCGCAGCTGCCGCAGGCGCTCGGCGAAGTTGTCGTCCATGCTGAACTCGACGTGGTGCGTCGCGCCGCCCGAGCGCTTGACGACCTGCATGATGACGTGGCGGGGCGGCCTGCTCATACGCGCTCCGACCAATAGAAGGCAATGGTTTTAAGCGGGATCATTTGATCGACCATCAATTAGAACTTTGGTATTGAGGCAAATAATTGCATCAATTGTTTCCAACTGTAGATCGAAATTCACCGCTTTGGTAGCCGATTTGCAGAGGCAAATCGAATTCGTCAACTACGTCGCGGCGCTGTCACGAATCGATCAGCTCGTCGAGTGCCTTGCACGAGGGCGCACAGACGGTTTGCGACTTGCCCAGCAGCTGCCGGGTCCGCAGCTGCGAGCGCACGCGGTGCTTGCCGCACATGAAGCAGGACATGGTCGCGCCGCTGAATGAGGCCGAAGCGCGGAAAGGAGAGCCCGGCGCCTTGGCCTTGTAGCGCAGGCCGTCGGCTACGACGGCGGTCTTGACATCAGCCTTGGCCATGGGCGGCGTCCGGTTCGGCGCGGCGCATGACGCGCGCGATCGCATCCTTGGCAGCCAGTTCGGCGGCCAGCGAGGCATCCAGCCCGGAGCGGCACAGGCCGGCGTGCTGGTAATTGAGGTTTTCGTACACCTCGGCGGCGGCCGGATAGGCGTCCAGCAACTGCCCGAGGCCAGTGCCGGGTTCGACCTCGCGGAACTCGTCCACCAGGTGCATCACGACCGACCGGTACTGCTCGGCACCCACCGGCACGGCGCTGTGCTCGAGCCGCTCGAGGAGCTGGGCCAGCACATGCGTCACCGCCAGATCGGTCCTGGACGACGGAGTCTTGGTAGCGTTCATGGCTTGCATCTGGGGCACGGACGCTGGATTACAAGGGAGCGGCGACCCGCGCATCCCGGAACTTCATCAGGAGGCTGTGCAGCATCTCGGTGGACAGGCCGTGGATCACCAGCCGATGCCCCGCGCGCAGGGTCGACAGCGGCACCAGCGGGTGCTTGTTGTTCACCAGGATTAGGTGCTCGGGCGCATCCAGCACGGTGGCCGCGTAGATGCCGATGGTTTCGTCCAATTGCAGCGAATTGGCAGCGCGCCAGAAGTCGTTGTCGGTCAGCATGAGCTGGTAGAGCGGCGTGAACAGCTCGATCGCGCTTTGCAGGTCGAGAAAATTGAGCCTGCCGTGCGGCATGTCTTCGATTTGCAGGCCGGGCTCGCGGATCATCGAGAAATCGACCTGCTCCGCCTTGCGCAGCTCGAGCCCCTGCGCCCGCAGCGCCCGATTAAGCCGAATCACGAAGTTGAAGAGGTTCAGGTCGTGCTGCAGGAACATGTCCTCCTTCAGCGCGTCGATGTCTGCCGGCTCCAGCGGCGAGGTAGCGACCGGCACCGGCGAATTGGCGCCGATGAAGGCCAGCACCTGCGAACCCAGGTGGAAGTGCCGCAGGATCAGCCAGTTGGCCTCGGGCGAAACGAAGCGTTTGAGGCCCCAGGCCAGCAGGCGGTGCAGCAGCCGCGAATGCGACCACTTGCGCGGCACGAACACCTTGATCACCTGGAACAGCACGATGGCGGTGCGCGCCAGCGGCCGCAGAAAAGGCAGCAGGTACTGGCGCGAGGCAGAGCTCGAATCGGCGAGCCAGGCTGCCTTCACCTTGTCGGGCAGCGGCGTGCTCTGATCGAGATAGAGCGCGAGCCAGGGGCTCGGGTCGCGCAGATCGTGCTCTTGCGCCAGGAAGTCCGGGGTTGTGCTCATTGGGTCATCTTCGCGCTACGCGCTGCTGTGCTGTTGCGATAGGCACGCAGCTGCCTCGGCCGCATCGGCCGCGATGCGCGTTCGGAACAGCCGGTCCATGAAGGTGAACTGGAAGCCGTAGTTGCCGCTGTGGCAGGTGTGGTGCAGATGATGCCGCCGAAGAGCAGGTAGATGCTGCCGAACAAGGCCACGCCCCACAGCATGACCTGCAGGACGGACAAGGATTGGAAGGTGGCTGCCACGCGCCGAGGCTACAGGAGCATTTCCGGCACGATCGGCGCGATCAGCCTGTTGTAGAAGCGCTGCAAGAAGGTCGCCTCCGGCTCGGAGGTGAGGACCACCTCCTTCTCGCCATCGCTTGTGAGCCACTCGACGGCGCCTGTGTCCTTGGCCAGGCGCAGGCGGTAGGAGTTCTGCACCCTGCTGACGTTGATCACGCGCAGCAGCTCGCGCGCCAGCTGCGGGCTGTCGATCAGCACGCCCATCTCGGTGTTCTGGGTGGCCGAGCGCGGATCCAGGTTCGCCGAGCCGATGAGGAGGCGGCTGCGGTCGATGGCCGCGGTCTTGGCGTGCAGGCGTCCCAGCGATGTGCCGAAGGAGCCGAAACGCTTGCTCGCGGTGGTGCGTTCGGGGCTCAGCTCGTAGAGGTCGGCGCCCGATCTCAGCAGCCGTTGCCGATAGCGCACATAGCCCGTGTGGACCAGTGGTTCGTCGTTGGCCGCCAGCGAGTTGGTCAAGAGCACGACCTTGACCTTGCGCTGGGCCAGCGCCTCGAACGCCGCCATGCCCTTGTCGCCGGGCACCAGGTAGGGCGAAGTCATCTGCACCTCGTTCTTCGCGTCCAGCAGGATGGTCCACATGCGCATCGTGACGCTGGTGGCCAGGGCCTCCTCGGCCGTCATCGTGGTGGGCTTGGTGGGCGGATCCGCCACCGCATTGGCCCAGCCCCACAGCAGGCCCATGCGCCCTTCGTCGAGCTCTTCGCCGATCGGCCCGTAGCCGAGGATGTCGGCCGGCGGCAGCACGATCTTCGGCGGCGGCGCGGCCATGCCGACCCAGGCGTCGAACTCTGCCGTCCCGGGCGTGCTGCCACCCTCGCCACGCACGATGTCCTCGATCGGCCAGACCTGCTCGCTGTTCCAGTAGGCGTCGAAGATGGCTTCGAGCTGCGGCAGCACCTTGCCCACCACCACCGCGTCCATGTCGATGAAGTTCTGCGCCTCGCTGAGCACGAAGTACTCGTCGGCGATGTTGCGTCCGCCAACCACCGCCATCACGCCATCGGCGATGAACAGCTTGTTGTGCATGCGATGGTTGAGCCGGTAGATCTCGTGCGGCGATGCGACGAAGCGCGAAAGGAAGCCGTCGCGGCCGCAGCAGAAGGGATTGAAAAGCCGCACGTCGACGTTGGGCGTCTGCGAAAGCGCCAGCAGCAGGTGCTGGCTCTTGGCGGTGTAGAGGTCGTCCACCAGCACGCGCACCTTGACGCCGCGCGCAGCGGCCTCGCGCAGCGAGCGCATCAGCAGGCGGCCGACGGCATCGTTCTCGAGCTGGTAGTACTGCACCACCAGCGAGCGCTCGGCCCGCTGTGCGAGCTGGATGCGCGCATCGAGCGAGTAGACGCCGAGCGGCATCAGGCGAAAACCGGAATGTTCGTCCGGCGGCGTGGATGCGGCGACGATCTTCGCCAGCGTGGTCGACCGGTCCGCCGGCGCCGCATGCTCCGCGGGCCGCTCCCTGGCCGGCGGCAGCGAGCCGCAGGCGCCGAGCCCGGCGGCCAGCGCGCACAACAGCACGATGCGCAGCAGACGAACCAGTGCGTTCATGATCTTTCCCCTCTTGACCTGCTTCTTGAATACGGCAGCACACGCCTGCCGGTTTCACCTCTGACGCGCAATGCGCCCGGGTTCTAGAATTCGCGATGCCCCCTCCCGGAGTTACATCATGACCCGTCGGATTCTCGCGCGTATCGCCGCCTTTTCGCTCGCAAGCCTTGCTCTTTCCCCCGTCTACGCCGCACTCGACATCGGCGACCCGGTGCCGAAGTTCACGGCCACGGCGGCATTGGGCGGCAAGACCTTCCGCTACTCGCTGGCCGACGCGCTGGCCAAGGGGCCGGTGGTCGTGTATTTCTTTCCAGCGGCCGGCACCCACGACTGCAACATCGAGGCCCACGCCTTTGCGGAAGCCATGAGCCAGTTCGAAGCGGTGGGCGCCACGGTGATCGGCGTCTCGGCCGATGACGTCGACACGCTGAAGGACTTCTCGGTCAAACAATGCCAGAGCAAGTTCCCGGTCGCCTCCGACCAGTCCAAGACGGTGATCCAGGGTTTCGATGCGCTGATGCAGACGCGGCCGGATTTCGCCAACCGGCTTTCCTACGTGATCGCGCCGAACGGCACGGTGGCTTACTACTACCAGAACCTCAATCCCGACAAGCACGTGGAGCGCATGCTCAATGCCGTGAAGGCGCTGCCGAAGGCCACCGCCAGCCGATAGGCCCTGTTAATAGGCCCTCGGGCGATGCTCCGGGCGGCCGCTGGCCGCTTTCGCGCACAATTTCGGCCATGCAACTCCACTACATCGGCAATCAAAACATCGCTTCCTCCTCCGGCCGCACCCTGCCGGTGATCGACCCCTCCGACGGCCAGCCCTTTGACGAACTGCAGCGCGGCAATGCGGCCGACATCGACGCCGCCGTGCGCGCCGCGCGCCATTGCTTCGAAACCCACTGGCACAAGAAGAGCGCGGCCGACCGCGGCCGGCTGCTCTACCTGCTCTCCCAGAAGATCGCCGCGCATGCCAACGAGCTGGCGCTCATCGAGCAGCGCGACTGCGGCAAGCCGGTCAAGCAGGCCCGCGCCGACGCGCTGGCGCTGGTGCGCTACTTCGAGTTCTATGCCGGCGCCTGCGACAAGCTGCACGGCGAGACCATCCCCTACCAGGAGGGCTATAGCGTCTTCACTTGGCGCGAGCCGCACGGCGTCACCGGCCACATCATTCCGTGGAACTACCCGATGCAGATCTTCGGGCGCAGCGTCGGCGGCGCGCTGGCCGCGGGCAACGTCTGCGTGGTCAAGCCCTCGGAAGATGCCTGCCTGTCGCTGATCCGCGTCGCGCAACTCGCGGCGGAGGTCGGCTTCCCGCCCGGCGCGATCAACATCGTGACCGGCTACGGCCACGAGGTCGGCGATGCGCTGGCGCGCCACGAGGGCATCGACCACATCAGCTTCACCGGCAGCCCCAAGGTGGGCACGCTGATCCAGCAGGTCGCGGCCGAGCGCCATTGCCCGGTCACGCTCGAGCTCGGCGGCAAGAGCCCGCAGATCATCTTTGCCGATGCCGACCTGGGCGCCGCGATTCCGGTGCTGATCAACGCGATCGTGCAGAACGCCGGCCAGACCTGCTCGGCCGGCTCGCGCGTGCTGATCGAGCGCGCGGTCTACGAGCCGCTGCTCGAGCGGCTCGGCCACGCCTTCGAGGCCCTGCGCGTCGGCCCCGCCGCGATGGACCTCGACGTCGGCCCGCTGATCCGCCAGACGCAGCAGCAGCGCGTCTGGGACTTTCTGTCCGATGCCCAGCACGCCGGCATTCCGATGGTGGCGCAGGGCGTGGTGGTCGACGAGGCTCCGGAAACCGGCTTCTACCAGGCGCCGACCCTTCTGCGCGATGTGCCGGTCGGTCACCGCCTCGCGCAGGAAGAAGTCTTCGGCCCGGTGCTCGCCGCGATGGTGTTCAGCGACGAGGACGAGGCCGTGGCGCTCGCCAATGCCACGCAGTTCGGCCTGGTCGCCGGCATCTGGACCGAGAACGGCGGGCGCCAGTTCCGCATGGCCAAGCGCGTGAAGAGCGGCCAGGTGTTCATCAACAACTACGGCGCGGGCGGCGGCGTCGAGCTGCCCTTCGGCGGCGTCAAGTCCTCGGGCTATGGCCGCGAGAAGGGCTTCGAGGCGCTCTACGGCTTCACCACGTTGAAGACGGTGGCCGTGAAACACGGCTGATCGGGCCTAAGCCAGCGCAGTATCCAGCAGCATCATCAGCACGAAGCCCACCATCAGCCCGCCCGTCGCAAAGGCCTCGTGGCCCTTGCGGTGGGACTCGGGGATGATCTCGTGGCTGATCACGAACAGCATCGCGCCGGCCGCAAAGCCCAGGCCCCAAGGCAGCAAGGCGGCCGACTCGCTCACGATCGCCGCGCCAAGCACCGCGCCCAAGGGTTCGACCAGGCCGGACGCCATGCCGAGCCCGACCGCAAACGCCCGCCGGTAGCCAGCAGCCAGCAACGCCACCGCAACCACAAGACCTTCTGGCACGTCCTGGATCGCGATGCCGGTTGCCAGCGCGCTGCCGCGCAGCGCATCTCCACCCGCGAAGCCGACACCGATCGCCAGGCCTTCGGGCAGGTTGTGGAGCGCGATCGCGAACACGAACAGCCAGGCGCGACGGAGCACCTGTGCGTTTCGCCCCTCCACGCCCTTGATGAAATGCTCGTGCGGCAGCACGCGGTCCAGCACCAGCAGCGCGAGTGCGCCGAGCAGGATCGCGCTGCCGACGATGCCGCCGGCACCCCACGCACCCGCACCCGCTGCGCGCGCGGCAGCAATGCCAGGGATGATCAACGAAAAGGCGCTGGCCGCCAGCATCACGCCGGCGCCGAAGCCGAACAGCGTGTCCTGTGCGCGGTCCGACAGGCGCTGCGAGAACAGGATGGGCAGCGTACCCAGCGCGGTCGCGAGCGCGGCCACCGAGCCGCCGGTCAAGGCCTGCAGCACCACCGGGCGGCTGGCGACGAACTGCCAGAACTGCGCACCCAGCACCAGCACGCCGGCCAGCACGATCGCGATTCCGATGACCTGCCGATGCGGCAGGACGGGGCGCTTGGCGGCGCTGGCGAGGGACGAACTGTTGTGCATGGGCAAATGATAGTTATTCTCATCTTCTTCATGCTTCAGGAATTTCAATCCCGTCGATAGAGCGCCGCCAGTCGAGCTGCCTACACTTGCCCGTTCCTCACAATCCCCCTGGAGACTTTCAGCATGCGCGTCAAGGACAAATCCATCATCGTGACCGGCGCCGGCGGCGGCATCGGCGAAGGCATCGCGAAGCGGCTGGCGGCCGAGGGCGCGCAAGTCATCGTCAACGACATCAACGCTGCGCTTGGCGAACAGGTGGTCGAAGCCATCCTGCGCGCCGGCGGCCGCGCTACCTTCTTCGCCGCCGACGTCACCCAATCGGCCGAAGTCAAGGCCCTGGTCGAGGCCGCGGTCCAGCGCCACGGAAAGCTCGACGTGATGGTCAACAATGCCGGCTGGACGCATCGCAACCGCCCCGCGCTCGAAGTGAGCGAGGACGAGTTCGACCGCTGCTACGCGGTCAACGTGAAGAGCATCTACCTGTCGACCGTGCACGCCGTGCCGGCATTCCGCGCCAACGGCGGCGGCTCCTTCATCAACATCGCCTCCACCGCCGGCGTGCGTCCGCGGCCGGGCCTCACCTGGTACAACGGCTCGAAGGGCGCGGTCATCACCACCAGCAAGTCGCTCGCCGCCGAGTTCGGCCCCGACAACATCCGCGTGAACTGCATCAACCCGGTGTTCAATCCCGACACCGGCCTGGCCGCCGAGTTCGCCGGCGGGCCGATCACCGAAGAGCGCAAGGCCAAGTTCCGCGCCACCATCCCGCTCGGCCGCTTCTCGACCGCGCTCGACGTGGCCAATGCGGCGCTTTACCTGGCCAGCGACGAGGCGTCCTTCATCAGCGGCGTCTGCATCGAGGTCGACGGCGCACGCTGCGTATAGCGCAGCGCCGGGGAGGCGAAGGCGGCGCAGACCGCCCGAACGAATCCCATCCACAACGAGGAGACAAGAATGACCAAGCCATTCAGGCGGCGCCTGCGCCACATCGTGGCCGGCCTCTTTTTTGCGGTGCCGCTGCTGGCCGCTGCGCAGTCGCTGCCGACCACTACGCCCGAGCGCGTCGGGCTGTCCAGCGAGCGGCTGCAGATGATCACCGACGTGCTGAAGGCCGATGTGGCCGCCGGCAAGATCCCCGGCGCCGTGCTGCTGGTGGCGCGGCAGGGCAAGGTCGCCTGGTTCGAGGCGGTCGGCCGGCTCGACCCGGCCACCGGCACGCCGATGCCGCGCGACGGCATCTTCCGCGTCTACTCGATGAGCAAGCCCATTACCACGGTCGCCGCGATGATGCTGGTCGAAGACGGGCGCATGAAGCTGGACGACCCGGTCTCGATGTACCTGCCCGAGTTCGCCAGCATGACGGTCGGCGTCGAGAAGCCGGGCAGCGACGGCAAGCCGGTGCTCGAGACCGCGCCGGCGCGCCGTCCGATCAGGGTGCACGATCTGATGCGCCACACCTCGGGCCTCACCTACGGCTTCTTCGGCACAGGACTCGTGAAGGAAGCCTACAACGCAGCCAACCTGCATGCCGGCGATCCGAGCAACGCCGAGTTCTCGCAGCGCCTGGCCAAGCTGCCGCTGGCCTACCAGCCCGGGACCACCTGGGACTACAGCTACTCGACCGACATCCTGGGCCGCGTGGTCGAGGTGGTGTCGGGCCAGTCGCTCTACCAGTTCGAGAAAGCCCGCCTGCTCGATCCGCTCGGCATGAAGGACACCAGCTTCTACGTGAGCGATGCGCCGCGCCAGCAGCGCATCGCCGAGCCGCTGGCAAACGACCGCAGCTTCGGGGTCGGCGCGGAGTTCAGCGACCCGCGCGTCGTACAAAAGGCCGAATCGGGCGGTGGCGGCATGGTGTCGACCGCGGCCGACTACGCGCGCTTCCTGCAGATGCTGCTGAACGGCGGCACGCTCGACGGCAAGCGCTACCTGGGCTCGCGCACGCTGGGGTTCATGGTGTCGGACCATTCCAACGGCGGCGCCGGCATCGCGTCCGGGCCGCTCTACCTGCCGGGCCCGGGATACGGTTTCGGCCTCGGCTTCGCGGTGCGTCGCAGCGACGGCGAAGCGCCCTACCCGGCCGCCGCCGGAGAATTCAACTGGGGCGGAGCAGGCGGAACCTACATGTGGGTCGACCCCGAGAATCAGATGTTCGTGGTGCTCATGCTGCAGTCGCCCAAGCACCGGGTGCACTACCGCAGCCTGCTGCGCAACATGATCTACGCCGCCGTGGTCAAGTAGCCCTGAAAAAGGCACCCGGCCGGCCGATGCGTTAAATTGCCCTTCCCCATGAAGAAGCATGTCGTCCCCGTTTCCGAGATCGGCCGCGCGCGCCGCGTGACGGCGCCGGAGCGCGCCGTGCCGGCCACCGGCGTGCTGCTCGATCGCCTGTCGCGTCCGCTCACCGATCTGCGCATCAGCGTCACCGACCGCTGCAACTTCCGCTGCAGCTACTGCATGCCGAAGGAAGTGTTCGACAAGGACTACCAATACCTGCCGCACAGTGCTCTGCTGAGCTTCGAGGAGATCACGCGGCTGGCCCGCATCTTTGCGACGCATGGCGTGCACAAGATCCGGCTCACCGGCGGCGAGCCGCTGCTGCGCAAGAACCTGGAGGTGCTGGTCGAGCAGCTGGCCGCCATCCGCACCCCGCAGGGCGATCCGCTCGACCTCACGCTGACCACCAACGGCTCGCTGCTGGCGCGCAAGGCCGAGGCGCTGAAAGCTGCCGGCCTCAATCGCGTGACCGTGAGCCTCGACGGCCTCGACGACACGGTGTTCCGCAGCATGAACGACGTCGACTTTCCGGTGGCCCAGGTGCTCGCGGGCATCGATGCGGCCCATGCCGCCGGCCTCGGCCCGATCAAGGTCAACATGGTCGTCAAGCGCGGCACCAACGAGCAGGAAATCCTGCCGATGGCGCGCCGCTTCCGCGGCACCGGCGTGGTGCTGCGCTTCATCGAATACATGGATGTCGGCGCGACCAACGGCTGGCGCATGGACGAGGTGCTGCCCTCGGCCGAGGTGGTGGCGCGCATCGCCGAGGAATTCCCGCTCGCGCCGCTCGAAGCCAGCGCGCCCGGCGAAACCGCGCAGCGCTGGGCCTACCGCGACGGCGGCGGCGAAATCGGCGTGATCAGCAGCGTGACCCAGGCCTTCTGCCACGACTGCAGCCGCGCGCGCCTGTCGACCGAAGGCAAGCTCTACCTGTGCCTGTTCGCCAGCAGCGGGCACGACCTGCGCCCGCTCCTGCGCGGCGATGCCGACGATGCGCAGATCACCTCCGCCATCGGCCACATCTGGCAGGGGCGCACCGACCGCTACTCCGAACTGCGCGCGCTGCGCGGGCCTGACACGGATGCGGCCGCGCCGCGTCGCGTCGAGATGAGCTACATCGGCGGATGAGCACTCCTACTTCCATCGCGGCCAGCGAGATCACCGGCCTCGTGCTGGCCGGAGGGCGCGGCTCGCGCATGGGCGGCATCGACAAGGGCCTGCAGAACTTCAACGGCACGCCGCTCGCGATGCATGCGCTGATGCGCCTCGGCATGCAGGTCGGCGAGCTGATGGTCAATGCCAACCGCAACCTGTCGGCCTACGAATCCTTCGGCGCACCGGTCTGGCCCGACGGCTTGGCCGACTACGCCGGGCCGCTGGCCGGTTTCCTGACCGGGCTGGAGCGCTGCGAAACGCCCTACCTGCTGACCGTGCCCTGCGACACGCCGCTGTTCCCGCTCGACCTCGCAAGCCGCCTGGGCGAGGCCTTGCTGGCCGAGGACGCCGAGATCGCCATGGTGAGCGCACCCGAAATGGCCGCCGAGTCCGATGGTGCATCGGCGCTGCGCCCCCAGCCCGTGTTCTGCCTGCTGCGCGCCACGCTGCTCGAAAGCCTGGTCCGCTTCACCCAGGACGGCGGCCGCAAGATCGACAAGTGGACCGCGCAGCACCGGACGGTGCTGGTGCCCTTCGACCGCCCCGGCGATGCGCCCGATGCGTTCTACAACGCCAACACCTTGACCGAGCTGCACGCGCTCGAAAACCGATGAGCCGCATCGCCGAGATCGCTGCCGCCCTGGCCGGCTACGACCCCAAGGCCCTGGGCGTCGATGCGGTGCAGGCCTTCCTGGCGCGGCTCGCCGAACCCGCCGTCGTCACGCAAAGCGAGCGCATCGCACTGCGCGACGCGCTCGGCCGCGTGCTGGCCGAGGACATCATCTCGCCCGTCAGCGTGCCGCCGCACGACAACTCGGCGATGGACGGCTTCGCCTTCGACGGCGCGCTGCTTCCTGCCGACCCGTCGAGCGACGCCTCGGTGAAGCTGCGCGTGGTGGGCACGGCGCTGGCCGGCGCCGCCTGGCGCGGCACGCTCGGCCCGGGCGACGCCGTCAAGATCATGACCGGCGCCATGATGCCCGCAGGCCTCGACACCGTGATCCCGCAGGAATTCTGTTTTGTCGAAGAAGACGAGGTCCGCTTCCCGGCCAAGGTGCTGCGCCGCGGCGACAACCGCCGCCTGGCCGGCGAAGACCTGATGCAGGGCAAGGCCGCATTGCGGCGCGGCGAGCGGCTCTCGCCCGCGGCGCTGGGCATGGTCGCCAGCCTCGGACTGCCGATGGTGCCGGTGCTGCGGCGCCTGCGTGTCGCCTACTTCTCCACGGGCGACGAGATCCTGAGCTTGGGCGAGCTGCCGCGCGAAGGCGCGGTCTACGACAGCAACCGCTACACCGTGTTCGGCCTGCTCACGCGGCTCGGCTGCGAAGTGATCGACCTGGGCCTGGTGCGCGACGATCCCGCGGCGCTGGCCGACACGCTGCGCCGCGCCGCCCGCGAGGCCGACGCGATCATCACCAGCGGCGGCGTCAGCGTCGGCGAGGCCGACCATACGCGCGCCGTGATGCAGCAGCAGGGCGACATGGCCTTCTGGCGCGTCGCGATGCGGCCCGGCCGGCCGATGGCGGTGGGACTGATCCCCAGGCAAAGCGAAGCCGAGGGCACGGCCGTGCTGTTCGGCCTGCCGGGCAATCCGGTGGCCGTGATGGTCACCTTCCTCGCCTTCGTGCGTCCGGCTCTGCTGCGCATGATGGGTTGCCACGCCGAGGGCTGCGCGCCGCCGCCCATGCTGCGCGCCAGGAGCGTGGCCGCGATCCGCAAGAAGCCGGGCCGCACCGAGTACCAGCGCGGCCGGGTGGAGGCAGTGCCGGGATCGCTGCCCGAGGTTCGCATCGCCGGCAACCAGGGATCGGGCGTGTTGAGTTCGATGGTCGAGGCCAATGGCCTGGTGGTGCTGCACCACGAGCAAGGCAGCGTTGCCGCGGGTGACGCGGTCGACGTGATGATGTTCGACGGAGTCGTCTAGCCGCAACCGGAAATGCGCATGCTCGCAGCGCGAATCGAACTGATGCAGCGGATGCCGATCTTCGGCGCCATCCGCGCCGACGCGATCGAGTTCCTCCTGGAGCCGGCGCCCGTCGTTCGCGTCGCAGCCGGCGACTACTTTTTTCGCGAAGGCGATTCGGCGAACGGCATGTTCGTCCTCGAAACCGGGCGCGTCACGGTGTCGAAGAGCTGGCAGGGCGGTCAGCTGCTGCTACGGCGCTTCGCCCAGGGCGACTGTTTCGGCGAGATGGCACTGCTGGATCTCTTTCCGCGCAGCGCCTCGGTGCGGGCCGACGAGGACTGCAGCGCCATTCTGCTCACGCCCGACAATCTGCTGCGCCTGTTCGAGCATGATGCGGAGCAGTTCGCGCTGATCCAGATGAACATCGGCCGCGAGATCAGTCGCCGGCTGCGCGCCACCGACGATCAGCTGTTCCGGGCTCGCATGGGCGAAACACTCGACATGCCGGAGCGCGTCGTGACGATCCCGGGCCCGCTCTAGAGCCGTCCGAGCGCGCGCTCCACGCCCTTGTTCGCCAGCATGTCCGCACGTTCGTTGCCGACATCGCCCGAGTGTCCCTTGACCCAGCGCCACTCGATCTGGTGGCCGCCCTCCGCCACCAGCTTGTCCAACTCCTGCCAGAGTTCGACGTTCTTCACCGGCTGCTTGGTCGAGGTGCGCCAGCCCTTCGCCTTCCAGCCGCGGATCCATTCGGTGATGCCCATGCGCACGTATTGGCTGTCGAGGTAGAGCACGACCTTGCAGGGGCGCTTGAGCGCGCGCAGGCCTTCGATCACGGCCTTGAGTTCCATGCGGTTGTTGGTGGTGTTGAGCTCGCCGCCGAAGAGTTCCTTCTCGGTGGCACCCGACTTGAGCCATGCGCCCCAGCCGCCGGGACCGGGATTGCCCTTGCAGGCGCCATCGGTGTAGATCTGTACTTCGTTCAAAAAAAGACTTCCTCGTTGTGATCGGTGACTGCATCGCGGTGCACTTTGCCCGCGATCGGCACCGGCGCGCTCGCGCGCTGGGCCGCGCGCCGCCAGTCGGCGCTCAGGAGCCGCATGCCGCGCACCCGCTTGACCGCGACCAGAAAATAAACTGCGCCGAAGATCGGCCACCAGCGCTCGCCGGCCGTGTCGAACCAGCGGCAGCGCTCCAGCCAGGCCTCGCTGCGCACCGCCGGCCGGTAGATGCCGAAATTCCCCGACTCGACTTCGAAGCTCAGCAAGCGCAGCCAGTCGCGCATGCGCCGATAGCCGATGAAGTCGCCGGACTCGGGCAGGAACAGCTCGCCGAAGCCCAGTCGCCGGTAAAGATGCGCGCGGCGCTGCCGCATGCCCCAGAGGCTGGCCGGATTGAGACCGCAGATGACGACGCGACCTTCCGGCACCAGCACGCGCTCGACCTCGCGCAGCGTCGCATGAGGGTCGTTGCTGAGCTCGAGCGCATGCGGCAGCAGAACCAGGTCGAGGCTGTTGGCCGAAAAAGGCAGCGCCGTGAAGTCCGTGACCAGTGCGCTCTGCGGCGCCAGGGAGGGATCGTCCAGCGCCAGCCAGCGATGCGGCATGCGGTTGGCGCGCAGCCCGGCGACCTCGGCCAGCCCCAGCTGCAACGCGTGGTAGCCGAACACGTCGGCCACGGCCTGGTCGAACTGGGCCTGCTCCCAGGCCAGCAGGTAGCGGCCGGGGGGGGTCTCGAACCAATCATGCAAACCTATAATTTGACCGCTCATGACCCTCGTTCCGCTGCCCGCCTTCGCCGACAACTACATCTGGATGCTGCAGGACGGTCGCAACGCGATCGTGGTGGACCCGGGGGAAGCCGCGCCAGTGTTCGAAGCACTGGCACGCGGCAATCTGCAGTTGGCCGCGATTCTAGTCACGCACCACCACCCCGATCACACCGGCGGCGTCGCCGCGCTGCACGCGGCCACCGGCGCACAGGTCTTTGGTCCGGCGCGCGAGACTGTCCCGGCGCCCTTCACGCCACTCACTCAGGGCGACCATGCCGAAGTGCAGGGCCTGCGCTTCGAGGTGATCGACATCCCGGGCCACACCGCCGGGCACATCGCCTTCTTTCTGCCGGCCGATGCGCGCAACGCTGCCGCCGGCGAACTCGCGCCGCTGCTCTTCTGCGGCGACACGCTGTTCTCCGCCGGCTGCGGCCGCCTGTTCGAAGGCACGGCCGCGCAGATGCTGGCCTCGCTCGACGCGTTGGCCGCGCTGCCCGGCGACACCCGCGTGTGCTGCGGCCACGAATACACACTTGCTAACCTTCGATTCGCGCGCGCCGTGGAACCCGGCAACGCCGATCTGACTCAGTACACCGCGCATTGCGAAGCCTTGCGCGCGCGCGGTGAACCGACGCTGCCCTCGCAGCTCGCCACCGAGCGCCGGATCAATCCCTTTCTTCGCAGCCGCGAAGCCACTGTCCTCCGAGCGGTCCACGCGCATGCCGGCCTCTCCACGCAAGCCGCGGAAGCCGAGGTGTTCGCCGCGCTGCGCCAATGGAAAAACGACTTCCGATGAAATTTATCGTTGCTGCCTGCCTCGCAGGCTCCCTGTTCCTCGCAGGCTGCGCGAGCACCACCGGCACGAGTTCCCCCTCTTCCGCTCCCACGACGTCGCCCACCGCCTCCAGTGCCCCCGCGGCGGCGCCGGTCTATCCCGGCGGACCGCTCACGCCCATCACCTCGAGCGACACCCGATCGCGCTCCGTCGTCACGCTCGCGCCACCGGCCGACATGTGGGAACGCATCCGCCGCGGCTTCAAGATGCCGGAGCTGCAGAGCGACCTGGTCACGGACCGCGAGCAGTGGTATGCGAGCCGGCCCGACTACATGCAGCGCATGACCGAGCGCTCGAGCCGCTACATCTTCCACATCGTCGAAGAGCTGGAGCGCCGCGACATGCCGACCGAGCTCGCATTGCTGCCCTACATCGAAAGCGCCTTCAACCCGCAGGCGATCTCCAGCGCCAAGGCCGCGGGCATGTGGCAGTTCATGCCTGCCACCGGCACCGACTTCGACCTCAAGCAGAACGTCTTCCGCGACGACCGGCGCGACGTGGTCGCCTCCACCCGCGCGGCGCTCGACTACCTGCAGAAGCTCTACGGCATGTTCGGCGACTGGCACCTCGCGCTCGCCGCCTACAACTGGGGCGAAGGCAGCGTCGGCCGCGCGATCGCCAAGAACAAGCGCGCCGGCCTGCCCACCGGCTACACCGATTTGTCGATGCCGGCCGAGACCCGGCTCTACGTGCCGAAGCTGCAGGCAGTCAAGAACATCGTCGCCAATCCGGAGCGCTTCAACGCCGACCTGCCGCTGATCGCCAACCACCCCTATTTCCAGACCGTGGCGCTCAAGCGCGACCTCGATGTGGCGCTGGCGGCCAAGCTGGCCGACGTCAAGATTGAGGATTTCCGCGCGCTCAATCCGTCCGCGCACAAGCCGGTGCTGCTGGCCGCGGGCACGCCGGAGATCCTGCTGCCCTGGGACAACGCCGCCGTGTTCCAGCGCAACTTCGAGGCCTACACCCAGGGTCAGTACGCGAGTTGGACCGCCTGGACCGTGCCCTCGACGATGACCGTGGCCGATGCCGCCCAGCGCGCCGGCATGAGCGAGTCCGATCTGCGCGCCATCAACAACGTGCCGCCGCGCATGCTCATCAAGGCCGGCTCGACGCTGATCGTGCCGCGCGGCGCGCGCGTGCAGGAAGATGTCAATGCCGCGGTCGCCGATACCGGCCACCTGAGCTTCCAGCCCGAGATCGTCACGCGCCGCACGCTGGTGAAGGCCGGCCGCAGCGACAGCGTTGCGAGCATCGCGCGCCGCTACCGCCTCAGCCCCGCCAGCGTCGCCGAGTGGAACGACGTGAAGGCCAGCCACGCCTTCCAGCGCGGCGTCCCGGTCGTGATCTACCTCCCGGTGAAGGCTGCAGCCGCAGAGCGCGTGGGCCGGGGCGCCCGCTCCAGCACAGTGATCGTGACCAGCAAGCGCGGCGGCGGCGTGGTCAAGACCAGCGCCGGCAAGGCCACGCCGGCAGCGAAGACGGCTTCTTCCAAGGTCGTGCGCGAGAAGCGCGGCGGCACGCCTTCGAAGAAGAAGCGCTGAGAGTCAGAGCTTCTCGGTCTCGCCGCTGCGCGGCTGCCATTTCATCAGGCGCGTTTCGATGATGCCGACGATGCCGTCGAGCGCCAGCGCAAAGGCCGTCAGCACCACGATGCCGGCGAAGACGGTGTTGACGTCGAAGGTGCCTTCGGCCTGCAGGATCAGGTAGCCGACGCCGCGCGCCGAACCCAGGTACTCGCCCACCACCGCGCCGACGAAAGCCAGCCCCACAGAAGTGTGCAGGCTCGAAAACACCCAGCTGGTCGCGCTCGGCAGGTACACGGTGCGCAGCAGCTGCCGCTGGCTGGCGCCGAGCATGCGCGCATTGGCCAGCACTACCGGGCTCACTTCGCGCACGCCCTGGTAGACGTTGAAGAACACGATGAAGAACACCAGCGTGACCGCCAGCGCCACCTTGCTCCAGATGCCGAGGCCGAACCACAGCGCGAAGATCGGCGCCAGGATCACGCGCGGCATGGAGTTGGCGGCCTTGATGTAGGGGTCGAGGATCAGGCTCGCGGTCGGCGCCAGCGCCAGCCAGAGCCCGCAAGCGAGCCCGAGCAGCGTGCCGATGCCGAAGGCCAGCACCGTCTCGAGCAGCGTGGTGCCCAGGTGCCGGTAGATGTCGGCATTGCCCGGCAGGCCTTCGGGAAACAGCAGGTTCGGCGGCACGGCGAGGGGCAGGAACCAGCTCCACACCCGGCCGGCGACCTTGATCGGCTCGCCGAGGAAGAAGGCGATCTGCTGGTCGCGCGACAGCAGATGCCACAGCATCAGCAGCACGACGAGCAGCGCGATCTGCCAGAAGCGCGCGTTGCCTTCATAGGGCCTGAGGCTCATTCAGGCCGCCTTCCTGAGCTGCTGCGCATAGCCCTTAAGCACCTCGTCGCGCAGCACGTTCCAGATCTGCGTGTGCAGCTCGACGAAGCGCGGGTGCGTGCGCACCTCGGCCACGTCGCGCGGGCGCGGCAGGTCGATCGCGAACTCGCCGATCGGGTGCGTGGCCGGCCCGGCCGAGAGCACCACCACGCGGTCGCTCATCGCGATCGCTTCGTCCAGGTCGTGCGTGATGAAGAGCACCGCTTTTTTCTTTGCGGCCCAGAGCTCGAGCACCTCGTTCTCCATCAGCTGCCGGGTCTGGACGTCAAGCGCGCTGAAGGGCTCGTCCATCAGGATGATGTCGGGATCCAGCGCCAGCACCTGCGCCAGTGCCGTGCGCTTGCGCATGCCGCCGGAAAGCTGGTGCGGATAGCGGTCGCCGAAGCCGGTGAGGCCGACCCGCGTGAGCCATTGCTCGGCCTGCGCCCTCGCCTTGCCATCGGGCACGCCGCGGTACTGCAGGCCCACCATCACGTTGGCCAGCGTGCTGCGCCACGGCATGAGGGCCTCAGTCTGGAACATGTAACCCGCGCGCGCATTGATGCCCGCCAAGGGCTGCCCGAACACCTTGATCGTGCCCGAGGACGGTTCGAGCAGGCCCGCGCCGACATTGAGCAGTGTCGATTTGCCGCAGCCCGTGGGCCCGACCACCGAAACGAACTCGCCCTCACGCACGCGCAGCGTGGTGCCGGCAACGGCGGTGTAGCGCTGGCCCTGCGCATCCTTCGAGCGAAAGGTGCAGCTGATATCGAGGAGTTCGAGGGCGTAACTGGACATGGGATGAAAAGAAAAAAACCCGGCCGAAGCCGGGTTGCAGAACGTTCGAGTCAGGCTTTGAACCTGTCCTTCGCGCGCCGCGCAAAATCGTTGGTGTATGTCTTGGCGAGGTCGATCTTGTCGGCCTTCACCATCGGGTCGAAGCTGGCGATGGCGCCGAGCGCGGTCTTGGGACCTTCGGCCGGTATCAGTCCATCGGTGGCGATGGCCTCGCGCACCTTGTCGAAGGACGCCAGGTACAGCGCGCGGTCGCCGAGCAGATAGGTCTCGGGCACGGTCTTGATGATGTCGCCCGGCCCCGCGGTCTGCAGCCACTTGAGGCCATGCACGATCGCATTGGCGAGCGCCTGGCAGGTGTTGGGATGCTTCTGGATGAATTCCGTCGGCGCATAGAGGCAGGCCGCCGGCATCGGGCCGCCGAAGACCTCCTGCGTGCCCTTGAGCGTACGCGTGTCGCTGATGATCTTCACGTCGCCCTTCTGCTCGAGCATCGTCATCACCGGGTCGGTGTTGCTGATGGCGTCGATCTGGCCCGAGCGCAGCGCCGTCAGCGCACCGGCCGCGACGCCCACGCCGATGAAGCTCACGTCGCTGGCCTTCAGGCCACCGCGCGACAGCACGAGGTTGGCCACCATGTTGGTGGACGAGCCCGGCGCAGAGACGCCGATCTTCTTGCCCTTGAGATCGGCGATGGTCGTGTAGTTCGCCATGTTCTTGGTCGACACGCCGATCGCGATCTGCGGTGCCCGGCCTTGCAGCACGAAGGACTGGAAGAACTGGTTCTTGGCCTGCAGGTTGATGGTGTGCTCGTAGGCACCCGAACACACATCGGCCGAGCCGCCCACCACCGCCTGCAGCGCACGCGCGCCACCGGCGAAGTCGGAGATCTCGACATCGAGGCCTTCGGCCTTGAAGTAGCCGAGCTGTTCGGAGATGGTGAGCGGAAGGTAGTAGAAGGCGGCCTTGCCGCCGACTGCGATGGAGATCTTCGACTTTTCCAGCCTGGCCTGCGCGTGGACCAGCGGCGTCGCGATGGAGGCAGCACCCAGCGTGGCAGCGGCGGTGAAAGTTCGGCGATTGAGCATGAAGTGACCCGCGGCCTGTTCGTTTCTTTTGGAATCGAATCGAGCTTAGGGGTGCCCCCCTGCGCCTGCATCGGGAACATCCCCGTGCGGGTTTTCACGTAAGCACGAAGGCCGCTAGCGGCCGGCGAACACGATCGCCATGTTGACCAGGAACGCGAGCGCCCAGACCGCGCTGCGCGCGCTGCCGAGTCCCTTGATGTAGAGCGCGATGTAGACGATGCGCAGCAGCACATAGGCCGCGGCCAACTGATCGAGCCGCGCCTGGGCCGCGCCGAGTTGGTGCGCGATGATCACCGCGCCGATGAAGAAGGCAAGGCCTTCGAAGCTGTTGGACTGCGCGGCCATGGCGCGCGCACGCCAGCCGCTCTGTCGTGCAGCCCATTCGCGCGGCGTCTCGTTGTCGCGCCGCCTGAAGCTGCCGATCTTGGCGATGTAGGCGGCGGCATAGGGCAAGGCCACCGCGACCAACACGCACCAGTAGGCCAGCGTCAACGAAGGCAGGCTCATCACCGGCGGTCGACCAGCGCGTGGGCGATGGTGCCGAGGTCGACGTACTCGAGTTCGCTGCCGGCCGGCACGCCGCGCGCGAGCCGCGTCACCGTGAGGCCGCGCTGCCTGAGCTCTTCGCCGATCACGTGCGCCGTGGCCTCGCCCTCGGCGGTGAAGTTGGTGGCGAGGATCACTTCGCTCACCGTGCCGTCGAGCGCGCGCTCGAACAGCCGCGCCAGGCCGATGTCCTTCGGCCCGATGCCGTCGAGCGGGCTGAGCTTGCCCATCAGCACGAAGTAATAGCCGCGGAAGGCACCCGTGCGCTCGAGTGCGGCCTGGTCGGCCGGCGTCTCCACCACGCACAGCTTGGTGGCATCGCGGCGCGTGTCGAGGCACACGCTGCAGACCGGCGCCTCGGTAAAAGTGTTGCAGCGCTCGCAATGCCGCACATGGGTGGCCGCTTGCTGCAAGGCGCGCGCGAGCAGTTGCGTGCCCTCGCGGTCATGCTGCAGCATGTGAAAGGCCATGCGCGAAGCGGACTTGGCACCGACGCCGGGCAGGCGGCGCAACGCCTCGACCAGCGCCTCGAGCGAACTGGAATCGGCCATTCAGTCCTAGAAGGGAAGCTTCATGCCCGGCGGCAGGCCCGGCATGCCGGCGGTCAGCTTGCCCATCTTCTGCTCGCTGGTTTCCTCGGCCTTGCGCACCGCGGCGTTGAAGGCTGCGGCCACCAGGTCTTCGAGCATGTCCTTGTCGTCGGCCAGCAGGCTCGGATCGATGGTGATGCGCTTGACGTCGTGCTTGCAGGTCATCACGACCTTTACCAGCCCGGCGCCCGACTCGCCCTCGACCTCGATGGTGGCCAGCTCTTCCTGCGCCTTCTTGAGGTTGTCCTGCATTGCCTGCGCCTGCTTCATGAGGCCGGCCAGTTGTCCTTTGTTGAACATCGTTGGTCCTGTCGATCGTTGGAGAAAAAGAAGAAAAGATTCAGGCCGGCTTGAGCGTGCCCGGGACGATTCTCGCGTCCCAGTCGCGCATCATCGACTGAATCTCGGGGTCGTTGCGGATCGCTTCCTCGGCCACGCGCTGGCGCTCGTCGGCCGCCTGCTTGTTGCGGCGCGCGGGACTGTCTGCCACGGCGCCGATCTCGATCGCGATTTTCACGCCGTGGCCCAGCGCCGCGAGCGCGGCCTGCAGCTTCTCCCGACTGCTCGTCTGGTTCAGCGATTCGCGCTCGACGCGCAGCAGCCACTGGTCGACATCGCGCGCCACCAGCTGCGACTGCAGCGCGAGTTCGCGCGCGAGCGCGGTGATCGCCTCGGCCGCAACCATCTGCGTCACGGTCGCATGCCAGAAGTCGCCCTCTTCGCTGGGCACGATCGGCGTCGATTCGCTCTCGCGCGGCGCTTCGCGTGCGCCGGGGGGCGGCTGCACGCGCACCGGCATGGCCATGACCTTCGCGGCGGGCGCCGGATCGGCAGTTGCCGGCGGCCTCGCGGCAGCCGTTGCAGCGAGCGAGGGTTCGTCCCGCACCGGCAGCCGCTGGCCGGGCGGCGCGACAGGGCCGGCAGTCGCCACGACCGCGGTCACTGCGGGGCGCGTCGCCTCGACGGCCGCGGCGCGCGGCGCTTCATTCAGAGTTTTTTTTTCCGCGCCGGCGGCGCCGGTGGGCTTGAAGGCCAGGAGGCGCAGCAGGACCATCGTGAGCGCGGCGTACTCATCGGGCGCCAGGCCCAGTTCGCCGCGGCCGTGCAGGCAGAGGCTGTAGAGCAGCTGCGTTTCGTCGGCCGGCATCGATGCCGCCAGGCGCGCGGTCTCGGCCGCGTCGGGATCCGCCGCATCGCTGCTTTCTGCGCGCGAGGGCACGGCCTGCAGCACAGCCATGGTCTGCAGCACCGCGGTCATTTCTTCGAGGGTGGAGGCAGCCGACATGCCGTCGCGGCGCAGGCCTTCGGCGGTGTCGACCACCGTCTTGCCGTCCCCCTGCGCCAACGCCTCGATCAGGCGGAACACGTGGCCGCGGTCGACGCTGCCGAGCATCTGGCGCACGCCGCCTTCCGTCAGCTCCCCGTTGCCGTAAGCGATGGCCTGGTCGGTCAGCGAAAGCGCGTCGCGCATCGAGCCGCGGGCAGCGCGCGCGATCAGGCGCAGCGCATGCGGTTCGGCCGGCACGGTTTCGGTCTGCAGCACGCGCGTAAGGTGCTCGAGCACCGTTTCGGGCGCCATCGGCCGCAGGTTGAACTGCAGGCAGCGCGACAGTACGGTGACCGGCACTTTCTGCGGATCGGTAGTGGCCAACACGAACTTGAGGTATTCCGGTGGCTCTTCGAGTGTTTTCAGCATCGCGTTGAACGCGTGGCCGGTGAGCATGTGCACCTCGTCGATCATGAAGACCTTGAAGCGTCCCTGCACCGGCTTGTAGACCGCCTGCTCCAACAGGGCCTGGACCTCGTCGACGCCGCGGTTGGAGGCCGCATCGAGCTCGGTGTAGTCGACGAAGCGGCCGGTGTCGATGTCCTTGCAAGCCTGGCACACGCCGCACGGCTTGGCGGTGATGCCGCCCTGCCCGTCCGGGCCCTGGCAGTTGAGCGACTTGGCCAGGATGCGCGAAACGGTGGTCTTGCCGACGCCGCGGGTGCCGGTGAACAAATAGGCGTGATGCAGCCGCTGCGAGGTCAGCGCGTTCTCGAGCGCCTGTACGACATGCTCCTGGCCCACCATCTCGCTGAAAGTCTTGGGGCGGTGTTTGCGAGCGAGCACGAGATAGGCCATCGACGCATTTTAGGGGCCTGCCGCAGGCCCCCATCCGAGTCGACATAGGCCTTTTTACTTATAGATTTTCGCGGTTCCGCGCATAGCATGGGACGGCCTTTCGAGGAGACCGACATGTCTACTGCGACCCACAGGGCCGCGCGCATTGCCGCGGCCAGGAAAGCACAGTCCGGCGATGCCGGGGCGCGCCGCTACTGCGTCCAGCCGGTGCAGACGCCGCGGCAGTTCGACAGCAGCGTCTCTGCGGGGCGGGCCTCCGCCATCCTGGCGTCGAGCAAGAAATGGGTGAATGGCACGCAGCTGACCTACTACTGCTTCAAACGCGGCGACGCGGTGCCGGCCGCGTGGCAGGGCAGCAACGAGGACGCGGGTGTGGTCGAGGAGTCCTTCGAGGCCTGGGCCAAGCTCGGCATCGGCATCGCCTTCCGGCGCGTCGAGGCCGCGGAAGACGCGATCGTGCGCATCGGCTTCGATGCGCAGGACGGTTCCTGGTCCTACGTCGGGCGCGACGTACTCGGCATTCGCGATCCGCTGCAGCGCACGATGAATTTCGGCTGGCCGCTCACCACGCCCTACGGCCAGGACACGGCGCTGCACGAGATCGGCCACACGCTCGGCCTCGAGCACGAGCACCAGAACCCCCATGCCGGCATCACCTGGAACCGGCAGGCGGTGATCGACTATTTCCAGGGGCCGCCCAACTTCTGGGAAGAGTCGCAGATCGAGTGGAACATCCTGCGCAAGATCCCGCAGGCCGAGGTCAAGGGCACGACCTGGGACCCGGACTCGGTCATGGAATACCAGTTCGAGCCCGGGCTCATCGATGCGCCCGCGGAATACCAGGCCGGGCTCGTGCCCAAGGGCGGCTTGTCCTACGCCGACAAGGCCTGGGTGGTGGAGACCTACCCCGGCGTCAGGGCCCCGGCGATGTCGACGCTCAAGGTCGGGCTGTCGCAGCTGCTCAAGCTCAAGGCCGGCGAAACCCGCAACTTCGAATTCATACCGGCGCGCACGCGCACCTACAGCATCGGCACCTTCGGCACCTCCGACACCGTGCTGGTGCTGTTCGAGGTCACGCCGGCCGGCAACGTGCAGATCGCCGGCAACGACGACAGCGGCACCGACCTCAATGCGCGCGTCAGCATGCGCCTGCAGAAGGGCCGCCACTACCTGGTCGGCGTGCGTCTCTTCTACGCCGATGCAGCGCTCGAGACCTCGCTGATGGTTTGGTAATTCATGAGGGTAAGGGGCCTGGCCTACAATCCCCGGTTGACGGGCCTCCCCGCATGGTGAAGTGGCCAACCGGGTCAGGTGGGGAACCAAGCAGCCCTAACTGCGTAGTCAGTGCCGGGGGTAAGGCTCGTCAACCTCACATCCAAGGAAACCGCCCCGACCCTCAGGTGGCGGTTTCCGCCTGTGCGAGCTTGGCAAGCAGCGTGTCGGCGAGCGCCACCGTCTTGTGCTCCATGTTCGCGACGTGATAGCAGCCCAGCGCGCGCCCCTCGTAGCTGAGGGCCGCAATCGGGAAGTGGTGACCCAGCGCGGTCGCCGCATCGTGCAGGCATTCCGCGATCGACCGCAGGCCCTGCCGGGCATAACGCTTGTCGGACTTGCCGATGCTCACGCTGTAGTTGAAGTATCTGTCTCTTATCTTCTGGATGTCGACCTGCGGGTACATGTTCTTTTTGTCAGGCTCAAGGAGCGTGGCATTGTCCGCGGCCATGCAAACAAATGCACGTCAACCGGAAGTATTCAGTTTCGCATTCCGGTCCGACATCACGCCGCGCGCCGCCGCCACACCGCTGGCCATCGAGGCAGTGAGCAGGTAGCCGCCGGTCGGTGCTTCCCAGTCGAGCATCTCGCCCGCGAAGAACACGCCCGGCAGCGCGAGGCTCATCAGGTGGGCATCGAGCGCCTCGAAGCGCACGCCGCCGGCCGTGCTGATCGCCTCATCGATCGGCCTCGGAGCAAGCAAGCGAAGCGGCACCGCCTTGATCGTCTCGGCGAGCTTCTCTGGCGCATGCATTTGCTCGCGGGTGAGCACTTCATGCAGCACGCCGGTCTTGATGCCTTCGAGGCCCAGCCGGCTCTTCAGATGGCTGGCGAGCGAACGCGCGCCGCGCGGATGCAGCACGGCGGCACGCACCTGCTCGACGCTGCGATCGGGCAGCAGATCGAGCAGCAAGGTGGCGCTGCCCTGGGCTGCGATCTCGTCGCGCAGCAGCGCCGAAGCCGCGTAGATCAGGCTGCCTTCGACGCCGGTGGCGGTCGCGACGAATTCACCCTTGCGCGCAAAGCGGCGGCCGCGGGAGTCCATGAATGCGATGGCGACCGACTTGAACGGCAGGCCGGCAAAGCGTTCGGCGAAATGCGCGGACCAGACGGCATCGAAGCCGCAATTGGCCGGCGCAAGCGGCGCCACCGCCACGCCGCGCTCGCTGAGCCAGGGCACCCAGGCGCCGTCGGAGCCGAGCCGCGACCAGCTGGCGCCGCCGAGCGCCAGCACCACGGCATCGGCCTGTGCCTCGATCTCGCCGGCCGGCGTCGCGAAGCGCAGCGCCGTCGACGGCGACGCCGCATCGGGCCAGCCCAGCCAGCGATGGCGCATGTGGAAACGCACGCCGGCCGCGCGCAGGCGATGCATCCACGCGCGCAGCAGGGGCGCGGCCTTCATGTCGGCGGGAAACACGCGCCCCGAGGTGCCGACGAAGGTTTCGATGCCGAGCCCATGGACCCATTCGCGCAGTTGATCGGGGCCGAAGGCGCGCAACAGCGGCGCGATCTGCGCGCCGCGCTCGCCGAAGCGGCCTTCAAAGCTGGCCAGAGGCTCGGAGTGCGTGAGGTTCAGGCCGCCGCGCCCCGCGAGCAGGAACTTGCGCCCGACCGAGGGCATGGCGTCGTAGAGATGCACTTCCACGCCCCGCGCGCTCAGCACTTCAGCCGCCATCAGCCCGGCCGGACCGCCGCCGACCACGGCGACCTTCATTTCTTTTTTCGTCATTCGAGGGTCACCAATTCGCCCTGTCCCGTGAGGAAGGCCGCACGCACCGTCTCGCCGGGGTAGGCGCCCTGCACCGCTGCGCGGTAGCGCTGCAGCTGCGCGATCAGCGCGGCATCGTGCTCAGGGCGGGCGGCGGATTTGTAGTCCAGCACCCACCAGGCGCCGCTTTCGCGATGCCGCACCAAGCGATCGATGCGCAGCGTCTGCCCCTCGTGGATCAGCGTGACTTCGTTGCCGTGCCAGTCGAGCGCCGCGGCATCCCATGCCCAGGCACCGGCACCCGAACGAATGCGATGCGCCAACGCAGCCGCGGCGCGCGCCCCGGCGGCGTCGAGCCCGAACTCGCGGCCCGCGGCGTGCACGTGCGCCGGCGGCAGCGGCGCGCCGGGCAGGGACCATTCGAGCAAGCGGTGCATGGCCTGGCCGAAGGCCGAGGCGCGCGTGTCGGCCGCCGGCACCCTGCGCTCGACGGACGGCCTGAGCTGGGGCACGGCGGGCGGCGCAGGCAGCGTCAGCATGCCGAAGGTTGCCGGCGCCCGCGGGGCGGCGATGGGCACCGCGCCCGCCACATCGACAATCGGCTCGCAACGTGCCTCCAGGCGCACCCACCAGCTCCGGTCATTCGGCCGCGCGGCGGTCGCGGCCGACAGCACGAGCTCGGTTCTTGCGCGCGTGGTCGCCACGTACAGCGCGTTGATCTCCTCCCGGTGCCTGGCGGCCTGCTCTTCGGCAAGGTCGTCCACGGTGCAGGCCGGCGGATTCCTTTCGCTCGCGACGAACACGAAGCGCTCGGGCGCCGCCGCATGGCCCGGCCATTTCACCAGCACGCCCATGGTCTGCGCACGCTGGGCCTCCGCGTCGGTGTCGAGCAGCATCACGAGCTCGGCTTCGAGTCCCTTGGCACCATGGACCGTGAGGAGTTGCACCGCATCGACTGCGGCGATCGACGGGGCGCGCAGGCCGCCGGCGCGCAGCGCGCGCACCAGCGCATAGGGCGTTGCGAAACGCGCGCCATCGAGTTCTAGCGATGCGGCCACCAGACCGCGCAGGTTGCTCAGCACGCCGGCACGCAGCGCGGCGGGCGCCGCGGCCGCGAACCTGGCGAGCACGTCGGCGTCGTGGTAGATCGCGCTCAGCGCATCGTGCGGCGGCAGCGCGGCCAGCCATTGCTGCCATTGCCGCAGGCGCGGGCCGATGCCGGCCAGCGCCTCGGGCAGATCGGGCGCCTGGAGCAGCTCGAACCAGCTCGCGGGCCGGGCGCGCTGGCGCAGCGCCAGCTGCACCAGGGCATCGTCTTCGATGCTCCACAGCGGCGACTTCAGCGCACGAGCGAGCGAGAGGTCGTGGTCCGGAGAGACCAGCGCATCGAGCAGCGCCACCATGTCCTGCACCTCGGGCGCGTCGTTGAGCTCATTCTTCTCGGGCTGCTGGACCGCGATGTGCAGCTTGCGCAGTTCGTCCTGCAGCACGGCCAGCCGGCTGCGGCGGCGCGCCAGCACCATGATGCTGCTGGGTGCAAGCCCGCCCGCGATGCGCTCGGCAATCCAGCGGGCCGCCTGCTGGCATTCCTTCTGCAGCAGCCGTTCTTCGGGCAGCACGCGCGGGATGGTGAGGCTGTCGCGCCACTGCAGCGCGCCATGCTCGTCGAGGCCGTTGCCCTCGTCGGCGGAAGCCACAGCGTCCCGCGCGATCGGCGGCAGCTTGCGCACCTGGCCGTACACGCGCGATTCGGTCGTATGGTCGCGGAAGCCGCCGAACTCGCCGGCCTGCTGCGCATCGCCCATCACCGCGTTGACGAGGCCGACCACGGCCTGCGCATTGCGGTGCGTGTGGTCGCAGTTGAGGAGGTCGCCGCCGAGCCCTTGCTGGACGAACTGCTTGGCCGCAATGAACACCTGCGGCTCGGCGCGGCGAAAGCGATAGATGCTCTGCTTCGGATCGCCGACGATGAACACGCCCGGGCGGCGCCCGCCGGCGCCCGCATAGCTGCCGAGCCAGCCATGGAGCGCCTGCCATTGCAGCGGGTTGGTGTCCTGGAACTCGTCGACCAGCAGATGCCGCACGCGCGCATCGAGCCTCTCCTGCACCCAGCCCCACAGTTCCGAGTTGCCGAGCAGCAGATGGGCGGCCTGCTCGACATCGTTCATGTCGACCCAGCCGTGCGCGGCCTTGACCTCGGCAAAGCAGCGGATCAAGAGCCGCGTCAGCCGCGCCATGCGCTGCTGGTGCAGCCAGGCGGCGTGCTGCGCCTGCGCGGCGCAATACTGCAGCGCGCGCTCCTGCGCCGCGCGCACGTCCGCCAGGCCTGCGAGCTTTTCGCTGAACTTGCGCGGTTCGCCCTTCTGGGTGAGCAGGGCCTCGAGCACGCCTGCAGCGCGGCCCTCGGTCAGCGCCTGCTCGAGCTCGATGCCCTTCTGCGAAAAGGTCGGCGCGCCCGCCCGGCCCAGTGCGCGCGCCGCGGCGGCGAGGGCGCCGCGAAAGGCCGGGTCGCAGAGCAGGACCTCGTCGGGCGAATCGGCGCTCTCGAACGCCGGATACATCACGCCCATCGGCACCACCGCCTCGTCGACCGCGTGATGCGCATCGGCCAACGCGAATTCGACGCGCCGAGTCAGCGCGTCGTCCAGCGCCTTTGCGGTCTGCGAACGGCCATGCGTCGCGACCAGCGCGCGGTAGTCGGCGCCGGCCTCGGCGTTCGCCGCCACGGCCGAGAAGAAGGGGCGCCAGACGCGCGCGCGCGCCTCGGCATCGTCTTCGAGCAACTGGTAGTTGGCCGGCAGCCGGAGCCGCTCGAGCACTGCCACCGGGGCGCTGCGCAGCAGGCCGGCGAACCAGGCATGGAAGGTGCGGAACTGCACCGGCCGGCCGCTCGACAACAGCTCGCGATAGAGCCCCTGCAGCCGCGGTGCACGGGCTTCGGCGGCCGAACGGTCCATGCCCCGCATCACGAGCTCGGGCACGAGTTGTTCCAGCGGGCGGCCGGCAAAGGCTTCCAGCCATTGGTCCAGCCGCTCGCGCATTTCGCCGGCCGCCTTCTTGGTGAAGGTGATCGCGAGGATCTCGTGCGGAGCGCAGGCGCCCTCGCCTTCTTCGAGCAAGGCGCGCAGGATGCGCGACACCAGCATCCAGGTCTTGCCGGCACCCGCGCAGGCCTCCACCGCCACCGAGCGGCGCGGGTCGCAGGCGATGGCATAGAAACGTTCGCGCGCGACGGGGGCGCCGTTGTGCTCGTAGGCGGCCACGCTCATTCCGCCAGCTCCCAGAAGTCCTTGCGGCACAGGCCGCGGGCGGCGCAGTATTCGCAAACAGTGCCTTCGCCGAGTGCCGGCAGTGCAGCGCCGCGGCCGATGCGTGCGAGGTCGTCCATCACGCCGTCCACCAGCGCATCGCGCGCGGCGATTACGTCGGTCTGCTCGACGGTGCGCGTGCCGGAGGCTTTTTCGCCGACGTTGACGTAGGCGGCACGCAGGCTGTCGTCGGGGAAGAGCGCGGCATAGAAGGCGAGCTGCGTGTCTTCGGTCGGGTCCTTGACGCGATCCTTCGTCTTGTCGACGGACTCGGTCTTGTAGTCGATCACGAAGGCCCGGCCGTCGGACGTGGCATCGACGCGGTCGAGACGGCCGACCAGTTTCACGCTGCCCAGCGGAAGCTCCTTCCACGGCTCGGCCTCGACGAACACGGCGCCTTCGCCGGCCTCGTGCCCGGCCAGCCATTCGAGGTAGCCGTCGCGCACCGCGGGCCAGGCCGCGGCGAAAGGAAGGAACTCGGCCTCCGAGAGCCCGAATTCGCGCGTCGCCTCCCGCTCTGCGGCAGCCATCAGCGACAGCCGCGCCGGCAGCGCCGCGGAGGGCGCTTCCTTCAGGGCCTCGTGGAAGTTGCCCAGCACCGCGTGCAGCCAGTTGCCGAAGTCGCGCTTGTCAACTTCCGCATCGAGTTCGTCGCTGCTGCGCAGGCCGAGCTGGCGCAGCGCGAAGAAGCGGTATGGACAGCGGCGCAGGTCCTCGTAAGCCGTCGACGACAGCGTGACGGGCACGAGTGCATCGCCGTGCGGCTGCGGCCGCGGCGTCGGCCGCGCGGCCACCTGCACCGGCGTGCGCGGGTCGGCGGCGTCGGCCGCCGAATGGTCGAGATGCAGCATCTGCACGAGCGCGCTGGGGCGCACGGGTTCGCCGCTGGAATCGAACTGGCGCCACAGCAGGTCGCAATGCGGCGCACGCAACGCGATGGCCCACGCGGCGCGCTGGGCGGCCTCCAGCGCTTCGCGCGAAGGCAGCGCGAGCGCGAGGCGCTGCGCCGGGTTCCAGTCGCCCGGCGGCTCGGGCGACGCGGGCAGGCGCTGGTCGTCGCAGCCGGGCACCACGACGGCGCCGAAGGCGCGCCCCAGCAACTGGTGCAGCGGCAGGATGACAACCTGCGGCGAATCCGCGTCGGAAGGCAGGCGCACGCTGGCTGCTTCGAGCACGTCGCGCACCCAGGCAGTGAACTCTGCGAGGGTGCAGCGTGCACCGCGAATCTCCCCTTCTTCGGCATCCAGATAGAGCGCCGCGATGACTTCGATGCCGACCACATCGCCGTGCAGCGCGGGCCATTGTCCGCCGGCATCGAGCAGCGCGCGCGTGGAGGCGAGCCATTCGGCAAGCGGCCGGGCGCGGGCCAGCGTCGCACGCTGCGCTTCGACGTCGTTGGTGAAGGGCAGCAGGCCCAGGTCCTGCGGCTTCTCGCTCGCCGCAACGAAGGCGCACCAGCTGTGCCAGTCGCGCATGCCGCGATCGCGCAGACGCGCCTCCAGCGCCCGGACCGCGCGGCCGTCGAGGGCGCTCGCGCTCTTGAGCCAGTCGAGCACCTGGTCGCTGGATGCATCATGGGCACAGGCGCGCAGCGCGCTCATGAGGGTGGCAGCCGCCCGCGTGGTCGAGAGTTTCCAGCCGGTCTCGTCGTGCGGCATCACGCCCTGAGCGGCCAGTTGGGCACTGATCCGGCGCGTGAGCGCACGGTCGGTGGCCGCCAGCGCCACCGGCGCGCGGCCCTCGGCCAGGTGACGCAGTACGCAGGCCGCGGCACGCTGGGCTTCATCTTCGGGATCGGCCGCGGGATGCAGGGCCGCGGTGCATGCGGGCGCATCCAGCGTCGCGAGCTGCAAGCGCAGCACACGTTCGCCGAACAGCGCCGCGAGCTTGTTCGCGAGCGGATCGCTTTGCAGGCCATCGAGCACGATCAACTGGTCGACCTGGTCCAGCGGGCCGCCGCCGAGCAGCACGTCGGTCGCATAGCCGGAGCTGGCAGCCCAGGCGAGCGCGATGCCGTTCAGCGCGCTCTCGAGGTCGAACCACTCCGAGCCTTTGCCTGCATCGATGGCGCCGCGCACGCGCTGGGCCCAGGCCGCGCGTTCGTCCGGATGCTCGGCCGCGGCCAGCGGCGCGAGCTGCAGCACGATCTCGACCAGCCGGCCCGCCAGCGCGATGCGCGATGCCGCAAAGCCCGCGCGCGACAGCAGCGACTGCGCGGTGAGCAGGTCGCGCGCCATGTCGAAGGCGATGTCGTCCACGCCGGGCACGAAGCCGCCGGCGCTGCGCGCCCAGTTGCGCGTGGTCTCGAAGCGCGGTGCGAATCCCGGCGTGCCGCAGGCGGCCCACATGGCGCGCGCCACCTGCATCAGCTGCGCATAGGGCACCAGCACCACGGTACGCGCAGCATGCAGTCCGCGCTCGGCCAGCGCGCGCGAGATCCGGCCGACGAGGCCATGGGCCGGGTCGCACCAAAGCGCATGCGCGGGGTGGCGCTCAGAGGACTGCATCGGAAGTGGGTGTAGGGCTTTGGCTATCGATGCCATAGCGTCCGCGCCGACCACGCCGGCGCTTGGTTTCTGTCACAATGACCCGCACTTTAGCTGCACTGAAACTCTCCGCGCAGAAGGACACACACCATGGCCAGCGAACTCATCAAACACATCTCCGACTCTTCTTTCGAAGCCGACGTGCTCAAGTCCGGCAAGCCCGTGCTGGTGGACTACTGGGCCGAATGGTGCGGTCCCTGCAAGATGATCGCGCCCATCCTCGACGAGGTCTCCAACACCTACGAAGGCAAGCTGCAGATCGCCAAGATGAACGTGGACGAGAACCGCGACATCCCCGCCAAGTTCGGCATCCGCGGCATCCCCACGCTGATGCTGTTCAAGGACGGCCAGCTGGCCGCGACCAAGGTCGGCGCGATGAGCAAGGCCCAGCTCACCGCTTTCATCGATCAGCAGCTCGCCTGAGCGTCGATTCCCGGCTGCCTGCGCGCAATGCGCCGGCAGCCTCGTTTTTCCTGTCATAATCCTCGCAGATCGCCGGCCCTTCCAGGCACCCGGTTCGAGTTCCCCGGTTTGTGAGGCATCTCTCGCCTCTCCCCAAACCTCCCCCCTGGTTCTTTCCGACAAGATTTCCCCGCACGGGGTCATTCCATGCACTTAAACGAACTCAAGGCACTCCACGTGTCTGAAGTCCTCAAGCAGGCCGAAGCGCTTGAGATCGAAAACGTCGGCCGCATGCGCAAGCAGGAGCTGATGTTCGCGATCATCAAGAAGCGCGCGAAGGCCGGCGAACAGGTTTTCGCCGACGGCGTGCTCGAGATCCTGCCCGACGGCTTCGGCTTTCTGCGCAGCCCCGACACCAGCTTCACGGCCAGCACCGACGACATCTACATCTCGCCGAGCCAGGTGCGCCGCTTCAACCTGCACACCGGCGACATGATCGAAGGCGAGGTGCGCACGCCCAAGGACGGCGAGCGCTACTTCGCGCTGACCAAGCTCGACAAGGTCAACGACGGCCTGCCCGAGCAGAACAAGCACAAGGTGATGTTCGAGAACCTCACGCCGCTGTTCCCCAAGGAACTGATGCGGCTCGAGCGCGACGGCTTCAAGGGCGAAGAGAACATCACCGGCCGCATCATCGACATCATCGCGCCGATCGGCAAAGGCCAGCGCGCCCTGCTCGTGGCGCCGCCCAAGAGCGGCAAGACGGTGATGATGCAGCACATCGCGCATGCGATCAGCGCCAACTACCCCGAGGTCCACATGATGGTGCTGCTCGTCGACGAGCGGCCCGAGGAAGTGACCGAGATGCAGCGCACCGTGAAGGGCGAGGTCATTGCCTCGACCTTCGACGAGCCCGCTGCGCGCCACGTGCACGTGGCCGAGATGGTGATCGAGCGCGCCAAGCGCCTGGTCGAACTCAAGAAAGACGTGGTGATCCTGCTGGACTCGATCACCCGCCTCGCCCGCGCCTACAACAACGTCGTGCCCTCGTCGGGCAAGGTGCTGACCGGCGGCGTGGACTCCAACGCGCTGCAGCGTCCCAAGCGCTTCCTCGGCGCCGCGCGCAACGTGGAAGAAGGCGGCTCGCTGACCATCATCGGCACGGCGCTGATCGACACCGGCAGCCGCATGGACGAAGTGATCTTCGAAGAGTTCAAGGGCACCGGAAACTCCGAAATCCACCTGGACCGCCGCCTCTACGAGAAGCGCGTGTTCCCCTCGATCCAGCTCAACCGCAGCGGCACGCGTCGCGAAGAACTGCTGCTGCCGCCCGAGATCCTGCAGAAGACCCGCATCCTGCGCCAGCTCATGTACAACATGGACGAGATCGAGGCGATGGAGCTCATGCTCAAGAACATGAAGGCGACCAAAACGAATGTCGAGTTCTTCGATATGATGCGTCGCGGCGGCTGATCCCCTTCAGCCCATCGCCAGGGCCCGCCCTTCGGCGGCGCTCCGGCGGCCCAGGTCGAGCAGTTCCATGAGTTCGACCGCCTGCTCCGGCGGCACCGGATTCGGCCCCAGGCCCAGGATCGCGTCGCGCACCGCGGCGTAGTAGGCGACATAGTTTCCAGGCAGCGTCGGCACCTTGCGCGTCACGGCACGGCCATCATCGGCCGGCACGGTGAGCTCGCCGTCGAGCGCATCGGCGCCCCACCCCTCGCCGCCCGGACGCCCGCCGATCCGCAAAGCGTCCTCCTGCGGATCCACCCCCTGCTTGACATAACTTCCGCGCGTGCCATGCACGATGTAGCGCGGCGCCGCATGGGCCGCCAGCGTGGTCGCGTGCAGCACGACGCGCAACGGCGCATGCGCGCCGCTCTCGTAGCGCAGCACCGCATGGAAATAGTCCTCGACCAGCGCCCGGTCGCGCAGCGCCGCGGTGTCGAGCTGCAGCGTATCGGGCCGGCCGAAGAGCTGGACCGCCTGGTCGACCAGGTGGGCGCCGAGGTCCACCCACAGGCCCGCTCCAGGCACCGGCTGTTCGCGCCAGCGCTCGCGCACCTGCGGCCGGAAGCGGTCGAAGTGCGACTCGAAGTAGACCGGCCGGCCCAACTCGCCGCCCGCAAGCAGCCCCTGCAGCGTCAGGAAGTCCGAATCGAAGCGGCGGTTCTGGTAGACGGACAGCAGGCGGCCCTTGCCCTGCGCCAATTCCGCCAGCTCGCGGGCCTGGGCCGCATCGAGCGTGAAGGGCTTGTCGACCACCACATGCTTGCCCGCGGCGAGCGCGTCCCTGGCCAGCGGGTGATGCTGCGCATTGGGCGCGGCGATCACGACCAGGTCGATGTCCGCGCGGCCCAGCAAGGCCGCCACATCGGGCACCACATCGACGCCGGGCCAGTCGGCATGCACCTTGTGCGGCTGTGAACTGGCCACCGCGCCCAGTTGCAGGCCCGCAACGGCCGAAAGGACCGGTGCATGAAAGGTCTGGCCGGCGAAGCCGAAGCCGACGAGGCCGGCGCGCAAGGGGCGTGAATTCATGGGAAAGAGGGTCTGGCACTATGGGCGCCCAGTATGCGATAATTGCGGGCTTCGCGAAAAGTGCAGCCGGCGCAGTGCCGGAAGAGTCCGCCACCGCAAGGTCGGTCAAGGACTCCATGTGGCTCTCGCATCGACCAAAGGAAAGATCATGAAAGAAGGCATTCACCCGAACTACCGCGAAGTTCTGTTCGTCGACCTGTCGAACGGCTTCGAGTTCGTGACCCGTTCGTGCGCGAACACCAAGGAAATGGGCAAGACCAAGGACGGTCGCGAATTGCCTCTCTTCAAGCTCGACACCTCGAGCGAGTCGCACCCCTTCTACACCGGCACGCAGAAGTCGGTCGACAACATGGGCGGCCGCGTCGAGAAGTTCCGCAACCGCTTCGGCAAGACCACCGGCGCCGCCTCCAAGTAAGGCAGGCACTTCCAGGTCGAGGGCAGCCCGGTTTACCGCGCTGCCCTTTTTCTTTCCTTCCAACCACCTCGCCTTCCTCCGTTGAACCAGCCGACGCCAGCGATCGTTGCTCAGAGCGCCGTACGCCGCCTGCCGCGCCTCGCGCTGCTGCTGCTGTGCGCGGCCTACCTGATGCCCGGCCTGCTGGGTCGCGGACCCTGGAAGAGCGCCGACATCGCGGCCTTCGGCTACATGGCCGAACTGGCGCGCAGCACCGAGGGCCTGGCGCGCTGGTTCGACCCCATGCTGCTCGGACTGCGGCCCGAAACGCCCGCCCTGATCCCCTACTGGATCGGCGCCTGGGCCATCAAGATCGCGCCGGCATGGGTGCACCCCGACCTCGCGGTGCGGATCGCCTTCGCCCTCCTGCTCTGGGGCACTTTCACGGCGACCTGGTATGCGGTGTACTACCTCGCCCGCACGACACAGGCGCAGCCGGTGGCCTTTGCCTTCGGCGGCGAGGCGCGCCCCACCGACTACGCGCGCGCGATCGCGGATGGTGCGCTGCTGGCGCTGATCGCCTGCCTCGGGCTCGCCCAGCTGGGGCATGAAACCACGCCCGCGCTGGCGCAGCTTTTCTTCACCTCGCACCTGTTTTATGGCGTCGCGGCGCTGCCCTACCGTCGTGTCGCCCCCCTGATCGCGCTCGTGGTCGGGACCGTCGGCATGACCCTGGGCGGCGGGCCGACGGTCGGGTTGGCGCTGGGCATCGGCTGCGTAGTCTTGCTCGCCGCCGAACGCCGGCGCGGTGCGGAGGCGACGCCGGACGATGAGCCCAGGTATTCCATCGGCGCGATCGCGTCGATCCTGGGCGCGACGGTGTTGGCCGGGCTGCTGGCCGCCTGGCTGGGCCTCCTGCAATGGAAGATCGAGCTGCCCGGCAGCCAGCCCGGAACCAGCGTATTCGGCGAAGTGCGCAGCCAGGCCAAGCTGCTCCTGTGGTTCACCTGGCCGGCCTGGCCGCTCGCGCTGTGGACGCTGTGGCGCTGGCGCCGGCAACTCACGGCTCGCCATGTCGCGCTGCCCTTGTGGTTTGCGCTGGTGCCGCTGGCCGCGACCTGGACCACCAGTTTTTCCGAACGTTCGCTGCTGCTGGCCCTGCCCGCCTTCGCGACGCTGGCGGCCTTTGCGCTGCCGACCTTCAGACGCAGCGTCGCTGCGCTGATCGACTGGTTCACGTTGCTGTTCTTCAGCGGCTCGGCGATCATCATCTGGGTGATCTGGGTCGCGATGCAGACCGGCGTACCGGCGAAGACGGCGGCCAACGTCGCAAAGCTGGCGCCCGGCTTCGTGCCTCAGTTCTCGGCGGCCGCCTTCGTGTTTGCGCTCGCCGCGACGCTGGCCTGGGCCTGGCTCGTGCGCTGGCGCACCGGCCGGCATCGGGCAGCGCTCTGGAAGACGCTGGTGCTGCCGGGCGGCGGCGCGGCGCTGTGCTGGGTGCTGCTGATGACGCTGTGGCTGCCCGTGCTCGACTACGCGCGCAGCTATGTGCCCCAGGTGCGCGCCATTTCGGAACGGGTCGGCCAGCCGGTGTGCATCTCCGAGATCGCGCTGAGCCGGCCTCACATTGCAGCGCTGCGCCACCACGGCCAGTTCGACCTGCAGCCCCTGACCGGATCCGGATCCCAGACCTGCCCCTGGCTGCTGGCGAGCCCGGAGGCGATCGGGCGCCTGCACAAGATCGTGAACCTCGAGGGCTGGCGCTTCATCGGCACGCTGCGCCGCCCGACCAGCGCGAGCGACGACCTGTTGCTCTACCAAAGAATCAATCCTTGACGAGCGAACGTCGGGTGATCGCGCGGCACGCCGCAACCGTGCTGGTCGGCCAGCTGGCCGTGATGGCCTTCGGCGTCACCGACACCATCGTCGCCGGCCGCTATGCCGAGGGCGCGCTCGCGGCGCTCGCGGTGGGCTCGGCGATTTTCATCAGCGTCTTCGTCTCGCTGATCGGCATGCTGCAGGCCCTGCTTCCGGTGTGGGCCGAGCTGCATGGCGCGCAACGCACGGCGGAGGTCGGCCGCTCGGTGCGGCAGTCGCTCTACCTGTGCGGCCTCGCGATCGTGCTCGGCATGGCGGTGCTGCTGTATCCCACGCCGCTGCTGCGCTGGGCCGAGGTGCCGCTGGCCATGCGCGCCGACGTCGAGACCTACCTGCGCGTGCTCGCCTTCGCCCTGCCCCCTGCGCTGCTGTTTCGCCTGTTCAGCACGCTGAACCAGAGCCTCGGCAAGCCACAGCTCGTGACCTGGCTGCAGTTGGGCTCGCTCTGCCTGAAGCTTCCGCTGTCGATCTGGTTCACCTTTGGGGGCGCCGGCCTGCCTGCGATGGGCCTGGCGGGCTGCGGCTGGGCCACGCTGCTGGTGAACTGGGCGATGCTCGCCTGCGCGATCTGGCTGCTGCGGAACCAATCCTTCTACGGCGAGTACAGCTTCTGGCAGCGCATCGAGGCACCCGACTGGCGCCAGATCGGCCAGTTCGCCCGGCTCGGCGTCCCGGCCGGGCTCGCTGTGCTGGTGGAGGTGACTTCCTTCACGCTGATGGCGCTGTTCATCGCACGCCTGGGCATCGCCGCTTCGGCAGCCCACCAGATCGCGTCGAACCTGACCGCCGTCGCCTACATGATGCCGCTGTCGCTCGCCATCGCCACGAGTGCACGCGTGAGCTTCTGGCTCGGCGCCGGCAACGCCGCGCTGGCGCGGCGCGCCTGCGTCAAGGGCTTCGAGCTGACCGTCCTCTGTGCGCTGCTGTTCGCGGCAGCCATGGCGGGCCTGCGCTGGCAGCTGTCCGCGATCTATTCCGGCAATCCCGCCGTGGTCGCACTCGGCGCCACGCTGCTGCTGGCCACGGCGGCCTACCATTTCGTGGATGCGCTGCAGACGTTGTGCGTATTCGTGCTGCGCTGCTACCGCGTCACGGTGATGCCGCTGGTCCTCTACTGCGCGCTGCTCTGGGGCGTGGGGCTCGGCGGCAGCTACCTGCTGGCCTACCGCGGCATCGGCCCCTGGCCGGCCATGCAGTCGCCGCTCGCGTTCTGGCTCATGAGCGCTCTGGCCCTGGCGCTTACCGCGGCGCTGTTTCTCGCGCTGCTCTGGTCGACGCTCAGGCGACGGCGCTGAGCGCGGCCGCCTGCCGCAGGCGCGTGACCGGGAACACGAGTGCGAAACGCGACCCCTTGCCTACCGTGCTCTCGATGCGAAGCTCGGCGCCATGGCGCTGCGCGACGTGCTTCACGATCGCCAGGCCGAGCCCAGTGCCGCCGGTTTCGCGCGAACGGCTGCGATCGATTCGATAGAAGCGTTCGGTCAGCCGCGGAATGTGCTCGGCCGCGATGCCGGGGCCGCTGTCGCGCACCGCGTACTCGCCCCGTCCGTCGGGCAGGAGGCGCCAGCTCACCGCCACTTCGCCGCCGCCGGGCGTGTAGCGGATGGCGTTGCTCAGCAGGTTCGACATTGCGCTCTGCAGCTCGGTCGGGGCGCCGGCGATCTCGGAATCGACCTCCACCGAGAAGGACAGCCGATGGCCCTGCGACGCCAGCCGGCTCGACAGGCCCCGGCCTTCGTCCTCGCACTGCGCCATCAGCGCCCGCACGCGGGTCCAGCGGTTGGCCGGCGGCGTCGCGCTGCCTTCGAGGCGCGACAGCGTCAGCAGGTCGTTGACCAGCGTCTCCATGCGATGCGACTGCTGGCCCATCAACGCCAGATAGCGGGCGCGCTCCTCGGCATCGAGCGGCAGGTTCTGCAGGGTCTCGACGAAACCGGCCAGCACGGTGAGCGGCGTGCGGATCTCGTGCGAGACGTTGGCGACGAAATCACGCCGCATGGCCTCGGCCTGCTCCAGCGAGGTGATGTCGCGCGTGAGCAGCATGCGGCGATTGCCCGCATAGGGATGCACCTGCACCGACAGCCGGACCGGATGGCCGCGGTGCATTCCCGCTTGCGACGGCGCGTCGATCACCACGTCGCGGCTGTAGTTCCACGAGGCGAGATAGGCCACGAACGCCGGATCGCGCACCAGGTTCGCGAGGTGCTGCAGCAGGTCGCGATCGGCGTCGATGCCGAACTGCCCGGCGGCCGTCTGGTTGCACCATTCGATGCGCCCCTGTTCGTCGAGCAGCACCACGCCGTTGGGAGAAGCCTGTATCGCGGCCAGAAATTCCTGCAGACGGTCTTCGGCTTGCCGGGCCTGCTGCTCCCGCGTGCGCAGCAGCTTGCGGATGCGTTCGGACAGCTCGCCCCAGACGCCGGGGCCGCGCGACGGCAGGCCCGTCGCATCGTTGCGCAGCACGTGCAACAACTGCTGCGCGCGCCAGGCGTCGAGCACCAGCCACAGCACCGCCCCGAGCCATGCGCCCAACCACAGGAAGCGCCAGCCGAAGGGCACCGCGGCGGCAGTGCCCCCGATCAAGGAGGCCAGCAAAAAGGTTGCGATACGAAACGGCATTCCGGCCCATTATCCCGCCGGGCCCAGCCCCGGCACGTCGGTCAGACCGTGGCCTGGGCCGTGAGCCGGTAGCCTGCGCCGCGCACGGTCTCGACCATCGGCGCTGCCGGGCCGAGCGATTCGCGCAGGCGCTTCACGTGCACGTCGACCGTCCGCTCTTCGATGTAGACGTGGTCGCCCCACACCTTGTCGAGCAGCTGCGCGCGGCTGTGCACGCGTTCGGCATGCTGCATCAGGTAGCCGAGCAGCTTGAACTCGGTCGGGCCCACTTTCAGCAGCGAGCCCTGCCATGTCACGCGGTGCGTCGCGGTGTCGAGCACGAGTTCGCCGATCTCCACGCGCTCGGTCACGGCCTCGGGCGCGCGGCGGCGCAGCACGGCGCGGATACGGGCCAGCATCTCCTGCGTCGAGAAGGGCTTGGTGATGTAGTCGTCAGCGCCCGCGTCCAACCCGGCCACCTTGTCCGGTTCGTCGCCGCGCGCGGTCAGCATGAGGATCGGCATCGACTTGGTGCGCGGGTCCTTGCGCCACTGGCGCGCCAGCTGCAGGCCGCTCTGGCCCGGCAGCATCCAGTCGAGCAGCACCAGGTCGGGCAGGAAGGCATCGAGCTCGCGCTGGGCCGCCGCGCCATCCTCCGCCCAGATCGGCTCGAAGCCGTTGTGGCGCAGGTTGACGGCGATCAGCTCGGCGATCGAGGACTCGTCTTCGACGATCAGGACGCGGGGTTTCTTCATTGATTGAAGTGCGGGCCTATTGAAGAGCCGATTCGATTTCCTGCATCGAAGTGTGCCGCACGTCGGCGCCCTTGACGATGTAGATGATGAACTCGGCGATGTTCTTCGCGTGATCTCCGATGCGCTCGATCGCCTTGGCCAGGAACAGCAGGTCGAGGCTGGCGGAGATGGTGCGCGGGTCTTCCATCATATAGGTGACCAGCTTGCGCACGAAGCCGTCGAACTCCTGGTCGATCAGGTCGTCGTCCTTCAGGATCGACAGCGCTGCGGCCGTGTCCAGTCGCGCGAAGGCGTCGAGTGCCTTGCGCAGCAGGCCCGAGGCCAGGTCGGCGGCAACGCGCAGCTCGATGGAGGGCAGCGCGCGAGCCGAACCGCTCTCGATGATCTTCTTGACCATGCGTGCGATCTTGTTGGCCTCGTCGCCCACGCGCTCCAGGTTGGCAGTGGTCTTCGAGATCGCGATCAAGAGGCGCAGGTCGCGCGCCGTCGGCTGGCGCCGCGCGATGATCGAGGACAGCTCCCGGTCGATCTCGATTTCCATCGCGTTGACGCGGTTCTCGGTCTCCATCACGCGGTCGGCCGCCTCGGAATCGAACTCCGAAAGCGCATACACGGCCTGGTTGATTTGGGCCTCGACCATGCCGCCGAGCTCCATCACGCGCGACGAGACGGCGTTGAGTTCGCTGTCGAACTGGCTGGAGAGATGCTTTTCCGTCATGGTGCTTCCTTTAACCGAAACGGCCGGTGATGTAGTCTTCCGTCTCTTTGCGCTTCGGCTTGAAGAACAGTTCTTCCGTCGCGCCGAATTCGATCAGGTCGCCGAGGTACATGTAGGCGGTGTAGTCGCTACAGCGCGCGGCCTGCTGCATGTTGTGGGTCACGATGACGACGGTGTACTCGCTTTTCAGCTCTGCGATCAACTCCTCGATTTTCGCCGTGGAGATCGGATCGAGCGCCGAACACGGCTCGTCGAGCAGCAGCACCTCGGGCTTGATCGCGATGCCGCGCGCAATGCACAGGCGCTGCTGCTGGCCGCCGGAAAGACCCGAGCCGCTTTGCTGCAGCTTGTCGCGCACCTCGGTCCAGAGCGCGGCCTTCTTGAGCGCCCATTCGACGCGGTCGTCCATCTCGGAGGCGCTCAGGTTCTCGAACAGCTTCACGCCGAAGGCGATGTTGTCGTAGATCGACATCGGAAACGGCGTCGGCTTCTGGAACACCATGCCGATCTTGGCGCGGATCAGCGCCACGTCCTGCTTGGAGGTGAGCAGGTTCTCGCCGTCCAGCGCGATGACGCCCTCGGCGCGCTGTTCCGGGTAGAGCTCGAACATGCGGTTGAAGGTGCGCAGCAAGGTCGACTTGCCGCAGCCCGACGGCCCGATGAAGGCCGTCACCTTGTTCTCGGGAATCTCGAGGTTGATGCTCTTGAGCGCGTGGAACTTGCCGTAGTAGAAGTTCAGGTCCTTGACCGAGATCTTGGCGCGCGATGGCTGTGCAGCGATGGTGGTTGGCATGATGTTCAGAGTTTGTTGCGCGTCAGAATCCGCGCGAGAATATTGAGGCCGAGCACTGCAATCGTGATCAGGAACACGCCGGCCCAGGCCAGCTGCTGCCAGTTCTCATACGGGCTCATCGCGAACTTGAAGATGGTCACCGGCAGGCTGGCCATCGGCTGCGTCACGTTCGAGGTCCAGAACTGGTTGCTGAGCGCGGTGAACAGGAGCGGCGCGGTTTCGCCCGCGATGCGCGCCACCGCCAGCAGGACGCCCGTGACCACCCCGGCGCGCGCCGCGCGCAGCGTGATGCTCAAAATGACCTTCCACTTCGGCGTGCCCAGCGCATAGGCCGCTTCGCGCAGGCCGGACGGGATCAGCTGCAGCATGTTCTCGGTGGTGCGGATCACGACCGGGATCACGATCAGCGCCAGCGCCAGCGCGCCGGCCAAGCCCGAGAAAGACTTGAAGTACGCCACCACCACCGCGTAGACGAACAGGCCGATCACGATCGACGGCGCCGACAGCAGGATGTCGTTGACGAAGCGGATGACGTTCGACAGCCAGCTCTTGGGGTTGTACTCGGCCAGGTAGATGCCGGCCATGATGCCGATCGGCGTGCCAATGAAGGTGGCCAGCATCACCATCACGAAGGAGCCGAAGATCGCGTTGGCGATGCCGCCGGGTTCGTTCGGCGGAGGCGTCATCTCGGTGAAGGTGGCCAGCGCCAGTCCGCCCACGCCGAGACGCAGGGTTTCCCAAAGGATCCAGAACAGCCAGAACAAGCCGAAGGCCATCGCAGCGAGAGACAGCGTGAGCGCGATGAAGTTCATGCGCTTGCGGCCGGCGAACTTCGCCGCACGGGTGTCGTCGAGCGCCTTGGCGCTCAAGAGGCGTTCCGCGGTGCTCATGACTTCGTTCCTTCGCTCTTCTGGAGTTGCGCGAGCAGCACCTTGGACAACGACAACACGACGAAGGTGATGAAGAACAGCACCAGGCCCAGGTACATCAGCGAGGCCTGGTGCAGGCCTTCGCCCGCTTCGGCAAACTCGTTGGCCAGCACCGAGGTGATGCTGTTGGCCGCCTCGAAGACCGAGAGCGAATTGAGCTGGTTCGTATTGCCGATCACGAAAGTGACGGCCATCGTTTCGCCGAGCGCACGGCCGAGGCCGAGCATGATGCCGCCGATGACGCCGGCCTTGGTGTAGGGCAGCACCACCTTGGAGACCACTTCCCAGGTCGTGGAGCCGAGGCCGTAGGCCGACTCCTTGAGGAGCGGCGGCGTGACTTCGAACACGTCGCGCATCACCGAGGCGATGAACGGAATGATCATGATCGCGAGGATGATGCCGGCCGACAGGATGCCGATGCCCACGGGCGGGCCGGACACCAGCGCGCCGAGGTAGGGAACCCCGGCGAACAGCTTCTGCAGCGGCTGCTGCACGTAGGTGGACAGGATGGGCCCGAACACCAGCAAGCCCCACATGCCGTAGACGATCGAGGGCACGGCTGCCAGCAGCTCGATGGCCGTGCCGAGCGGCCGCTTCAGCCAGGCCGGCGACATCTCGGTCAGGAAAAGCGCGATGCCGAAGCTCACCGGAACCGCGATCACGAGTGCGATCAGCGAGGTGGCCAGCGTGCCGTAGATCATCACCAGCCCGCCGTACTCGTTCTGCACCGGATCCCAGACGCTGCTGGTAAGGAAGCCGAGGCCGAACTTCGAGATGGCGGGCCAAGCGCCGGCCAGGAGTGACAGCAGGATGCCGATCAGCATCGCCAGGGTCAGCAGCGCTGCACCCTTGGCGGCCCAGCCGAACAGGCGGTCGGTGGCGGCACCGGTGCGCGGCCTCTTGGCCGGCGGCGGGCTCGAGGCAGCCCGGTCACGCTCAGCCGGAAGCGGGGTGGAAGCAGCGGGGAAAGTGGATGACACAGGTCGCTCCGAAAGCGGCGCGTGGTCGAGCGGAGTGCTCATACGCGCCGGTCCGCTTTACTTGAAGGCGACGGGCTTGCCCGACGCGTCCTTGATCTCGCCCCAGGCTGTGGCGATGGCGCCCTTCACCTTGTCAGGCATCGGCACGTAGTCGAGGTCGCCGGCGGTCTTGTCGCCGTTCTTGTAGGCCCAGTCGAAGAACTTGAGCGTGGTCGTGGCCTGGGTCGGCTTGTCCTGCGTCTTATGCATCAGGATGAAGGTCGCGCCGGTGATCGGCCAGGCGTCCTTGCCGGGCTGATTGGTCAACACCTGGTAGAAGGTCTTGGACCAGTCGGCGCCGGCAGCGGCTGCCTTGAAGGCGTCATCGTCCGGCGATACGAAGCTGCCGGAGGCATTTTGCATCTGGGCGTACGTCATCTTGTTCTGCTTGACATAGGCGTACTCGACGTAACCGATCGAGTTGGGCAGCTTGCCCACGAATTGCGCAACGCCCTCGTTGCCCTTGCCGCCCGCGCCGACGGGCCAATTGACCGCCGTGCCGTCGCCGACCTTGGCCTTCCAGTCGGGATTGGCCTTGCTCAGATAGTTGGTGAACAGGAAGGTGGTGCCCGAGCCGTCGGCGCGGCGAACCGGTGCGATCGCCGCATCAGGCAGCGCGAGCGAGCCGTTCAGTGCCTTGATGGCGGGGTCGTTCCACTTGGTGATCTTGCCGAGGTAGATGTCGCCGAGGACCTGGCCGTTGAGCTTGAGTTCGCCGGGCTTGATGCCCTGGATATTGATCACCGGGATCACGCCACCGATCACGGTGGGGAACTGGACCAGGCCCTTGGCCTTCAGGTCGTCGTCGGTCAGCGGCATGTCGGAAGCGCCGAAATCGACCGTCTTGGCATCGATCTGCTTGATGCCGGCGCCCGAACCGACCGACTGGTAGTTGATCTTGGCGCCGGTGGCCTTGTTGAAATCCGAGGCCCACTTCGAATACAGCGGGGCCGGGAAGCTTGCGCCGGCGCCGGTGGCTTCTTGAGCAAAAGCGGGAACATGGGCCAGTGCCGCGGCAACGAGGCCGGCGGCAGCAAACTTGAACGTCATCTTCATGAAGCTTCCTTTGGATGTGCAGAAGGACCCCCTTCCAGGGGCTTGGCAGGGACTCTAGGAAGCTTGTGTGACACCGGTGTGACACCCTTTTCCAGAGGGAAATCGACCATCGCAGGGGCTTGCGCTCTGTGACGCTGTCACACAAACGTCATGCACGCCCCCTAGCCTTGAGCGCTCCTTGCGGCATCCTTCTTGGCACGGCAGCGCCCGGCCGAAACGCTACGATCGGGGCCCGCCCTCTTCTCCTCAAAATGCAAAACGGAACCCGCCTCGCTGCGGTCGATCTCGGGTCGAACAGCTTCAGGCTCGAGATCGGCCAGGTCGACCATGGCCAGATCCACCGCGCCGAGTACCTGAAGGAAACCGTTCGCCAAGGCAACGGCCTCGACAGCGCCCGCAACCTCACGCCGGAGGCGATGCAGCGCGGCTGGGACGCGCTGGCCCGCTTCGGCGAGCGGCTGGCGGGCTTCAAGCGCTCGCAAGTGCGCGCGGTGGCCACCCAGACCCTGCGCGAAGCCCGCAACCGCGACGAATTCCTGCTGCGCGCGCGCACCATTCTGGGCTTCGGCATCGATGTCATCACGGGCCGCGAGGAAGCTCGCCTGATCTATCAGGGCGTGGCGCACCTGCTGCCCCACACCGACGCCTCGAACCGGGAGCGCCGGCTGGTGGTGGACATCGGCGGCCGCTCGACCGAGATGATCATCGGCCATGGGCTGGAAGCCGAGGTGATGGAGTCGTACCGGGTCGGCAGCGTCGCCTGGTCGATGAAGCATTTTCCCGAAGGCCAGTTCACCACCGCGGCCTTCAAGGCGGCCGAGATCGCCGCCAAGGCGGTGCTGGACGACGCGCTCGGCACCTACGTCCCGGACCGCTGGGACGTGGCCTACGGCGCCTCCGGCACCATCGGCGCGGTGGGCGATGTGCTCGCGGCCGCGGGCGACGAACCGGGGCTGATCACGCGCGAAGGGCTCGATTGGCTGGTCGACCGGCTGCTGAAGGCCGGCAGCGCCGATCGCCTGCGCATCGAAGGCATGCGGGAGGACCGCAAGGCGGTGATCGGCGGCGGCGTCAGCGTGCTGCGCGCAGTGTTCGACCTGCTCGAGATCGACGAAATGAAGGTGGCGCAGGGCGCCCTGCGCCACGGCGTGCTGTACGAGCTACTGGAGCGCGACGACAGCGTCGCCGACTTGCGCACCAGCACGGTGGCGCGCCTGGCCAGCCGGTTCGCGATCGACGCCGCGCAGGTCCGGCGCGTCGGCGAGACAGCTGCTGCGCTGTTCCTGCAGCTCGAGCCGGCCGCGCGCGGCGGCAGCACCACGAGCCGCGCAGGACGGGCATTGCGCAAGATCGGCTGGGCCGCCCAGCTGCACGAGATCGGGGCCCAGATTTCGCACAGCGAGTACCACAAGCACGGCGCCTACATCCTCGACAATGCCGACGCGCCCGGCTTCGCAGTGAACGAGATGCACTGGCTGAGCCAGCTGGTGCTCGGTCACCGCGGCAAGCTGCGCAAGATCGAAGCCGCTCTGAACGACGAAACCTTCGTCTCGCAGCTGCTGGCGCTGCGCCTGGCCGTGATCCTGTGCCATGCGCGACGCGATCCTGACCTCGAGGGCCTGCGCCTGGCGCGAACGGACAGCCGGCTTTTCACCATCGCATGCCGTGCGGGCTGGTCCGAGACCTACCCCCAATCCGCGCACCTGCTGCGCGAGGAAGTGCTGGCCTGGCAGAAGACCGCCTGGCGGCTCGAGCTGAAGGGCTGCTGACGCCTAGAGCAGTTCGGGCGACTGCACCGTGACCACCACGGTCTGGACGTCGCCGTCGCGCTCGCGGGTGCGGATCCACCAGACGGCACCCTTGCGCACCGGGCAACTGTCCTGCTTGAGCCCGAGCAGCAGCGAAATGGCCTCGCCGAGCGAGGGCTGGTGCCCGATCAGCAGCACGACGGACTTGCCGTTGGGCCATCCGGCCGCGGCCAGCAGCGCGTCCGACGTGGTGTCGGGTGCGAGTTCGCTGCGCAGCTTGTACTTGCGGCCCAGGGCCAGGGCGGTCTGCTCGCAGCGGCGTGCCGGGCTGCAGACGATGCGCGTGCCCTCGGGCAGCTGGCGGTCGAGCCAGGCCGCCATGCGCTTGGCCTGTTTCTCGCCGCGCTGGGTCAGCGAGCGCTGCAGGTCGTCGCAGCCCTCGGTCCAGTCTTCGGCCTCGGCGTGGCGCCAGAAAATCAGATCCATGGCGTGGCTCATTCCCGTGAGGCAGCGCGGCTGCGACCTCGTGATGCGTAGCGGACCATCAGCGCGGTCTGCGCGCCAGGGGGGTCGATGGTGCGAGCGGCAACTCCATCGCCCGGCTGCAGATCGACGCGGCGATAGATGCCGTCGGCGCCGAGGTCCCACGCATCGCGGCCGTCGTGCAGGTAGGCCACCAGGCATTCGTCGATGAGCCGCTGGCGCAGCGCCGGATCGGTCACCGGCCAGGCCAGCTCGATGCGGCGCAGCATGTTTCGGTTCATCCAGTCGGCGCTCGACAGGTACAGGGATTCGTCTTCGCCCTGGCGGAAATAGAAGACGCGCGAATGCTCGAGGAAGCGGCCGATCACCGAGCGCACGCGGATGTTGTCGGTCAGCCCCGATACGCGCGCCGGCAAGGTGCAGGCGCCGCGCACGATCAGGTCGATCTGCACGCCCTTCTGGCCGGCGCTCACCAGCGCGGCGATCAGGGCCTCGTCGGTCAGCGCGTTCATCTTGGCAACGATGCGGGCGGATTGCCCGGCGGCTGCCGCGGCAGCGAGCGCGTCGACCCGGGCGATCACGTTGCGGTGCAGGTCGAAGGGCGCCATCCACATGCGATGGAGCTTGGGCAGCCGGCTCTGGCTGGCCATGTGCACGAACACCGCCTCCATGTCGGCGGTCAGCAAGGGGTCGGCGGTCAGGTGGCTGATGTCGGTGTAGAGCTTGGCCGTGCGGGGGTTGTAGTTGCCGGTCGACAGATGGCCGTAGCGCCGCAGCTGCTTGCCCTCGCGGCGCGTCACCAGCAGCATCTTGGCATGCGTCTTCAGGCCGACCACGCCGTAGACCACCTGGGCGCCGATCGACTCGAGCATCTCGGCCCAGTTGATGTTGGCCTCCTCGTCGAAGCGCGCCTTGAGCTCCACCACCACCGTAACTTCCTTGCCGCGCCGAACCGCTTCGCGCAGCAGGTCCATGAGCTCGGAGTCGGTGCCGGTGCGGTAGATGGTCTGCTTGATGGCGAGCACCTGCGGGTCCTGCACCGACTCGCGCAGGAAGGCCAGCACGCCGTCGAAGCTCTCGAAAGGCTGGTGGATCAGGGCGTCGCCCTGCTGCAGCCGTTCGAAGAAGGATTGGCCCGGCGTCAGCATGACCGGGTAAGACGGCTGATAGGGCGGAAAGCGCAGCTGCGGCTCTTCCAGCAGGTCGATCAGCTGCGTCAGCCGGGCCAGGTTGACCGGGCCGTGCACACGGTACAGCGCCTGCGGCGGCAGGTTGAATTGCGCCAGAAGAAAACTCGCCAGCGACTCGGCGCAGCTGGCCGAGACCTCGAGCCGGACGGCCTGCCCGTAGTGGCGATGCTGCAGGCCCTGCCGCAGCGCCGTGCGCAGGTTCTTGACGTCTTCCTCGTCCACCGCGAGGTCGGAGTGGCGCGTCACGCGGAACTGGGAGAACTCGCCCACCTCGCGCCCCGGAAACATGCTGGACAGGTGGGCCCGCACGATGCTCGACAGCGCGACAAACAGCGTCTTGCCGCCCGACACCTTGGCCGGCATGCGGATCAGGCGCGGCAGCACCCGCGGCACCTTGACGATGGCGATCGGGTTTTCGCGGCCGAAAGCGTCCTTGCCGGAGAGGCGAACGATGAAGTTGAGCGACTTGTTCGCGACCTGGGGAAAGGGATGAGCCGGATCCAGCCCTACCGGAATCAGGAGCGGCTGGACCTCGCGCTCATAGTAGTCGTGCACCCATTTGCGCTGTGCCGGGTTGCGCTCGCCGTGCGAAATGATGTGGATGCCCTGGCTCGCGAAGGTCGGCATCAGCTCGTCGTTGTAGAGCGCGTACTGCCGCCCTACCAGCGCATGCGCCACCTCGGCCAAGCGCTCGAAGGACTCCACGGTGTAGTTGCCCTTGTGGTCGCCTGCGGCATTGGCGATCAGGTGCGGCGCCGTCCGGACCTCGAAGAATTCGTCGAGGTTGGACGAAACGATGCACAGGTAGCGCAGGCGCTCGATCAGCGGCACTTCAGGGCGGTAGGCCCAGTCGAGCACCCGCTCGTTGAAGGCCAGGATGCTGTGGTCGCGGTCGAGCAGCGTCAGCGACGGCTCGGCCGCGACAGGCGCGCTGTCGGAAAGGGCTGGCAACGAGGAAAACGAATCAGGAACAACCGGCACGGGACTGTAGGCAAACGGAATCATGACAGTGTCAACCGCCGTTGTGACAGTTGCATGACAACTGTATGACGACATTCCCGCGCTGTCTTAATTGCCCAGAAAGTGTTTTCGGTAACGTGCCGGCAGATCGTCGATGCGCATCAGCATCGGCAGGTCGGCGGTATTGAAGTCCGGGTCCCAGGCCGGCGGGCCCAGGACCTTGGCGCCGAGCCGCAAATAGCCCTTGATCAGCGCGGGCGGCTCAATCTGGAGTTCGCCGTCGAGCCGATGCACCGGAAGCGGCAGCCGCGGCTGCACGTGGTACTGGATCGGCGCCATGTGGGTGGCCGAGAGCTGGCGCCAGATGCTGGCCGCCGCATCGCCGCTGGTCACGCCGTTGTGCCACATCGGGATGCTGGCGCAGCCGATCATGGTGTCGAGCTTGTTGCGGTTCATGAAGCCGGCCAGCGCCCCCCAGAGCGCCAGGATCACGCCGCCCTGGCGGTGCTGCGCGTGGACGCAGCTGCGGCCCAGCTCGACCATGCGTTCGCGCAGGTCGCGCAGCCGCGTCAGGTCGAATTCAGTGTCGCTGTAGGTGCTGCCGATGCGCCGGGCCTGGGCCGGCGTCAGCACGCGGTAGGTGCCGATCACCTGGTTCGTCGCCAGCTCGCGCACCAGCAGGTGCTCGCAGAAGTCATCGAACAGGTCGATGTCGTGGCCCTCCAGCGGGGTCGTGAGGCGAGCGCCCATCTCGCCGGCGAACACCTCGTAGCGCAGGCGCTGGGCTGCGCGCACATCGTCCTGGTGGCGCGCCCAGGTCACGCTGATGCCGCCGGCTTCGGTGGCTGCCGGCAGCGTGGTGGCGGGTACGACAGGGATGGCAGCCGGCGCGCGGACCGGGTTCGGCGCCGGCCAGAGGGCGGCGCGCAGTCCCAGTTGCGAGAACGGAAACGTCGGCGTGGGCAGTTCTTTCATGCGAGACCCTTTCTGCGAACGGAGTCTGTGAGACAGCGGTGAAACACGCGTGTCAATCCGATGGCAGTTGCGTGACTTGCAACCATTGGTGCCGGCTTTCGGCGTCTAATCCCGACGTTTCGCCAACCGGAGTTTTTTCATGGCCGCCGAAGTCGAAGTCAGGGTCGAGGTCGAGACCCGTCGCCACCAGATGTTTCCCGTGCTGGGCGCAGCCTGCATCGAGCGCATCAGGCGCTTCGGCAGCGTGCGGCACTATGCGCGCGGGGACTGCCTGTTCCGGGCCGGCGAGCCCGGGCCGGGGATGTTCGTCGTGCTGCGCGGCATCGTGGCGATCACCCAGCGCGACGGCCTCGGGCGCGTGGTGCCGATCGAACGCCAGGGTCCAGGGCAGTTTTTGGCCGAGATTGCGCAACTCTCCGGCCGCCCTGCCCTGGTCGACGGCCACGCCGAGGACGACGTCGAGACCCTGCTGGTGCCGCCCGACCAGCTGCGCGCGCTGATCATCGCCGAGGCCGATCTCGGGGAGCGGCTGGTGCGCGCGATGATCCTGCGCCGGGTGGCGCTGATCGAATCGGGCAGCAGCGGGCCGGTGCTGATCGGGCCGCCGCAATCGGCCGCGCTGATGCGGCTGCAGAACTTCCTGACCCGCAACGGCCATCCCTACAACGTGGTCGACGCGACGCAGGACGCGGAAGCGGCGGCGCTGCTCGAGCAGTACGGCGAGGCGGAACTGCTGGTGGTCTGTCCGGATGGCGCCGTCGTGGTCAACCCGACCGACAACGCGCTCGCGCGCTGCCTCGGCATGGTCGACACCATCGATCACGACGAGCTGTTCGACGTGGTGGTGGTCGGTGCCGGCCCCGCAGGCCTCGCCACCGCCGTGTATGCCGCGTCCGAGGGCCTGCGCGTGATCGTGGTCGACTGCCGCTCCTTCGGCGGCCAAGCGGGCGCGAGCGCGCGCATCGAGAACTACCTGGGGTTTCCGACCGGCATCTCCGGCGGCGCGCTCGCCGGCCGCGCTTTCGTCCAGGCCCAGAAGTTCGGCGTCGAGATGCTGATCCCGGCCGAGGTCGCCTCCATGGACTGCACCGAGGCCGAAACCCAGGGAGAGCTCACCGTCCAGCTCACCGACGGCCGGCGCCTGCGCTCCCGCACCGTCGTGATCGCCAGCGGCGCGCGCTACCGCCGGCCCGAGGTGCCGCGCCTGGCCGAATTCGAAGGCCGCGGCATCTGGTTCTGGGCCTCGGCGCTGGAGGCCAAGCTGTGCGCGCGGCAGGAGGTCGCGCTGGTCGGCGGCGGCAATTCGGCCGGCCAGGCCGCGGTGTTCCTGTCGCAGCATGCCGCCAAGGTCAACGTGCTGGTGCGCGGCCCTTCGCTCGAAGCCACCATGTCGCGCTACCTGATCGACCGCATCGAAGCCACGCCCAACATCGAGCTGCACCCGCATACCGAGCTGGTGAGCCTGCACGGCGACCCGGCCATGGGGTTGAACGGCGCCACCTGGCGCTGCCGCCGCACCGGCGACGAAGAACAGTGCCCGACGCGCAATATCTTCCTCTTCATCGGTGCCGTGCCGGAAACCGACTGGCTCGAGGGCTGCGGCGTCTCGGTCGACAAGCACGGCTTCGTGCTGACCGGCGAGGCGGCGCGCGGAGGCTTCCCCGCCAAGCCCGGGGCTGCGCTGGAAACCAGCGTTTCCGGCGTGTTCGCCGTCGGTGACGTGCGCTCCGGCTCCGTCAAGCGCGTCGGCGGTGCGATCGGCGAAGGCGCCGCCGTGGTCGCGCTGATCCACAAGCACCTGGCGCCGAGCGCGGTGGCCGCCTGAGGCCTGACCGGACCGCGTCCTGCAGAAAAAGCCACCGGCCGCTATGCTGGCCGGCCCTGTCTTTTTCCCTGGAACGCAGCCCATGCCCCAAGCACCCATCGACGTCTATTCCTGGCCGACGCCCAACGGCCACAAGATCCACATCATGCTGGAGGAGTGCGGCCTCCCCTACCATGCGCACCCGGTGAACATCGGCAAGGGCGACCAGTTCGAAGCCGGCTTCCTCAAGATCAGCCCCAACAACAAGATTCCCGCCATCACCGATCCGGAGGGCCCGGACGGCAAGCCGATCTCGCTGTTCGAATCCGGCGCGATCCTGGTCTACCTGGCCGGCAAGACCGGGCAGTTTCTTCCCGCTGGCGACCGCGCGCGCTACGAGGTGCTGCAATGGCTCATGTTCCAGATGGGCGGCGTCGGCCCGATGCTGGGGCAGGCGCATCACTTCCGCATGTACGCGCCCGAGAAGATCGGCTACGCCATCGACCGCTACAGCAACGAGGCGCGGCGTCTCTACGGCGTGATCGACAAGCAGCTGGCCAGCCACCGGTTCATCGCCGGCGAGAGCTATTCGATCGCCGACATCGCCATCTTCCCCTGGCTGCGCAGCTGGGAGAACCAGGGCATCGTGCTCACCGAGTTCCCGCACCTGAAGAAGTGGTTCGAGGGCATCGCCGCCCGGCCCGCGGTGCAGCGCGGCGTCAAGGTGCTGGCCGATCTGCGCCAGCCGATCACCGGCGACAAGGAGCGCGAAATCCTGTTCGGCAAGACGCAATACGCCAAGCGCTGAGAAAGGCCTGCTTCGCGCAGGCTAGAATCGCAGGCTTCGTCGGGGTGTAGCGCAGCCTGGTAGCGCATCTGGTTTGGGACCAGAGGGTCGAAGGTTCGAATCCTTTCGCCCCGACCACAAAAAGTGAATGCCCGCAGGGACTTAGGTCTTTGCGGGCATTTTGCCTTCTAAGGGCGATTTCTAACGCAGCGCCTTTCCTCTAACGGTCGACGACTCAGAAAGCCACCGGATCGGCCCCGGCCTCCGAACCGGGGCGCCGCGCCCGGCTCAGAACGTCCAGTTCAGGCTGGCCTTGAAGCCATGGTCCTCGAGCCCATTGCCGAACTGCCCCGAGTAGGAGGCGCCCAGCGTCAGGTTCGGCCGCAGCTGCATGTCCACGCCCGCTTCGACCACTGCCACGTTTTTTGCCAGCGGCACGCCTTCGAGCGTGAACGGGATGCTGCCCGCGAACGCATGCGTGCTGGTGGGCGTGGTGTCGCCGAAGGCATGGCGCCAGCCGAGCATGCCGCGAAGCCGCGTGGCAGTGCCGATCTGGGTGCTCGCGCGCAGGCCCAGCGTGGTGAAGGTGGCATCGACACTGCCGCCTTCGCCGTAGAGCGCGGCCAGCCCGCCCTGCTCGAGGAAGGCGTCGCTCTTCACGCGCACGTAGGCCAGGCGAGCGAAGGGCTCCAGCGCCACGCGGCCGGCGTCGATGCGGTGCCCCGCTTCGCCGAAGAGCTGCGTGGTGGTGCTGTCGTAGTCGGCCGCGAGGGTGTCGGCAAAGCCCGCGAAGGCCACCGAGCGGCTGGTCTCGGTCTTGTTCCAGCTGTGGTTGGCGCCCAGGCGCAGCGCGGTGGCGCCCCACTGGGTGCCGCCGTAAGCGCCCAGGTGGTAGCTGTCGGTCTTGGCGCTGCTGTTGCGCGCCTCGGTGTCGGCGCTGGCGCGGCTGTAGCCGCCGAGCGCCCCCACGCGCCAACCGCCGCCCACGCCGGTGTCGGCACCGACGACGAAGCCGCCGATGTCGCGCTTGAGCTTGGCGGCATTGCCATTGCCGTCGATGCTGCCCCAGGCGCCGAAGACCTGACTCCAGGCGCTGCGTTGCTGGCCTTCGGGGGTGCAGGTGGTGAGGGTGGTGCTGCTGATGCCGGTCTGCAGCTGTGCCTGCGGTGCACTGCCGGGCGCGCAGGCAGCGGTGCGCAGCCGACCGATCGCCGCGTCCTGCACGAAGCGGCTGTCTTCCAGCAGCGCAGTCTTGTTGGAGGCGTGGATGTCCACCGAGAGCTGGTTGAAGGCGTCCCGTGCGGCGAAGTCGCTGGGCAGCCAGGCCACGGCGTTGCGCAGGCTGTTGTCCTCGGGAAGGCTCTCCAGCGATGCAGCGACGGCCGCCTGGTTGGGCGAGGCCACCACGCTGGTGAAGCTGCGCACCTGCTCGGCATCGAGGTAGACGTTGTTGGCGTCGTAGCGCGCGACCAGCTGGGCGAACGCGGTGCGCGTGTCGCCCGTGAGCCTGTAGCTGCCGGTGATGCCGCCATCGGCGGTGAGCACCTTGTAGCGGTTGCCGATCACGTAGCCGCTGTTGGCGGTGCGCAGCACCTGCAGGTTCGCACCGTTGGCGATGCTGGCCGTGCCGCTCGCGTGGATGAGGTCGGAGGCGTTGGAGGCCGGATCCACTTCGACCTGGTAGGTCGAACCCGCGGCCTGCGTGTAGTTGCCGTTGACGTTGAGGGTGCCGATCGAATGGCCCGGTGCGATCGTGCCGGCGACCGACAGGTTGCCCACCGAGCCGGTGCCCTGCAGGCGCCCGGCCGCGAGCACGTCGACATTGCCGGCGATGGACGCCGGTGCGCCGCTGGTGCCCAGTTGCAGGATGCCGCCGGCGACGGTAGTGGCGCCGGTGTAGGTGTTGGCGGCGGTGAGCACCAGCTTGCCGCCGTTGACGTGGACTGCGGTCGGGCCGCCGATGGCGCTGTCGATCTGCGCGGTGCCCGAGCGCATCGTGACGCTCTCGAGACCGCTGAGCGCATAGGCTGCGCCGTAGGTGAAGCTGCCCGCGCCGAGGTCGAAGGCGAGCGTGTCGGGGCCGTCGCCGGTGATGTTGCCGTTGATCGCGCCGCCGGTGACGGTCAGCGTGTCGGTGCCGCCGCCGAGCACGACGGCGCCGTTGAGGGTGCCGGCGGTGGTGATGTTGGCATTGCCGCCGGTCTCGTCGGTGCCATTGCGGTCGCCGTCGCCGTCGCGGATCGCGACGCCGGATCCGCCGGCGTTGATCACGGCGCCGGCACCGATGTTCAAGGTGCCGCCTCCGGGCGCAACGGTGTGGATGCCGGCGCCGAAGCCCCCACCGCCCGTCACCGTGCCGCCGGTGACGTCGATGGCGTAGGTGCCGCCCGCGTTCCTCGTGATGAGGCCATCCGCGGTGCTCGACAGCGCGGTGACCGTGCCGCCGCTCATCTGGATGATGGTCCGGCCGCTGCCGGTGGTCTGGCTGTTGATTGCCGAGGCGTTGCCCCCCTGTTGTGTCACCGAGCCGTCCTGCATCACGACGCGGGCTTCGGCGGTCGAAGCGGCATTGGCGACGAATGCGGACACCGCGCCGCCCACAAGGCCGCTGTTGCGTGCCAGGACCGTGCCGCCCGTGATCGTCGTCGTCGCCGCACCGAGGCCAAGGTTGTGGGCCAGCAGCGCGTTTGCGGCAGCATCGATCGATCCGCCGGTCATCGTGGCGCTCGCGCCCGCCGAAGAGGAGGCATTGTTGGTCAATGCGCGAACAGCAATTGAAGCCAGGCTGCTGGTTTGAACGGAGCCACCCGACACCGTCACACTGGCGCTTCCTGTCGCAGTGCCGTTGGTGGTTGCGAAAAGAGCCGACGACGCAAATATGTTGGAAGTATTGGCAACCTGCCCCCCGGTCATCTTGATCTCGACCGCGCCGCTGCCGGATGAATTGATGGCGGACGCTGTAAAGGACGAGTTCGAGCTGAGCGAGCCTTCGCCTATGGTGAGACGGCCCGCTCCCGCACCAGGATTCGTGATCGTGATGGCGCTGCGACTGATGCCGGTGATCGAGGTCAGGCCCGCCGCGTTGATGACGAGATCGTTCGTGTTGCCTGGCGCGCCCAGAAGATGCACAGCTGCAGCACCCAGGTTCGACTGAACCACCATGCCCGGATTGTTCAGGTTGAGCGTCAAGCCATCGCTACCGATGTATTGAATGCCGGTCGCATAGCTGGCGCCGCTGCAGGTGATCGCATCGGCGCCGGTACCCTCGGCGCCGCACTCGTTCGCCGCACGTGCGACCTGGGGCGTCGCAGCGAGCAGCGCGACGGCGAGGCCAACCGCCGAAACTTCCAAGTGACTGCTGACGCGCGAGTTGGAGGTCGCCCTGCTGTTGCCGCGCGCAGGCCCTCGCCTATGACCGATGGTGTCGGGGTTGCAGGCGGGGCTGTTGCTTTTTTTGCTGGAAGTCATCTGGCGTCTCTTTGCAAATTGTTACTCGCGAATGATGAAGCGCACCTCTAGATTCAACAACGCGCGGCGTAAGGCGAAATTATTCGAATGGTCTATTTAATTAAAGCTTGTCGGCTTGCTGCGACATACATGTCGCAACGCTGCGTGTTTCGAGGTCAAGCGGCTCGTGCTGGTCGCTTGACGCGTGCGTCGCCTGCTCGCCCGCGCGTCGCGTGTCAGATCACAATCCGATCGAGATGTCCTTGCTCTTCGGCCCGCGCTGGAAGCGTTGCGCCGGGATCGCATTTCTCCGCTTCACCTTCACCCAGTTGGCGGTCCGCACGCCGGGCACGTAGACGCTGTTTTTCCTCTTCGCCACCAGGCCCTCGAGCTCGAAGGGAACTACCGCCTCGCGGACGATGGTGTGGATGTCGTGCGCCTCGTTGTCGAAGTGGCTCACGAACAGCACGCTGGGCGGCGGGTCCTTGAGCAGCTTGGCCAGACGCGCCTTGCGTTCGGTGAGCGGGAGCTGCGTGATGTCCTCGCCCTGGTCGACCAGGAGGTCGAAGACGCAGTAGGTGACCGGGTCCGCGCCCTCGTACCAGCCCCCGCGCCGCGCGCGGTCCTGGAATCGATCGAAGTCGCTGCGCCCCATGTCGTCGAGCACGCAGGCCTCGCCGTCGGTGATGTAGGGGCCGCCCCCCACGCTGGCCAGCGCGCGCGCGACCTCTGGGAACCACTTGGTCGCGTTGGCGCCCCTGCGGGTCCGTAGCTCGCACTTCCCTTCTCCGAACTTCGCCAAGAGGCGCCAGCCGTCGAACTTGATCTCGAAGATCCATCCCGGCTCTTCGACGTCCAGCGGGCGTTCGTCGAGCAGCATGGGCTTGAGGTGCCGGAAGTCGAGCATGGGTCCACACTGGCCTCCGTGTCAGTTTTTTTCTGTCAGCCGAAAGCGTTACATCGCTATTTCTCTGACTGTCAGGCCGGTGCGAAAACGGACGCATGTGCACCAAGCAGGAATGGACCCAGCGTATTCAGACGCTCGCACAACAGGAGCGGACGGTGCATCCGTGCCGCATTCGAGCCATCAAGAAAATGGAGACCGACATGCCAGACGACACCACCAAGACCGGCCGCGATCGCAAGTTCATCTCGCTCGAGCAGGACTATGAGATCCGCGACTGGGCGATGAGCCTAGGCTGCACAGAAGACCAACTTCGCGAAGCTGTGAAAGCCGTGGGCAATTCGGCCGACAAAGTGCGCGAGTACCTGAAGACTTGAGGCCGCCATCCCGCCAGAAGCCGCGATGCTTCGCCGACGCCGCGGACGTTGATCGCCACGCGGCACACGCGCGGCGAATAGGTTTACTGCCAGCGGCCGCTTACCCACACCCAGTCCGTGCCCGCGAAGTTCCAGTAACCCGGCACCCAGCGTGCACCCGCCTGCGGCGGTGCCGGCGGCACTTCTTCTCGTACCGGCGGCATGGGACGAACGGAACCAGCGCGCCACTGGCCGGATTCCCACTGCCAATTGCCGTTGCGCCAGACATAGTGGCCAGGCACCCAGCTGTATCCGGTGGCTGCAGGCGCGGGCGGCTGCGCCTCCTGCCGGGGCGGTGGCGGCTGAACGATCGTCACGCGCTCGACGACGGTGGGCTGATGCTGCACGATGGGTTGTTCGCGCACCACCTCGCGGGTGACGCGGGTTGTACACGCGGCGAGGACCGACGCCGCAGCGCCGAGAGCAATGACGTTCAAGATGGTTTTCATAAGGACCTCCGCTTAATGCCGCCGCGCACGGGAGCGGGGTTTTCCGTCTCTGCCGGCCGACCACTCTGTTGGACCCGCGGCCCGCGCGGCGCGGTCGAGGCGAAGACGAGGGGATGAGGTAGGACGGTGTCGGCACTCGGCGCAGGACACTTCTGCACGTTTTTTTTGTTTGTCCCATCGAGGCCCGGGCGCCCCGGACCATCGAACGACGACGCGCTCCTACATACGTCTCGCACCGGGCGGTGCTAGCTTGGTTTCCCACGTAGGAGCAAACGGCCATGAAATCATCATCGAAGCCAGGCTCTGGCAATGAGCCCAGCCCCGCCGAGAAGGCAATGAGGGAGCTCTCGACGAAAGACACTGACACCAAGACCACGGACGAGGACGCCCCCGTCGAACCGAACGACCCTGTGCTCACGCCCGACAACAAACTCGGATCACCGAACCCATCGGTCAAGGGCGCGAAGACAGGTAAAACGCCCCCCTGAGTCGCACCCGCCAGCCAACTTCTTTCTTCCGCCTCAACTCACGGGCAACTGCTCGGGCATCGGCTCCGGCGGCGGCTCCTTCTTGGGCTCGGTCCGATCCGGATTGGTCTCGTCGGGCTTGGTCTGATCGAGCTCGTCGATCATCTTCTCGCCCTCCGGATCCTTGCCGTCCGAAGGGATCGACTCTTCGAAGGCGAGCTCGGGTTCCTCGTTGGTGACCGGGCGTCGAGGCGAAGCGGGTCGGGTGGTGTCGTTGCTCATGTTGAACTCCATTCGGAACTCCACCTTGGCCCTCTGCGACACGCCCCGGCCTCGGGCAAAGGCCAGAGCCCTTGTCGTCCGGCGCCGACGCCGGCCACCGTAAAATCGCGCACCTGTCTGCCCGTAGCTCAGTTGGATAGAGCACCTGCCTTCTAAGCAGGTTGTCGGGGGTTCGATCCCCTCCGGGCAGGCCAGCCCTCCATAGAGGCAGCGAACGGCCCCTATGTCGATTCCGGTATATCTTGTCGCGAACGACATGCTATGCCGGAATTGAACAGCGACACGATATGCCGGAAGGCCATCGCGTCGCGACACGGATCGCAACTGCCTCGGGGCCCTACACGAAACGCGTCAACTTCTGGTGTCCTAGGCTCGAAGCGAGGTGATGAGGCTTGCTTCGGTCCGGAGCTTGCAGTGAGCGCTGGACGACCTAGCTATGCTCACACTCGCTCGAAGATCGCCGCAACGCCCTGTCCGCCACCGATACACATCGTAGCCAGTGCGTACCTTCCGCCGATGCGCCGCAGCTCATGGACGGCTTTGGTGGCGATGATGGAGCCGGTCGCTCCCACAGGATGTCCGAGCGAGATGCCGGATCCATTGGGGTTGACCTTCGCAGGGTCGAAATGAAGTGCCCGACTCACCGCACAAGCCTGCGCCGCAAACGCCTCATTCGATTCGATCACGTCAATGTCGTCTGCGGTCAATCCCGCCCGCTGCAGCGCCAGATGAGTCGCAGGCACGGGGCCGAGCCCCATGTACCTGGGATCCACGCCCGCATGCGCATAGCTCACGAGCCGTGCCAACGGCTTCAACTTTCCCTGCCGGAGGACATCCTCTGTAGCCAGCACCACGGCGGAAGCACCGTCATTGATACCGGAAGCGTTGCCGGCCGTGACAGTCCCGTTCTCCTTGAACGCGGGTTTCATCTTTGCAAGTTGCTCGAGGGTGGTGCCGCCGCGCACGTGTTCGTCAGTGTCGAAGATGACCGTTCCTTTCCTGCTCGGGACGTCGACGGCAATGATCTGTGACCTGAACCAGCCTTCGGCAACGGCGCGGGCAGCCCGCACTTGGCTTTCCAGCGCCAGTTCGTCCTGCATCTCGCGTGTGATCGCAGCTCGGTCAGCAACGTTCTCCGCCGTGATCCCCATGTGGATCCGATGGAACGGGTCGTGCAGAACGCCCATCATGTAGTCCGTCGCCTGGATGTCTCCCATCCGGCTGCCCCAGCGGGCAGCAGCCAGCAGGTAGGGCCCTCGACTCATGGATTCGGCGCCTCCGGCCACGGCAATCGACGCTTCTCCAAGCAAAAGCGTCTGCGCGGCCGAGATGATGGCCTGCAAGCCGGATCCGCAGAGACGATTGACATTGAACGCCGGAGTCTGATGCGGGATGCCGGCTTCGACCGCGGCAACGCGTGAAAGATAAGCGTCGCGCGGTTCAGTGGGTATGACGTTGCCCATTACGACATGGCCGACGCTTTCAGCATCGACCCCGCTACGCTCCAGTGCGGCCCTGACCGCCGTGGTCGCCAAGTGCGAAAGCGGAATTTCCTTCAGCGATCCGCCAAAGCTGCCGATGGCGGTGCGGACGGCACCGACGACGAATACATCTTGGTTCTTCATGTCATTTCCTCAGGCAACCTGGACTTCACGGTCCTGGACTTGCGCATCCTTCGCTGCGACCGGCTGATGCAGCTGTTCAAGAAGGTAAGCCTCGCGCCTGCGCGCAGCGTTCACGTTCGCCTCTTTCACATGCCCATAGCCGCGCATGGTCTGCGGCAGCCTCGCGAGTTCCAGAAGAGTTGCAGTCTGCTCGGGGCGCGCCTCGGCGAGCACCTGCCGCATCTGCCCGAGGTAACGCTCGATCTCGGCGCGCTCGCTGCGGCGCTCCGCCGTGTAGCCGAAAACGTCGAAAGGCGTGCCCCGCAGGATCTTGCCCTTGGCGAGCCATCGGAAAGCTTTGGCCAACCAGGGCCCGTAGGCCTTCTTCAGCAGACGCCCATTGCCGTCTCGCTTGGCCAAGAGTGGCGGTGCAAGGTGGAAGTGCAGCTTGTAGTCTCCCTCGAACTCGCGGTCTATGCGCTCGAAGAACCCGCTGTCCGTGTAGAGGCGGGCCACCTCGTACTCATCCTTGTACGCCATCAACTTGTAGAGGCTGACGGCGACCTCGCGGGCCACGCGGCCGTTCCCCAATCTCGAGTTCTCGAGGGCGGCCAGTTCACGAACAAGGTCCTCGAAATGCTGTGCGTATTTTTCGCTCTGGAAGCCGGCAAGCCGCGTCTTTCGATCGGCAATCACCGTGTCCAATGCAGGTACGCGCTGCGGCAGTAGCATCACTTGCGGCGTGTCGACGCCGGCCGCCGCACGCACCTTGTCCGGCTCGAGGGCGGCCTGACGTCCCCAGGCAAACGCCGAGGTATTCATCTCTACGGCGGTGCCGTTGAGTTCGATGGCGCGCAGCAGCGCTGCCTCCGACAGGGGGACCCGCCCTAGCTGCCAGGCAAACCCGAGCATGAAGACGTTCGTCGCCACTGCGTCGCCCAACAGCTTGGTAGCAAGCCGCGAAGCGTCGATCGACGTGGCCTGCTTCACCCCCGACTTCAACTGCTCCAACAGGTCGTCGGGACGCGCCTGCCAATCCGGGATCTTCGTGAAGCCGCCGGTGGGCGCGACATGGGTGTTCACGACCGCGGCAGTCCGCTCGATGCCGGATGCGGCCATGGCCTCCTTTCCTGCCGCGACCATGAGATCGCAGGCCAGTAGCAGGTCCGCCTGCTTCTGGCCGATTCGCGCGCCATGCAGTGCGTCGGGCCGCGCAGCCAGGCGCACATGCGACATCACAGCGCCGCCCTTCTGCGCCAGACCCGCCATGTCCAAGATGATGACGCCCTTGCCTTCGAGGTGCGCGGCCATGCCCATGAGCGCACCGATAGTGACCACGCCGGTGCCGCCGACGCCGGTGATCAGCACGTTGTACGGCTGCTCCAGCGCCGGAATGATGGGCGGGGGCAGGTTGGCAGGAAGCGCATTCTTGGTTCTGGCAGCCTTGCGAAGAGCACCGCCTTCGACGGTCACGAAGCTGGGGCAGAAGCCTTTGACGCAGGAGTAGTCCTTGTTGCACGAGCTCTGGTCGATCGCACGCTTGCGGCCGAGCGGCGTTTCGAGTGGCACGATGGAGACGCAGTTCGATTGCGCCCCGCAGTCGCCGCAGCCTTCGCACACTTCCTCGTTGATCACGACGCGCTTCGGCGGATCAACCATCTCCTTCTTCTTCCGGCGGCGGCGTTTCTCGGCGGCGCACGTTTGCGCGTAGACGATGACGGAAACGCCGGACGTTTCCCGCAACTGCCGCTGCACCTCGTCGAGCTGGTCACGGTGGTTGACGACCGCTCCGGCGGGCAGCCCACCCAGGGCCTGCCAGGACGCGGGGTCGTCGGACACCAAATGCAGGTTCTTGACACCCTCGGCAGCAACCTGCTGCAAGATCTGAATGGCGCTCAGGCTGCCTTCGATCGGCTGTCCGCCGGTCATCGCGACTGCGTCATTCGCCAGGATCTTGTAGGTGATGTTGACGCCCGCGGCGACGGCGGCGCGCAGCGCCAGCGAACCGGAGTGGCTGTAGGTGCCATCGCCAAGGTTCTGGAAGACGTGGCCCTCGGAGGTGAACGGTGCATGGCCGATCCAGGCAGCGCCTTCACCGCCCATCTGCGTGATGTTGCCCGTGTTGCGATCCATCCAGGTCGCCATGCCGTGACAGCCAATCCCCGCACCTGCTCGCGAGCCCTCAGGGACCTTGGTCGAAGTGTTGTGCGGACACCCAGAGCAGAAGAACGGCAGCCGCTGTGGTAGCGTCGGATCGAGGGCCGCCGCACAGCCGGCGTCCGCCAGAATTGCTGTCGCCGACTGCGGCAGTGCGCCAGCGCCGAGCACCTGCAGCAGGCGCTGCGCAATGACCTTGGCGATCAGCGCCGGCGTGAGTTCGCCGTTCGGAGGCAGCAAGAAGCCGTTCGGCGATCGGACCCATTCCCCCCCACCATCCGCCTTGCCGACAACGCGTGGGCGGGAATCGGAGGGCGCGTTGTACAGCTGTTCCTTGATCTGCGGCTCGAGCACACCTCGCTTCTCTTCCACGACGAGGATCTCGTCCAAGCCTTGGGCAAATTCCGTGACGCAGTCAGGCTCGAGCGGCCAGGATACCCCGATCTTCAGCAGACGCAGTCCGAGGGATTTGGCGCCGGCTTCGTCAATGCCGAGCAGCGACAGGGCTTCACGCGTATCCAGATAGCTCTTGCCCGTGGTCACGATGCCCAATTTTGCGTTCGGGACTTTCCACTCCTGCCGGTTCAATCCGTTCAGCCGGACGTACTCGAGCACAGCCTGAAGCTTGTCGCGCAGCAGCCGCGCCTCCTGCTCCATCGGCGGATCCGGCCAACGGATCGACAGTGAACCCGCCAGCACCTGCTGGTTGTCCGGCACCCTTATCTCGATCGCCATCGGGTCGATCTCGAAGGACGACGTGGTCTCGATGGTTTCGCTGATGGCCTTGAAGCCGACCCAGCAGCCCGAGTAGCGCGACATTGCCCAGCCGTGAAGCCCGAACTCCAGGAATTCGCGTACGCCTGAAGGATTGAGCACGGGGATCGCGGCGGCGATGAAGGCCTGTTCACTTTGGTGCGGCAGGGTCGATGACTTGCACGTATGGTCGTCGCCAGCGATCGCCAGTACGCCGCCGAACTTCGATGTGCCCGCGACATTCGCGTGCTTGAAAACGTCGCCGCTGCGGTCCACGCCCGGGCCCTTGCCATACCACATGGCGAACACGCCATCTACCGTGGCCTTCGGGTCCATGCCGGCCATCTGGGATCCCCATATGGAGGTGGCGGCAAGCTCCTCGTTGAGGCCAGGATTGAAAGTGACTTTGTTCTGCTCGAGAAGCTTCCTGGCCTTCCAGAGCTCCTGGTCGACGGAACCAAGCGGTGAGCCGCGGTAGCCAGAGACGAAGCCGCCGGTCTTCAGGCCCGCTGCTTCGTCGCGCGCCTTCTGCGCCATGAGCAGACGCACGAGCGCTTGCGTGCCAGTCATGAACACGCGGCCCTTCGGCAACTCGTACTTGTCGTTGAGGGAAACCACCGTGCTCATGCCTTCTTCTCCGTTGGATCAGGGATCAGGATTGCGGGAGATCAGTCAGCCGTGGCGCCGGACCGCTTCACGAGCTTGCCGTGCTTCTCCAGCTCGGACACCAGCAAGGGCAGCGTCTGCTCGGGTGTGGTCGTCATCGGCGTGAAGCCGTGCGCCACGAAGCTGTCATGAATCTCTTTTGTTGCCATCGCTTCCTTGAGTTTCTGGTACGTGCTCGCGACCAACTGGGGCGCCATGCCCGCCGGACCGATGACAGCGAACCAGCTGTCGAACTCGAAGTTCGGAATGCCGCTCTCGGCCACTGTCGGCACATCCTGCAGGGCTGGATTGCGCGACGCGGTACTTACCGCAAGGGCGCGCAGCTTGCCCGCCTTGATCTGGGGGGCCGCCACGACCAGAGGCAACATGCCGAAGTGGACCTGCCCGCCGATGATGTCCGTGGTCATGGCGGCGGTGCCCTTGTACGGGATGTGCTGGGCCTGGACTCCTGCCTCGCCGAGGAAATACTCCGCTGCCAAGTGCAGGACTGTTCCGTTGCCGGCCGAACCGTAGGAGAACTTCTTGGGGCTGGCCTTCAGCTCGGCAATGAACTCGCGCGTGGTCCTAGCCTTGACCGTGTCCGGGTTCACGGCCAGCACCAGAGCGGAAGATGCGATCACGGAAATCGGCGTGATGTCCTTGATGGCGTCGAACGGTACCTGCCTGTAGATGAAGGGATTGATGACGTGATTGGAGGACACCATGCCCAGGACCGAACCGTCCTTCGGGGCACGCACGATCTGCTGTGTCCCGATCAACCCGCCACTTCCGGGCAGGTTCTCGATGACGATCGGCCGTCCGAAGGCAGCAGCCAGGCCATTGCTCATGGAACGAGCCACGGCGTCCACGCCCGAACCTGCCTGGTTGGGAACGATCAGGCGCAGGGGCCTGCTATCGGCCGTTTGCGCCTGCGCCGGCGTGAACGCGCCGGCGAGGCTCAAAAGTGAAAGGGCGACAGCGGCTCTGCGGCCGAGAAGCAATGAAAGGCGCATGGATGTCTCCGTAGGATTGGCGGAAGGTGCCGCTGCCTCAGCGGCCGCGCCGCCTGGCAGTTCTTGTAGAGCGATGCTCGCTCGAGGGGACTGTAGGTGGGATGCCGTCGATGGGCGAAGTGCTCTTGCGTCAGAAGGGATATGTCGGTACGCGATACCTTGCAAGAAGCTGCTGGGCAACCCGGCCCAGATGGTTCGGGCCGAGCAGAAAACGGGTGCGAGGATCAGCTGTGTAGAGCAGCGATCATGGCGTCCACCGCCCGCAGCCGGCTTGATTTCTTGAGCGCAAACACGCGCAATTCCCGGTCCTTCCAAGGCTCGTCGAGCGGTCGTCGCACGAAGCGCTTCGTGCCGGCGAGCGCTCGCAACGCACTGCCAGTCATGATTGCGACGCCCAGGCCGACCTCCACCATGCGACAGGCGGCCTCGTAACTGCTGACCGCAACAACCGGTGTGTACTGCATCCGGAGCTTTTCAGCCTGCTCTTGTATAACGCTGTCGCCCGCTCCACCGGACTGGATGCGCACGATCGGGTGACGCAGCACCTCCTCGAAACGGATCGCGCGCTGCTTGGTCAAAGGATGATTCGGCGGCAGGATCACGATCAGCGGATCGTCAGCGAAATGCCAGGACTCAAGCGCAGGCGGTGCGGCTACGCCTGCGAGGCAGATCGCCACATCCGCACGGTCGTCCAGGCAGGCTCGGATGCACTCGCTTGACGAGCGCTCCTGCAGCACGATTTCCACGTCCGGGTACTCGACCCGAAACGCATGCAGCCGCTCAGGCAGAAATCCAACTATCGAGGAGAGGTTGGCAAACAGGCGCACCGTGCCGGCAACCTCCCCACTCAACGCCTGCACCTCTCGCGCGAACGATTGGATATCGGCGTCGAGTTTTTCACCGAGGGCATACGCTCGTTGCCCCGCCTCCGTGAGGGTGACACCGAGGGGGGAGCGGCTCAGGAGCTGCACTCCCAGCGCGTGCTCCAGGTCGGCAATGCGCCGGCTGAGCGCAGATTGCGCAATGTGCTCGGCATCCGCTGCGCGCTTGATCGAGCCTTCGCGCGCGGCGGCGAGGAACAATTGAAGGCTGACGGGATCGACGCGACGCATGTTCCTGGGCCAGGGCTGGGGGACTGGATTGTCGCCCAGGGTCGGCAGTTATGAAGCGCGTTCGTAGATCTGCCGCAGCGCCTGGTCGTTACAGACGACGACGCCGCCGGCTTCGATGCGGATCGTTCGGTCCCGCTCTATCAGCTTCAGCTCCTGGTTCAGCCTCTGCCGCGAGCAACCTACCAAGTCGGCAAGCTCGTTCTGCCGCAGACGCAAGGCGATCCGCACCTCCCGATCGCTTACGCCCACCGGCTCTCCGTAGGTGCGTGCGAGTTGCGAAAGCTGTCGTGCGATTCGAGCCCGCAACGACTTGGTCTTCAGATCCTCCGCGAGACGATATAGCTGCCGCGCGCGCTGCGATTGAAGACGCAACAGCGCAAGACAGAACTCGGGATGATCGACCAGAAGCTGCTGCACGTCCTCCCGCCCGACACGCAGCAGAGTGGTTTTCCCGTGCGCTAGGACGTCGTAGGGGCGACCCTTCAGATCGAACATCTCGACTTCCCCGAACCACACGCCCGGTTCGACATAGCGCAGCGTGATCTGCCTATCCTCGGGTGTATGGGATCCGATGCGTACCGCGCCGGCCAACACCGCCAGCCAGGCATCGGCGGGATCACCGCGCCGGCAAATCACATCGGCGTCAGGATGGCGTCGCACCCGGGCACGTCGCAGGATGTCGTGACGGAGGCTCGCCGAAAGCGACGAGAACCATGGATCGCCGGCGATTGCTTCGCGCTCTTGGTGGTGAAGGATCAGCTTGGCGTCGGAGTGCCGATGGCATTCTTGTTCAGGCCGCATGCAAGGATCCTGTGTCAACACGAGCCTGCACCTCCGCAAAAGACGCGACCTCACCCGCGATCGCGCTCGCCACGACCGTGGCGGGACTGGCGAGCCACACCTTTCCAGGACCGCATCGCCCAGGAAAGTTGCGATTGATGGCGCTGATGGTGACCTCGTCCGCTTGCTCCGACGTCCCGGGCCCCCCATTGATGCACGCACCGCAGGAGGGTTGCAGCATCTCAGCGCCCGCGCGTTCGAAGACATCGAGATAGCCCTTCTTCACACAGTAGTCACGAACATCGATCGTGCCGAACTGGAGATAGAGCTTCACGTCCGGATGCACGCGCAAGCCCCGCTCCACAGCCCACGAAAGCACCTGGTGATACGCATCGAAGTCCTCGCGCTTGCCGCCCGTGCACGAACCGCCATAGGCGATGTCAACCTTGGGGCGCTCCTGCAACTCAGTGACAGGCACGCCGTTGCCTGGATCGCCGGGACGAGCCACCATCGGCGCGAGCGTAGAGCAGTCGACGTGGATGATCTCCGCATAGGAAGCCCCCGCGTCGCTGCGCATCCAATCCTCCAGCTGAAAGTCGATGCCCCGGCGTTCGCGCAAGAAGCGCACGGTTTCTTGGTCGGGAGCAACGATGCCGGTGAAGCCACCGAGCTCCGCGGTCATGTTCGTCAGGGTGGCCCGCTCGTCGGTGGAAAGCTGGGCGATCACCGGACCGGCGAACTCAAACACCTTGCCGACTCCAGAACCGGCTCGAATACGAGGGTCAGCCAGCAGGTGTAGCACGACGTCCTTGGCACTCACCCCCGTTGCCAGTCGACCCGCGAGTTCAATTCGCAGAGACGCAGGAACGGTGATCCGAACCAATCCGGTGACGAGGGCGTTGGCCATCTCGGTGCTGCCGACACCGAAGGCAATGCATCCGAGTGCGCCGCTGTGGGTGGTGTGCGAGTCTGTGCCGACAACGATCTGGCCGGGCAATGCATACCGCTCGGACATCATCGGGTGCGAAATGCCTTCGCTGCCAACGCCATCGGCCAGCAGGCCGTGGGCAATCAAGCCGTGCTCCTCGACAAACTTGCGATGCTCGCGGACGACGTTCTGAACGGCAGGCATCAATCCGGCACGCGTGTGGGCGATGCTGCGATGAACATAGGAGGTGTGGTCCTCGAACAGCCGCACGCTCTGCGCATCATGCAACTGCAGTGGCCGGCCGAACTCTGCGTGCAGCATGTGCGCGCACATCGGTGTGTAGTACTCGATAAGAAAGCGCCAGTCGGGCCGAACGAAGGCGCCGCTGCCCGCCTTCACACCTGAGCCGCCGTCGCCTGTCACGACCAAGTGCGTCGCGATGATCTTCTCGACCAGCGTTCGGGGGCCGTTGCTGGCGGCATCCGTGGGCGGCAGGCTGATCTGCTTCATCCGCTCGCGCCCATAGCGCAGCAACCCTCCATGGCGCAGGATTGCCGCCGCCTGAGCGTCACGCGAAGCCACCAGCTCCTCGACGTCGATGGGCTCGCCATTCTGGATTCGCTCGACGAGACTGAAGTCGGTGGAGGTGAACAGGCCGAGGTTGTCCGCGTTCTGGCGATAGATCCGTTCGAAGCTTTCCGCGATCACCAAACGAATGCCGGCGGTTCGCTCTGACCTCGGACTGTGCTCGCGCGAAGAGCCCTTGCCGTAACGCTTGCCGGCGACGGTGACCGCAAAACCACCGTTCTTGACCGCATCGATTCCGATTGGACAACGCCCCCCCGATACGAAGCCCGTGTAGGGATAGCGGCCGAGTCGCTCGTCCCAGACTGTGCCTACCGTTGCCGGGGTGATCTCGTCCGTTGAAATGCTGTCCCGGAGCGCGCCAGCCTCGACCAAAGCCAGGTTTTCACCTTGGAGCTGCCGCTCGACGACTTCGGGGTCATCGCTCAAGAAAAGGATGCGCGAATTGAGTTGGATGTCCGTCATGGGTTGAACCTTGTGGCGGCACTTTAGGGGCCATCGGACTTGCGCGCGTAGTGCTGATGCGCCACATGGGCTATCGCCGCTTGGCATAGCTTGTGGAGGCTCGCCGCAGCGCCAGCGCTACAGGCACGAGTGCTCAGACGGCATCGGGGCTATCGCGGAATGCGCTATCCACTGGCAACTGCGCGCATCTACGATGTGCGCATGCGCTTCAAAACAACCGATCTTTGCGACGCCTGCGATGGCGCGCAGGTATGCGAGCTTCCCTTTGTGGGATTCGGCCTGAGACGCGCTTTTGCGGGCGACATCCGCACGGCGCGCTACACGGATGGGATCAGCGCGCTTCGCGTCCTGATCAATCAAGCCGGAAATGGACAGGTGCTCGTCATTGACGCCGGCGGTTTGGAGTGGCGTGCGCTGTTTGGAGATGTCATGGCCGGTCTGGTGACGCGCAACGGTTGGGTCGGCGTGATCGTCAACGGCATGATCCGCGATCGGGCAGAGATTGACGAGATGGACATCGGAGTAAAAGCGCTTGGAACTATTCCGCGCCGAGCCGACATCGGTGGCAGGGGCGAGATGGACCTCCCGGTCCACTTCGGTGGAATCACATTCATTCCTGGCGCCCGGCTGGTCGCCGACGAGGACGGCGTGATCGTGCTTCCGCAGGGTCTAACGGAATCGAACATCATCGTTGCCGATGCAATTGCCGCGACCGCAGAGTACGTAGCTGGACCGAACTTGAGGAGAGAATGCTCGTCCTGATTCACTGAGTTGGCGAAGCAGTGGCTGCTTAACGCGGCTCGCGCCTGCAAATCGTCCCTTGCATTCCTGCTGGTGGCACGAACGGCCACTGGTGTTCGAAGCCTGCTCGTCGCACTTTGGGCCATCCGTCCGGTGCAGACTAACCTTAGGCGTCGAATATCGCATGCTGATTGGCTTCGTGAGCAGCGAGAGCTGTGGTCTGCGGAAGAGCTACGCGGCCCACCAGTTTGCCGTCCGTGTAGGCCCGGTTAGGGGCCAGAAGCGGAAGTATCGGTCTCGCGAAAGCGGTCGTTTACAGGCCGGTTGCGGTTCGTGCCTTGCTGAAGTTCGGGCGAGGATGTGAACGCCGGAAACCGACGATTCGAACTATCTACGGTCATCACGTACATTGCGATCGTGCCGTTCGTTCATCCCAACACCGCAACGCACACAGCCTGTGCAACTGGCAGGAGAACATACGCACTTCATTCGAACGCGCGGTCCCCGCATTACCAGGGGTGAGTTGAAATCGAGCACCGGTTCTTAGCATCTAAGCTGCAGATTGCATCGTCTTGGGCAACCCGGCGCGCCACACGGCCCCGTGAAGAGTCTCGCCTTCCAACCACAACGCAACCCTGGCGCGCAGCGCGATGAGCGCATCAAAATCCAACCCCGTCGGCACGCCCATGCTGGCAAAAAGGAAGGCGGCGTCTTCGGTAGACACATTGCCGCTTGCGCCCGGTGCATGCGGGCATCCGCCAATGCCAGCGGTACAGGCATCGAACCGGCGGACACCGGCCTCCCAAGCCGCGAACACGTTGGCCAGACCCAGGCCGCGCGTGTCGTGGAAATGTCCACACGCCAGGCGATCGCCAGCAACGGCGAAACCCTTCTCGAACAAGCGCTTCACCTGCTTCGGCTGTGCATAGCCCACCGTGTCGGCCAATCCAACGCGGTCTGCCCCGGCGTCGAGCACGGCTTGCAACAGGCGCAGCACTTCACCTTCAGCGACAGCACCCTGGATCGTGCAACCGAACGCCGTGCTGAGGCCAACCTCGAGCAAACAGGCCGATCCGTTGCTGTCTCGCAGGCTGCGAATGCGGGCGATTTCCGCCACCACCTCGTCGGGCGTCTTGCGCAAGTTGGCGAGGCTGTGGGCATGGCTCGCAGACAGGGGCAGCAGCATGACGTTGGCTCCACTTTCCAGCGCGGCTTGCGCACCCTTGAGGTTGGGAACCAGCACGGACGTCACCAGGCCCGGAAGCCGCCTGGCGCTCGCCACCAGGTCCGCCGTGTCCGCCAGCTGGGGGAGCAGGCGTGCCGGCACAAAGGACCCGACCTCGATCTCACGTAGTCCGGCTGCGTATGCGCCATGCAGCCATTCGAGTTTCTGCTCGATTGGAATCGTCCTGGCGATGCTTTGAAGACCATCACGCAAGCCGACTTCGCGAACGATCACGGGCGTGGGTGCAGTCATGGGCGCCTCTCCGTCGAGTCGATGCGCTGAGTCCACACCCACGGACGGGCCTGGCGGTCCCTGCGCTGGTAGGCGGCAATGTCTTCCTCGTGGCGTTCGGCAAGGGTGATCGGATCCAGCCCCCGGAGCAGGGTGTCGCGGTGTGCTTCGTCGATCTTGAAGGCATGGACCGATCCATCGGGAAACATCACTTGGCACGAGCGCAAATCCACCGTCACTGCATCGCCCGGATTCCGCTCCAGCATGGCCAAGAGCTCTTCCACGGTGGGCTCGGGCAGCGTCACTGGCAGGACGCCGTTCTTGATGCAGTTCTCGTAGAAGATGGATGCGAACGACGGAGCAACGATGCTGCGGAAACCGAAGTCGGCAAGTGCCCATACCGCATGCTCCCGAGAGCTGCCGCACCCGAAGTTTGCGCGCGCCACGAGGATCGAAGCACGCCGGAAAGGCTCACGGTTCAGCACAAAATCTTGTGCCTCGCTGCCGTCCCCGGCGTATCGCCAGCGATGAAAGAGGTACTTTCCCAACCCGGCTTTCGACAGCGTGTAGACATGCTGGACCGCGATGATGGCGTCGGTGTCGACGTTGATTCTGGGCAGCGGCGCCGCAGTGCCTTGCAGGTGAACGAACGGTTCCATCAGCTTGCTCCAAGTTTGCGGGTATCGGCCAGCTTGCCGGCAATGGCTGCTGCGGCTGCCACGGCCGGGCTGGAGAGATGCGTTCGCGCACCTGGCCCCTGGCGTCCTTCGAAATTGCGGTTGGAAGTCGACACGCAGCGGCTGCCCGGCGCGACCCGATCATTGTTGACGGCGGCACACATCGAGCACCCGGGCTCGCGCCATTCGAAGCCCGCATCCAGGAAGATCCGGTCCAGGCCGAGTGCTTCCGCCTCCCGCTTCACGCTCATGGACCCCGGAACCACGATGGCCCGCACATGCCCGGCAACCTTGCGGCCTCGTGCGATGGCAGCCGCGGCTTGCAGGTCTGAGATGCGGCTGTTGGTGCAAGAGCCGATGAAGACGTTGTCGATCTTCAGGCCAAGCAGTGGCGCTCCGGGCCGAATGTCCATGTATTCGATGGCGCGTTGCGCGGCATCCCGCTCTTCCTTGTCCGTGACGTGCGCCGGGTCGGGCACGAGTGCATCGATCGCGGCCACCTGTTCCGGACTGGTGCCCCACGTCACTTGCGGCGCGACGACGCTGGCGTCGAAGAGAAGCTCGGCGTCGTAAGCGGCTCCCTCGTCGCTGGCAAGCTCGCGCCAGTGCGAAACGGCCATCTCGAACGCATCGCCGGCGGGCGCGAACTCGCGTGCCCTGACGTAGTCGAACGTGGTGTCGTCCGGTGCAATCAATGTTGTTCTGGCGCCCGCCTCGACACCCATGTTGCACAGGGTGAATCTTCCTTCCATCGGCATTGCGGAAATTGCCTGCCCCGACAGTTCCAACGCGTAGCCCGTTGCACCCGCGGTGCCGATCCGGCCGATCAGAAAGAGGATGAGGTCCTTGGCGGTGACGCCATGACCCAGCGTGCCATCCACACGGATGCGCATCGTTTTCGGTCTGCGCACGGCCAGGGTTTGTGTTGCCAGAACTTGCTCGACAGACGATGTACCGACGCCCCAGGCCCACGCACCCAGGGCGCCGACGGTTCCGGTGTGGCTGTCACCACAGACCAGCGTGACGCCGGGAAGGGCAATGCCGAGTTCGGGCGCTACGACGTGAACAATGCCTTGCTGCGGATCGTGCACATCGAAATGCCGGATCGCGTGCTCGCGCGTGTTCTTCCGGAAAGCCTGGATCAGTATTTTTCCTCCCTCGACCGTGTCGTCTCCGCGGCCGCGATCCGTCGAAATGAGGTGGTCGGTGGTTCCGTAGGTCAGCTCCGGATTGCGCACGGTGCGCCCGGTGGATCGCAAGCCTTCGAATGCCTGGGCACTCGTGATCTCGTACAGCAGGTGCCGGTCGATGTGGATCAGTGTCTCGCCGCCCGGAAGGTCGGCAATGTGATGCTGATCCCAAAGCTTCTGGAAAAGCGTGCGTGGTGCCATGGCAGTACGGTCCGCTTACTGAATGACGACACCGGAGCGTCCCACCAGTTCGCCGTGCTTGAAGTACTCGGACGCGATGAACGCCTTGAATTGATCCGGTGTCATTGGCGCTACCAGCGCGCCTTCGGCCGCGATCTGTTTCTGGAAGGCCGGGCTTTGCAGCGTTGTATTGATGACTTCGTTGAGCTTGCCCACAACCTCTGGAGGCATCCCCTTGGGGCCGATCACGGCGTACCAAGCTTCGAGGACGCAGCCGGGAATGGTTTCAGACAGGGTGGGCACATTGGGCAGCGCCGGGGCGCGCTTGGCACTGGACACCGCCAGCACCTTGAGTCGGCCCTGCAGGACCAGCCCTTCAACCGCCGCATACGACATGAAAGCCACATCGACAACGCCGCTGACAAGGTCGGGAAGCACCGGGGCGACGCCCTTGTATGGAACGTGCAGCAGCGAGAACTGCCCCTTGTCCTGCATGAACATGCCGGCAAGGTGAAGAATGGTTCCGTTGCCGGAGGAACCCAGCGTCAGCTTGTTCGGTTGCTTCACCGCCAGCGCTTTCAGTTCGCCGACATTGTTCACGGGCAGATCAGAACGCGCGACCAGAACCATGGGCGCAGTCGCGACGCCTGCAATCGGCGTGATGTCTTTCATCGCGTCGAACGTCAGCTTCTTGTAGACGTGCGGAAACACGACGTAGTTGGAACTGATGAGCGCGATGGCGTATCCGTCCGCAGGGGCCCGCAGCAAGGCCTCGGTGCCCACGACGCCGCCGGCACCCGGTATGTTCTCCACGACGAACGGCTGCTTCAACGCCCTGGACATCTGGTCGGCCAGACGTCGCGTCATGTTGTCGGCGCCGGAGCCGGCCGAGTTCGGCGTGATCAGCCGGACAGGCTTGCTGGGATAGGGCTCGGCTGCGTAGGCCGGCCCGAATGTGGCAACGAGGCCTGCAAGCGCGGTGACGATCATCCTTCGGTTCAGGTGGGGCATGTTCATGTGGTTGATTTGCGCGCGTGATTGATCTTGTTCTTTGAGGGGCTGGCTGCGTCGCGGCACGATGCGTTCTTACGCCGTCAATGCGGGCCGGCGACAGCGCCGGATGCAAAGAGATCGCGCGAGTCCGCCGCCGACAATCCCCAGGCCTCGAGGTACTTGGCCGTCTGCGCGCCCACGCTCTGTGGCTGCAGGCGAACCGCGGGCTTTTGGTCGTTGATGCGGAACGGCATTGCCGGGAGTGCCGCATGCCTGTCTTCCACCCACACATCCAGCAAGGAGCCGTTTGCGCCAAGGTGTTCGTCGTCGAGCAGGTCGAGCGGAGTGCGCACAGGTCCGAACGGAACCTGGGCCCGAACGCAGCGCGCCTCTACTTCCGCCATCGAGAACGCCGACAACGCCTGATTGAAGCGCGGCAGCATCCAGCTCCGGGCAGCCGTGCGAGCCGTGTTGGTTGCCAATCGCGGGTCGTCGCGCAGATCGTCGAAACCGAACTCGTTGCAAAAGCGAAGCCATTGCGCATCGCTCGTGAGGCCGATGAACATCTGGCCATCGCAACACCGGCACAGGTCATACACGCCCCAAGCTTGCGTTCGATCGGGCATGGGTACCAGTTCGGTGCCGCCCAGCTGCACCATGGCCATGTGCTGGCCAACCAGGAATGCCGTGGTTTCGTACAGCGCGCTGGTGACGAAGGCGCCGTGCCCGGATTGCTCGCGTGCGCGAAGGGCGGCCATGATGCCGATGACGCCGAACATGCCACCCGTCATGTCGACGATCGACGCCCCCGCGCGGGTTGGGCGCCCCGCCGCCCCGGTCATGTATGCCAGGCCGCCTATCATCTGCACCACCTCGTCCAGCGCGGTGCGCGTTTCATAGGGGCCCGGCAAGAAGCCCTTCAGCGAGCAGTACACCAGCCGCTCGTTCAGCGCGCTGGCAGCGGCATAGCCGTAGCCCAAGCGCGTCATGACGTCGGGTCCGAAATTCTCGATCAGGACGTCGGCCCACTGGATGGCGTTCTCCAGGATGGGACGTGACTGCGGATTCTTCAGATCGACCGCCACGCTTTCCTTGTTTCTGTTCAGGTATCCGAAAAAGCCCGAGCCGAAACCCGCCAGGCTTCTTGTCGGGTCGCCTTCGAGGCGTTCGATCCGCACCACCGTGGCACCCAAGTCCGCAAGGATGAGCCCGCAGGTCGGCGCCATGACCGTGTGGCCGAAATCAAGAACCTTCACGCCGGCCAGCGGCAGTTCGGCATTGCCGAGATTGCTATGGTGTTTCATCAGATGATCCGTTATGATCGTTGTATGAAACGATAGGGATCGAGGTACCTGATGTCAATCGACGAAAGTGCTCCCCCGGCGGCCTCTCCGAAGGGCCTGGGGGTCAACGCGCTCGAACGCGGACTCCGGCTCTTGATGGCGCTGCGCAAGGACGAGGGCCAGAAGCTCAGCGAACTGGCCCGGACAACCCAGCTCGACAAGGCCACCGCCTCTAGGCTGCTGCGCTCCTTGATGCGGTATTCGTTCGCTGTGAAAGACGCCGAGGAGCGCTATCGCCTGGGACCGGCAACGGCTGTTCTCGAGTCCACGGGCGACACCACGCAGGGGATCGCAGCGGTCGTGCAGCCGGTCATCGATCGGATCGCCAAGGAATCGGGCGAGACCGCGGGCTTCTTTGTGAGGCACGGCGATTTGCGGTTGTGCGTGGCGGTCGCAGCCGGTCACCGTGCAGTCGGCCACACATTGAAAGTTGGGGACGTGCTGCCCACGGAGCGCGGAGCCGGGGGGCGGGTGCTGAGGCTGTACGAAGGAGGTCGGCCTGCCGGCAACCCGGACGTGGTGCAGACGAGCCTTGGAGAGCGCGATCCGGAACTCGCGGCCGTCGCCGCGCCGGTCTTCGATGCGAGAGGCAAGTTGCTCGGCGCGCTTTCGCTCTCGGGAACGAGCACGCGGTACTCGTCGCCTGAATACTTGCAGAGCATGCAGGCGCGCATCGCCTCTGCCTCCCGGGAAATCGAATCCTTGTTCTTATCTCCGCAATGAGCAGTTGCTCCCGACACACATGATCACCCTGCACCACTGCATCAGCGCACGCTCGTTCCGGCCCCTGTGGACGCTCGAAGAGATCGGGCTTTCCTACGACCTCAAGATGCTGCCCTTTCCACCGCGCGTGCTATCGCGGCCGTATCTCGAGGTCAACCCGCTCGGCACGGTGCCGATGCTGTCCGATGGCGCCATGCGAATGACCGAATCGGCCGCGATCTGTCACTACCTTGCGGCGCGGTTCTCCGCGGGCCAACTGGATGTAGGTTGCGGCGAGCCGGACTTCGGGCCCTACCTCAACTACCTCCATTTCGGCGAGGCGACCTTGACCTTTCCGCAGACGCTCGTGTTGCGGTATGCGCACTTCGAGCCGGCGGAGCGAAAGCAGCCGCAGGTCGCCGACGACTATGCCAAGTGGTTCCTGGCGCGCCTGCGGACGCTGGAGCCGCTGCTCGCCGCGCGCGAGTACCTCTGCGCGGGCCGCTTCACCGCGGCGGACGTGTCGGTCGGCTATGCGTTATTGCTGGCCGAGCACCTGGGCCTGGCAGAGCGCTTCACGCCCTCGGTGGGTGCTTACTGGGAGCGTCTGCAGGCGCGACCGGGCTTCAAGGCCGCATTGGCTGCGCAATCGAGCGCCGCCAAGGCGCAGGGGGTGTCCTCGACTCCCGCACCGGACATCAGGCCCGATCGTCCTTGATGGGCGTCCGCGGCGCCATGCATCAGACCGCATTTCTGCTTTTCTGCCGGCTGACTGAAGTGCGTCTTGAGGAATTCCGGGTTCAAGGAGTGATGGAAGCCTGAGGTCCGCGTGCTGGTCGATGCGCTCGCAGCTGGCCGTTCCGGATGCCGGAATATTCGGTTCAACCAGTGCGATTCGGCTGCAAACTAGTGACAAGCGATGCCGGGATCGGCGCCTTTTTTGCGCAAATCCACACCCTAGCGGCGCGGAAAGCGCTTGATCATGCTGAGTCCCAGCGAGGTGATGGCGATGACGGTGGCTGGCGGCTGGTCGTAGCCGTCCAGGGTCCGCACGGGTTTGGGGATGGACGCCTTGACGTGGCCCGCGAGGCTCAACACGCGCACGGCATCGACGTCCGAACCTTGGTTGACGGCAACCGGCAGATCATGTTCTGCCAAACGATGAAGCAGGGTGATAGGCACCCGGCGAGTATGCCGCGCGGCGGCGTCAGCTCTGCGACAGGCTTGTGGGCCATGTAGGCCAAGACCTCAGGCAATGCGCGCCGATGCCTGACTGCCGGCCCGCCGCGAAGGCCTGCAAGGTGGGCCGCCGATTTCCTCGGACGAACCCCCTCGAGCGAATCATGTTTCTGAGAACCTGGCGCTGGCTGACCCTCATGTTCGTTGCGCTGAGCCTAGCGCCCGCGCTCGGACATCTTCTGGAAATGCCCGCCAAGATGCGCTACGAGGGGCCGCTCTGGCTGACGATCTCCCAGACGCTGTACGGCGCTTTCGGCACCGTGGGCGGCGCGTTCGAGGCCGGTGCTGTCATCACGACCGTGGTGCTCGTGCTGCTGGTGCGCCGGCGCCATCCGGCCTTCGGGTGGACGCTACTGGCCGCGCTCTGCGTGCTGCTCGCGCACGCCGCGTTCTGGATCTGGCTCGCCCCCGTCAACGCCGCGGTCGCGGCATCGACGCTCGCCACGCTGCCCGACAACTGGATGGCGCTGCGTACCCAATGGGAGTACACGCATGCCGCGCGCGCCGTATTGCAGGCCGTGGCGTTCGGCGCGCTCGCCATCTCAATCGTCGCCGAGACACCGATCTCTCCCATAGGAAGGACCCCTCCATGAGCACCGACAACCCCCGCGCGGGCCAGCCCACCATCGCCCGCATCTGGCGCGGCCGGACCACGCGCGACAAGGCCGACGCGTATGCGCGCTACGTCTACGAGGAGGGCATCCGCCCGCTCGAGGAAAAAGCCCTGGGCGTCCAGCTCCTGCGCGAAGACCGCGAAACGGAGAGTGAGTTCGTCACGATCTCGTACTGGGAAAGCGTGGAAGCGATGTCGCGCTTCGCGGGCAAGGACCCGCGGCGCATCCATCATCTAGAGCGCGATGCGGAGTTCCTGATCGAGCTGCCGCGCGAGGTGCAGGTGCTGCAGATCCTCGCGGGCTCCGGCAAGCGCTGACGACACGGTATAGGCTTGGCCCATTTTCTGCGGGCCGATCCATGCACGTTCAAGAGGCTGTTGCGAGCCGCCATTCCATCCGGGCTTTCCTGCCCACGCCGGTCGACGGCGAGACGATCCGCCGCGTGCTGACGGCCGCGGCGCGCGCGCCTTCCGGCGGCAACCTGCAGCCCTGGCACATCGACGTGCTCGCGGGCGAGGCGCTGGCCGAACTCAGGCAGCGCATGCAGGCGCGGCTCGCGGCCGGCGAAACCGAGCCCGCCGCCTACGACATCTACCCCAAGGAGCTGCGCTCGCCCTGGCGCGAGCGGCGCTTCCAGGTCGGCGAGGCGATGTACGCGCGCCTGGGCATTCCGCGCGAGAACAAGGCGGCGCGGCGACGCTGGTTCGCCAACAACTACGATTTCTTCGGCGCGCCGCTCGCGCTGTTCTGCTCGGTCGATCGCTCGATGGGCCCGCCGCAATGGTCGGACCTCGGCATGTACCTGCAGACCGTCATGCTGCTGCTGCGCGGCGAAGGCCTCGACAGCTGTCCCCAGGAGTGCTGGGCGGTCTACCCGGACACGGTCGGCAGCGTGCTGCGACTGCCGCCCGAACGCATGCTGTTCTGCGGCATGGCCATCGGCCACCGCGACCCGGAGCATGCGGTGAACGCGCTCGTCAGCGACCGCGCGCCCGCCGACGAGTGGCTGCGCTTCCACGGCTTCTGACGAAAGCGTTCAGGGTTCCGGCACAAAACGCGGCGCTCGCCGCTCGATGTTGGCGCGCACGGCCTCGGTCTGGTTGGCGCTGCCGATCAGCGCTTTCTGTTCGACCGACTCGGCCAGCAGCAGGTCGGCGGCGCTGTGCGCCATCGCCGCGTTCAAGAGCCGCTTGCCGGCGCGGATCGCATCCGGACTCTTCTGCGCGATCTCGCGCACCATCTGCAAGGCATCGGCCAGCGGATCGGCCGACACCCGCGTCGCGAAGCCGAGCGCCACGGCCTCCTCGCCCGAGAAGATGCGGCCGGTAAAGGTGAGCTCGCGCACCACGTCGGTCCGCGCCAGCTCGCGCATCAGCACCATGCCGCCCATGTCGGGCACCAGGCCCCACTTGATCTCCATCACGGACAGCCTGGCGTCCGGCGCGACCAGCCGCACGTCGGCTGCCAGCGCGACCTGAAGCCCGCCGCCGAAGGCCACGCCGTGGACCGCGGCGATCACCGGCACCGGCACTTCGCGCCAGACCATCGCCACCTGCTGCGCGGCATTGGCAATGCCGTGCGTGCGCGCAAGCAGGTCTGCGGCGGCGCCCGATCCGATGACGCCGCTCGCGCCGCCCTGCCCCATGCGCTCGAAGGACTGCATGTCGAGTCCGGCGCAGAAGGCCTTGCCGCGGCCCGCAAGCACCACCGCGCGCACGCGCGTGTCGTCGCGAAGCCGCGTGCCGGCATCGATCAGCGCATCGAACATCGCGGGGTCGAGTGCGTTCATCTTGTCGGCGCGCGAGAGCTGGAGTTCGACCACGCCGTCGGCGTGGCGGATCGTTTCGATGCGGTCGTTCATTGGATGTCTCCGGGTTCGGTCCAAAGCAAGTATCGATGCCGAGCGATGATGGCGGCTGTCACCTAGCCAACAATACCGTCCTTCCAGGAGGAAACGCCCATGGCCATCCGCATCGTTCGCCTCGGCTCCGAACGCGCACCCGACGAGGGCCTGCGCATCGGCACCGTGCGCCGCCCACCGCGCGGCGTGCCGAAGACCGAGTTCGCCTCGCAGAACTGGTACGACGTCTGGTACCCGAACCTCGCGCCCTCGGTCGAGACCATGAAGATCGCTCAGGCCGCCGAAACGCCGGCTCAGTGGGCTGCCTTCGGCCGCAAGTTCAAGAGCGAGATGGCCGAGGCCGACGCCAGCCGCAGCCTCGACCTGCTGGCCGCGCTGTCGCACCAGAGCGCGTTCTCGATCGGCTGCTATTGCGAAGACGAAGCGCACTGCCACCGTTCGTTCTTGCGCGAACTGCTGGCCGAGCGCGGCGCCAAGATCATGAAAACCTAAGGCGGCCGCCGCCGGGCTGCCCCAAGGCGGCCGCGCCTCCCTCTCGGGGGGTGGAGTTACACGCAGCGAAGCGCAGTGAACAGCCGGGGGCCTTATCTCTGGGCCTTGTCTTTCTGGTTCTGCGCCTCGATGCGCTCGCGCGCCTCCTGCCAGTCGGCATCGCTCCACTGCCGCAGCTCGTAGAAGTTGCCGCCGGTCGCCAGCGCGTTGCCGCCGTCCATCATGATGCTCTGGCCGGTGAGCCAGTCGCACTGGCCCGGCGCCATCAGGAAGGCCGCCAGGTTCTGCAGTTCGCTCATCTGCCCGGTGCGAGCCATCGGGTTGTTGGCCTTGCTGCGCGCGCCGGGCTCCTCACCCGGATTCAGGCGCTTGCTCATGCCCTCGGTGGGGATCTCGCCGGGTCCGACGGCGTTGAGCCGCACGCCGTAGCGCGCCCATTCGATCGCAAGCGACTTGGTCATCACCTCCACGCCGGCCTTGCTCATCGCCGAGGGCACCACGTAAGGACTGCCGTTGTCGACCCAGGTCACGATGATGCTCATGACGCTGCGGTACGGATCGCCCGCCTTCCACTGCCCCGCCTTGGCCTCGGCGATCCAGCGCTTGCCGATGGCCTGGGTGACGTAGAAGCTGCCATGGAACACGATGTTGGCCACCGCGTCGAAAGCGCGCGGCGACAGGCTCTCGGTCGGCGCGACGAAATTGCCGGCCGCGTTGTTGACGAGCCCGGTCAGCCCGCCCGATTGCCAGAGCGCCTCGACCATCTCCTCCACGCTCTGCGCGTTGCGGATGTCGACACCGAAGGCATCGATGCGCCGCCCCGGGAATTGCGTGCGCCATTCGGCCGCCGTCTCCTCGACGACCGCCTGGCGCCGGCCGCAGATCGCGACATCGGCACCCAGGCCCAGGAAGCGTTCGGCCATCGCCCGGCCGAGGCCGGTGCCGCCGCCGGTCACGAGAATGCGCCGTCCGGCCATGAGATCGGATTGGTACATGTGGGTCTCCTTGTCTGGTGGTTGAGGGGCTGTGCAAGCCGCATCGTAGAGCGGCCGGCCCGAGCCGGTAAGCTCCCAAGGTGACACCGCCCAGGACATCCCACATGCCGACTTCCCCTTCCTTCGCACCGCTCGCCGGCGTGCGCGTGCTGAGCCTCGCGCTCAACCTGCCCGGCCCTGCCGCGCTGCTGCGCTGCCGCGCCATGGGCGCCGCCTGCGTGAAGTTCGAGCCGCCGGGGGGCGACCCGATGGGCCACTACAACCAGGCCGCTTACGCCGCGCTGCACGAGGGCGTCGACGTCCGGACCGCCGACCTCAAGACGGAGGCCGGCCAGGATCAATTGCATCGCGCGCTGGAAGAAACCGATGTGCTGCTGACTTCGTTTCGCCCTTCGGCCCTCGTCAAGCTGGGCCTGGGCTGGGAAGCGCTGCAAGCGCGCCATCCGGCGCTCTCGCAGGTGGCGATCGTCGGCGCGCCCGGCGCGCGCGCCGAGGCGCCGGGCCACGACCTCACCTACGTGGCAGAAAGCGGCCTCGTCACCGGCACCGAGCTGCCGCCCACGCTCTATGCCGACATGGGCGGTTCCGTGCTCGCGAGCGAGGCGGTGCTGAAGGCCCTGCTCCATACCCGCGCCGCGCCGGGGACGGGCGTGTACCTCGAAGTCGCACTCAATGCCGCGGCAGACTGGCTCGCGCTGCCGCGCACCTGGGGCCTGACCCGGCCCACGGGCGCGGTCGGCGGCGCGCATGCGGGCTACCGCGTCTACGCCTGTGCCGACGGCCGCGTCGCGGTGGCTGCGCTGGAGCCGCATTTCGCCGCGCGTCTCTGCGAAGCGGCCGGCGTGGCATCGCACGACATGATGGCGCCCGCCACCCGCGAAGCCCTGGCAGCCTGGCTGCGCACGCGAACGCGCGCCGAGCTGGAGGCGATGGCCAGCGAGCGCGACGTGCCTCTGCTCACGCTGGCGGACTAGGGCCCTTGTTCAGAGCTTGATCCCCGCCCCTTTCACCGCCGGGCCGAGCACGCCCACTTGCTCTTTCACGAAGCTCTCGAAGCGGGCCGCGCTCTCCGACTTGCCGACGATGCCCAGCTCGACCAGCTTCTTCTGCACCTCGGGCATCAGCAGCACCTCGTTGCAGGCACCGTTGAGCTTGGCGACCATGTCCGCGGGCAGCTTCGCCGGACCGCTGAGTCCGAAGAAGTTCTCGAGCACGAGCTTGGGCTGGCCGAGCTCCACCACCGTCGGCACCTCCGGCATGAGCGGCGATCGTGCGCTGCCGGTCACCGCCAACGGCACCAGCTGGCCGCTCTTGAAGAAAGGCACGTAGGCGGTGATGACGTCGATGCCGATCGGGATCACATCGGCGATCAGATCGGTCGTCATCGGCGCGCCGCCGCGGTAGGGCACGTGCACCAGGTTGGCGCCGGTGGTCTTCTTGATCAGCTCGCCGTGGATGTGGCCGATCGATCCGGGACCGCCCGAGCCGAAGTTCAGCCGCCCTTCCTTGCGTGCCCGCGCCTCGAGCCCGCCATAGCTCGCGATGCCCGAGGGCTTGCTCGCCATGATCACCAGGGGCGCCGAGCCCAGGTAGGCGACGTGCGTGAAGGCCTGCAGCGGATCGTAGGGCTGCTTCTCCAGCGTGAATGGCCCGAGCGCGATCGGCGTCGTGTTCGAGAGCATGAAGGTGTAGCCGTCGGCCGGCGCAGCAGCGACCAGCGCGCCGCCGATGGTGCCGCCGGCGCCGGGCTTGTTGTCCACCACGAAGGGCTGGCCCAGCTTCTTGCCGAGCTGCTCGGCCATCACGCGCGCCAGGATGTCGCTCGAGCCGCCGGGCGGAAAGGTCACGATGATCTTGATCGGCTTGTCGGGCCACTGGGCCAAGGCCGGCAGCGCCAGCGAGGCAGTGCCGGCGCCCAGCCATTGGAGCGCAGCGCGGCGCGTGGGGCGTGTGGTGATGGTCATGATGGTCATGGCGCTTCCAAGCAAAAGCGATGCCCGCGCGCAAATCGCGCGGCGAAGCGCCGCTTTGAACCACAATCCCCTCTCCTCCCCAGCTCCTTTTCATGGCCGCTGACCCTCCACCGCTGCTGAACCCCGAGCACATCGCGATGATCGGCAAGGGCGTGTCCGCCATCGTGGCTTCGCGCAACGCTGCGCTTCGCCCGAGCCTGATGCGCGCCGTCGGCACCGGCATCTCGACCGATGGCTCGGAGATCACCGTGTACCTCGCGCGCACCCAATCGCGCCAGCTGCTGCAAGACCTGGCCGCCACCGGCCAACTGGCCGTGGTGTTCAGCGAGCCGCTGAGCCACCGTACCGTGCAGGTCAAGTCCAAGGCGGTGCGGCTTCGCGCGGCCGACGAGAGCGACCTCCCCTTGCTGCGCCGCTATCTGGCCTCGATGGAATACGAAGTCGCCTGCGTGGGCTTCGACGCGGTCTTCGTGCGCGCGATGCTCGCCTGCGAGCTCGGCGACGTGGTGGCCGTGAGCTTCCGTCCCGACGAGGCCTACGACCAGACGCCGGGCCCGCGCGCGGGCAGCGCCCTGCCCGCCTCGTCCACTGCACCATGACTGGCGCTGCGCCTTCCTTGCCCGAGATCCGCGCCTGCTTCGAGGGCGCCATCCCGGCCATGATGGCGACTTGCGCCGAGGACGGCACGCCGAACGTGGCCTACATCTCGCAGGTCTACTACGTCGACGAGCGCCATGTCGCGCTGTCCTTCCAGTTCTTCAACAAGACGCGCCGGAACATCCTGGCCAATCCGCACGGCAGCGTGCTGGTGATGGATCCGGTCACGGCCGGCTTCTACCGGCTGCAGATGCGCTACCTGCGCACCGAGACCGGGGGCCCGCTGTTCGAAGGCATGAAGGCGCAGCTCGCGGGCATCGCCTCGCACTCGGGGATGGCGGGCGTGTTCCGCCTGCTCGGCTCCGACGTCTACGAGGTCGAAGCCATCGAGCGCCTGGAAGGCGCCTCCCTGCCGGCGTCGCCGCGCCCAGGCCTGCTCGCCGGCGTGCGGCGCGCTGCCGAACGCCTGGCCGCCTGCGGCGCGACCGACGAGCTTCTGCAGGCGGTGCTGGCCGCGCTCAACGACCACCTGGACATCCGGCATGCGATGGTGCTGATGCTCGACGCGGCGGCGCAGCGCCTCTACGCAGTGGCGAGCTGCGGCTACGCGACCTCCGGTGTCGGCTCCGAGATCGAGATCGGCCACGGCGTCATCGGCGTAGCCGCGCGCGAACGCACGCCGGTGCGCATCAGCCATATGACGAACGCCGCCGCCTACAGCCACGCGGTGCGCAGCAGCATGCGCGAGAGCGAGCCCGGCCTCGCGCTCGACACCGAGATCCCCTTCCCCGGCCTGTCCGAGCCGCACAGCCAGCTGGCCGTGCCCATCCTCTCGGCCGGGCGGCTGCTCGGCGTGCTGTTCGTCGAGAGCCCGCTGGACATGCGCTTCGGCTTCGAGGACGAGGATGCGCTGGTCGCGATCGCCGGCCATCTCGGCGCGGCGCTCGATCTGCTGCACACCGTGGCCGAGCCCGCGGCGCCCGAGGAGCCCGTGGCGGCGGCTGCGCCCTCGGCCAGCGGCCCGCCCTTCCCGGTGCGGCACTACCTCGCCAACAACAGCGTCTTCGTCGGCGAGCGATACCTGATCAAGGGCGTGGCCGGAGCCATCCTCGGCAAGCTGCTGCGCGAGCACGCGCAGCAGGGCCGCTCGGAGTTCACCAACCGCGAGTTGCGGCTCGACCCGGCCATCCGGCTGCCCGACCTTTCGGACAACCTCGAGGCGCGCCTGGTACTGTTGCAGCGCCGCCTGGTCGAGAACTGCCCGTACATCCGCATCGAGAAGACCGGGCGCGGCCGCTTTCGCCTGCGCATGGACCGGCCGGTCGCGCTCGAAGAGATCCCTGCTTAGGCGGCAGGCAGGCCCAAGCTCGCGCTGAGCTTGGCCCATTCGCGTTCGCTCAGGTGCGGGCGCACCACATCGAGTGCAGCCGCGAAAGCCGGCGCCGGCGCATGCGCGCGCATGTCGGCCAGCATGCCGGCACGCTCGGCGGGGTTCATGAAAGGCACCAGCCAGCGCAGCACGAACATCATCTCTTCGGGCGGGATCGATGCCACCAGCGCGTTGTGGATCTCGATCAGCTCGGCATCGGTGTAGCGCGCCCAGAGCACCGCGTTGTGCGCCGTTTCCTCCACGTGCATGTGCTCGAAGTTGTGGGCGACGAAGAGCGAGAGCGCCCGGTACAGCGCGAGCGCGCCGGCCGCCCGGTTCGCCGCGCTGTCTTGCACCAGCGCGGTGGTCTGGTTCGCGAGCACCGCGATCTCTTCCTCGTGCTGGGCATGCTCGTGGGCGATCTGGCCGCTGGCGCCGGGTGCACGGGCCTCCATGGCAGCATGCACGAACTCGTTCTCGTGCCGCAGGTGCGAGCGGCAGAAGTCGAGCAGCTGCATCACGCGCTGCGCAACCTGCGCCACTTCGAGCGCATCGTCGCTGTCCATCCGCCCAACGGCCAGCAGGGTGTCGGCCATCAGCGCGCGCAGCGCCTTGTGGATGCCGGCGTAGAGGTCGACGCGAGGCATGGCCGCCTGGGCGACGTTGCGCATCTCGCGCTGATCGATGTTCATGGGTTGTCCTTCCTTGCGGTGCAGCGGCCGGTGCACCATGCACCGGCCTGCTGGAAAAGAAGTCTAGGAATCCGAGGCCCGCGGCGCCGCTAAGAATTGCTTAAGCAATCCCTCACGAAACCTTAAATTTCGCGAGGCCGGGCTTCAGGGCGCCGGAAGCCGCAGCTCGCCGAGCTTGCGCTCGAAGCGCAGCAGCCAGATGCGCGTCGGCCGCTCCAGATCGCTGCCGCGCGTGATGCGGGCACCGACCACACCGGCAGGGCAGCCGCTGACGATCGCGCCGGCGGCATCGACGGTGCAGTCTTCCATGCTGCCGGCCACGCGCTGGCCGTTGGCGTCCAGCAGCATGGTGCCGAGGCCGAAGTCGTTGTCGTTCACCAGCGCCAGCGTGTTCTCGTCCACCAGCGTCAGGCCCTCGGCCTTCTCGGCCAGCCAGCCGAGCGCGTTGAGGTCGAGCAGCTCGGTCTTCTTCATCTGCACCACGGTGGACCAGTCGGCCGCGCCCGACACCGTCTGCGTGATGCTGCTGATCTCGAGGTTGTGGTCCAGCGCCGCGATATCGGTCGCGTCGGCCGGAATCTCGACCAGCATCAGCTTGTTGAACACCTTGGCGTCGCTCTTGCGCGCGCCCTGCTCGATCACGATGAAGAGCCCGCCGCCCAGGCTCACCATGTCGCCGAGCTTGGCGTTGCCGGTGCGGTCCTTGTCGTACTGGCTGCCGTCGATCGGATAGGCGTACATCTTCGACGTCTCGGTGACCGGGTCGAACTCGAGCCAGCGTGCGAACTTGGCGATGTGGCGCACGTCGGTGTTGCTGCCGCCGGGCGGCCTGGCCTTGATGGACTTGCCGGCGCCGTCCTTCGGGTCGATCGGGCTCTGCAGGAAGCCGTGCAGCTTGCCGCTGGCCGCGTCCAGCGCAAGGCCTTCCATGCCACGGTTGGGCCGCCGCTGCGAGAGCACCGCGGGCAGGTCCGCGGCGCCTGCGCCGGGGCCGTACTTCTTCTCGACCACGCCGGTGGCGATGTTGATGCGCGCGATGAAGGGGCCGTACTCGTCGCTGGTCCACAGCACGTTGCGGGCCTTGTCGAGCACCATCGTCTCCGGGTCGAGGCCGTTGGCATCGAAGCCGGCCTTGGCGGCGTCGAACACGTAGTTCTCGGTCAGCGGCGTCTCGCCGGTGGAACCGACGCCCGACTGCGGCGGCAGGCCGGTGAGCTTGCGCGCGGCATCGAGCCTGAGCGGCGTGCTCGACTGCAGCACCGCACCGCTCTTGCCGACCGCGACGACGCCGAAGCTCGGCGCAAAGGACGGCGCCGGGAACACCTTGCTGATGTTGGTCGCGCCGCCGCCGCCGGGCACGGGCGCCGTCGGGCCGTCGCCGTTGGGGCCGCGATCGGTGATGGCATAGAACTCCAGCGCGCCGTCGGCCGCCGTGCCCTTGAAGGCCAGGCCCGAGCCGTAGGCCGGCAGGAAGCCGCCGGCGAAGTCGGCGCGGGTCTTCTCGTTGCTGCCTTCGTAGGGCACGTGGAACTTCTTGTCGGCCTGCAGCTGGTGGCGCGTGACCTTCACCGCGATGCTGCCGAGGGCGTTGGTCTGTGTCGAAGCTTCGGTCACCGGCGTGCCCAGGCTGGCGGCCAGCGTGCTTTCGAAATGCTCGCGCGCCAGCAGGCGGCGGCCGGCATCGACCACGCGTGCGCTGTAAGGGCTGGGCAAGGCCGCGAGCAGCGTGCCGAGCTTAGCATCGAAGGCGCCGGCGTCGGCATCGAAATCAAGCACGCCGGCGGTGAGCGCCGCCTTCAGCGCATCGGTGAGCTTGATGCCGTTGGAAGGATCCCCATCCTCGTCGAAGCTCTGCAGCGCGAACAGGCGATTGACCACCTTGTCGGCCTTCACATCGGCCGCCGTGGCTTGCAGGTTGGCCAGCGCGAGCGGCGTGATCGCGGCACCGCAGCTCGCGCTGCCGAGCACGAGCGCACCGAGGCTGAAGCGCACCGTCTCGCCTTCCTTGCACACGAACTCGCCCTTGGCGGAGGTGACGGCCTTGGCGGACGAGCCGGCCACGTAGTCCAGGCCTTCGACGGCGGAATCGAGGAACACGCCGGTGACGCTCTTAGCAGCGGGCGGTGCATCTCCACCGCTCGACGACGGCGCGAAGCCGCCACCGCCTCCCCCGCCCCCGCATGCCGCCACCACCACGCCGGCAGCCATCGCTGCCAGCCACCCCATCCTCGATCGCTTGTTCATTCTTGTTCCTGCTGGTTCGGCCCGCGCACCGTGCGCGAGCCCCGGGGATTAAGGCGAAGCTTTGTGACGCTGCGGTGAAACGCTAGGCTGGCCCATCTAGAACACGCCAGATGCCTTGCCCGGCGCGGGCCAGCGCATTAATCTGCAAGCAGGGGCGGGGCCCCTCCCGCCCGGGAGATCCGCCATGTATGAACGCATACTCGTCGCCACCGACGGTTCCGAGCTCTCGGAACAAGCCGTGACCAGCGCGATCGACCTGGCCATCCTGATGAAAGCCGAACTGGTCGCCGTCAAGGTGGTGCACCACTACCCCACCGGCTACTTCGAAGGCTCGCTGCTGCTGAACCAGATGGAAGTCACGCGGCTGCAGGAGCAGGCCGATGCCGAAGCGCAGCGCGTGGTCGATGCGGTGAAGGAAAAAGCACTCGCCAAGGGCGTCGAGAACACCAAGGCCGTCGTGATGAAGTCCGAGCTGGTCTCGGAAGCCATCATCGAGGCCGCTCGCAACTTCCACTGCGACCTGATCGTCATGGCCTCTCACGGCCGGCGCGGCATCAAGCGCCTGCTGATGGGCAGCGAGACGCTGCACGTGCTGACGCACTCGCACACGCCGGTGCTGGTGCTGCGCTGATCAGCGCACGGCGCCGGAGTCGCGCTGACGGTCTTCGTGCTTGTGCGCGAGGTAGGTCGCGAGGTCGACCTCGTGCAACTGCGCCGGATATTGCTCGACGGCCTCGAACCAGCGCTGCAGGCGCTTCTCCGAGCGCTCCGGCGCCGGCACCCCGAGGCCGGCCAGATAGGCATCGAGGGTGAGGAAGTAGCGCATCGCGTTGCGCTCCATCAGGCCGCGCAGTCCGCGGATGTATTCGGGCTGGCCGTCAGGCGTCTTGCCGACCACGGTGAAGCCCACCTTGTGGCTGCCGAAGGTCGCGAGGTAGGCCATGGTGGCGTAGCGCGCCATCATGTTGTGCTCGTAGGCATAGCCGAAGTGAAGGAAGGTCTGGCGCGCACCGAGCGGCGTGGCTTCGAGCATCACGCGGTAGCGGCTGGTGCCGAGCGGCCCGGCCTCCGCCGACAGGTCGACCGCGAGGTAGTCGCGCGCGGCGCTGGCCGTGCGGTGGACGAAGTCGAGCTCGAAGGCCTGCTCCACCGGCTTGTCGTAGCGCCGCACCACGCTGAGCGTGAGCACGTCGCCATCCGGCCGCCGGACCACGCGGCAGCGCCGGTTGTTGATGTGCAGCAGCAGCATCTCGCACCACTGCGACGCGTTGGCGAGTGCGGCGCGCACGTGTTCCAGCGGGTGATCGACCACGGCATAGATATCGCCCTGCAGCCCGTTCTCCGTTTCCACCGATTCCAGATGCATGGGCCGCTTCAGCGGGCTGCGTGCGAGCTGGCCGGCCAGCTTCTGGTGCAGCTCGCGCAAGGCCTGCGCCGAACCCGCCTCTTGCGGGGCCGCCTGCGCGCCCAGCGCCCAGGCGCCCCATGCAATCCACAAGGCCATGCGAGAGGTGCAGCGACACGAAGCGGCCAAAAAGCTGTTCATGGGACCACACCATACAACGGCTTGGCTTTCAGCCTCCGGCGCGCCCGCGCCGCGTGAGGAGCCACATGGCCGCGCCGAGCAGAAGCGCGCCCAGCCACTGGCGCGGCGCGAGCGCCTGCTCGAACAGCCAGGCCGCCAGCAAGGCGGCCACCAGCGGCTCGATCAGCGTGCCGACCACGGCGACCGTCGGTGACAGGCGCCGTGCGCCCCAGGCAAAGGCGAGGTAGGCGACGGAGGTCGTCACCACGCCGGTGTAGCCCACGCCGAGCCATTGCACGGCGCCGGCCGGCCATGTCATGCCGGCCGAGAGCGCGGCAACGAGCATGCACAGCGCCGCCACGCTCATGCCCCAGGCCGATGCGGTGACGGCCGGCACGCGCGCCGGCATGCGCGCATTGCCGATCACAACCAGCGCATAGCAGCAGGCCGAGGCGAAGGACCAGGCCAGGCCCGCCAGGTAGCCTGCGGGCAGCGCGCCGAGACCGGCCGCCGGCCAGACGACCAGCGCGACGCCCGCCAATGCCAGCACCAGCCCCGCCAGCAGCCGAGCGCCGAAGCGCTCGTAGCCGCGCAGCACGGAGACGGCCGCGACGATTGCGGGCGCGCCGCAGATCGAGATCACGGTCGGCAGCGCCGCGCCCAAGTGGGCGATGCCGGCGAACCAGCAGCTCACGTTGAGCGCCATCGCCGCGCCGGTCGCGACGACCTGCCAGCGTTCGCGGTACGCGAGTTCGCGCCATTGCACGCGCGGCATCTCGCGTGCGCGCCAGTGCCACCACCAAAGGAGCGGCAGGCCGAGCGCGAAGCGCGCGAGCGACAGGCTTTGCGGCGCGATGCCGCCTTCGATGAGGAATTGCGCCACCAGCGCACCGCCGCCCCACAAGGCGCCGGCGAGCAGCACACCGCCCCACGCCAGGGCGGCGAACATTCTTTCGTTCATGAAAAGTTCTCCAAGGCCCGCCGCGCGCATTGGCGGCAGGCATCCTTACGCCGGCCGCCCGCGCCCGCAACGAAGGAGCGAAGACGGCCACCCATGTGGGCCTTCAGGCGCAGCGCTCGGGGCGCAACACCTCAGGCCAGGGTCGGCGGAGGGGGAGAACGGTGGATGTGCATCGCACAAATCATAAGGACCCGTGGCGCTCAGCGCGCCTTGCGCACCGGCTTGCCGCGCCCGGCGCCGTTGTCGCGCGGCGGCAGCCCGGTGTGCTGCGTGAGGATGCGGCCCTTGACGGGCTGCACGGGCTTCAGCGCGACCGCAGTCGAGTTCTTGCGCCGTGCGCTCTGGTAGCTGCCGTCGGTCAGCGGCTGATAGGTCGGGATCAGGTGGTGCTTGCCGTTGCCGATCAGGTCGGCGCGGCCCATCTTCTTCAACGCCTCGCGCAACAGCGGCCAGTTGTTGGCATCGTGGTAGCGCAAAAAGGCCTTGTGCAGGCGGCGGCGCTTGTCGCCGCGCACGATGTCCACCGTTTCGCTCTCTCGCGTGATCTTGCGCAGCGGATTCTTGTTGGTGTGGTACATCGTCGTCGCGGTGGCCATCGGCGACGGATAGAAGGTCTGCACCTGGTCGGCGCGGAAGCCGTTCTTCTTGAGCCAGATCGCGAGGTTCATCATGTCCTCGTCGCTGGTGCCCGGATGCGCGGCGATGAAGTACGGGATCAGGTACTGCTTCTTGCCCGCCTCGGCGCTGAACTTCTCGAACATCTGCTTGAACTTGTCGTAGCTGCCGATGCCGGGCTTCATCATCTTGGTGAGCGGGCCCTGCTCGGTGTGTTCGGGCGCGATCTTCAGGTAGCCGCCGACGTGGTGCTGCACCAGTTCCTTCACGTACTCGGGCGACTGCACGGCCAGGTCGTAGCGCAGGCCCGAGCCGATGAGGATCTTCTTGATGCCCTTCAGCGCGCGCGCGCGGCGGTAGATCTTGATCAGCGGATCGTGATTGGTGTTGAGGTTCGGGCAGATGCCGGGGTACACGCAACTGGGCTTGCGACAGGCCGATTCGATCTCGGGGCTCTTGCAGCCGATGCGGTACATGTTGGCTGTCGGCCCGCCGAGGTCGGAGATGGTGCCGGTGAAGCCCTTCACGCTGTCGCGGATCGCCTCGACCTCCTTGATGATCGATTCTTCCGAGCGGCTCTGGATGATGCGGCCCTCGTGCTCGGTGATCGAGCAGAAGGTGCAGCCGCCGAAGCAGCCGCGCATGATGTTCACGCTGAAGCGGATCATCTCCCAGGCCGGGATCTTGGTCGCGCCGTCGTGGCTGCCGTGCTCGTCGGCGTAGCGCGGGTGCGGGCTGCGCGCGTACGGCAGGTCGAACACGTGGTCCATCTCGGCCGTGGTGAGCGGGATCGGCGGCGGGTTGATCCAGACGTCGCGCGCGGTCGTGCCCTCCCCGTGCGCCTGCACCAGCGCGCGCGCATTGCCGGGGTTGGTCTCGAGGTGCAGCACGCGGTTGGCGTGGGCGTAGAGCACGGGGTCGGCACGCACCTGCTCGTAGGAAGGCAGGCGGATCACGGAGCGGTCGCGCGGCGGGACCTTGAGCCTGCCGCGGCTCTGCAAGGCCGGGTTGGGCACGAAGTTCAGCGGCTGGATCGCAGGGTTGACCGAGGCAGCCGCTTCCGCCGCGGCGGCCACGGCTTGGGCTTCGTCTTCCTTCGCACAAGTCGCGCCGTTCGCCTTGGCCTGCTCCGAGACCATGAGGTACGGATTCACATGCGCTTCGACGCGGCCCGGTTCATCGACGCATGTCGAATCGATCTCGAACCAGCCTTCAGGCGTGTCGCGCCGCACGAACGCCGTGCCGCGCACGTCGGTGATCTTCGCCACGGGTTCGCGCGCGGCGAGGCGATGCGCGATCTCGACGATGGCGCGCTCGGCATTGCCGTAGAGCAGCAGGTCGCACTTGGCGTCCACCACGATCGAGCGGCGCACCTTGTCCTGCCAGTAGTCGTAGTGGGCGATGCGGCGCAGCGAGCCCTCGATGCCCCCGAGCACGATCGGCACCTCGTTCCAGGCTTCCTTGCAGCGCTGCGAATAGACGATGGCCGCGCGGTCGGGCCGGCTGCCGCCGACGTCGCCGGGCGTGTAGGCGTCGTCGCTGCGGATCTTCCGGTCCGCGGTGTAGCGGTTGATCATCGAATCCATGTTGCCGGCGGTCACGCCGAAGAACAGGTTCGGCTTGCCAAGCGCCTTGAAAGGCTCGGCGCTGTGCCAGTCGGGCTGCGCGATGATGCCGACGCGGAAACCCTGCGCCTCCAGCATGCGGCCGATCACCGCCATGCCGAAGCTCGGGTGGTCCACGTAGGCGTCGCCGGTGACGATGACGATGTCGCAGCTGTCCCAGCCGAGCGCATCCATCTCCGCCCGCGAGGTGGGCAGAAATTTCGCCGTGCCGAAGCGGGCTGCCCAGTACTTGCGGTAGCTGGAGAGCGGCTTCGCAGCACGCTGGAAGAAGGAGACGTCGACAGGGGCGTTCATCGGGAGGAGGCATGGCGGCAGGACATGCCGCGGTGGCCCGTTTCGGGCAACCGGCGATTTTACGGGTTCGGGGTGGGTCTGTCGCCTAAAGGCCTTGGCGGGTGCGCAGCCCGGGCCATTAGATACTTGCCTTGGTCAACCATTCAATTGACAATGGCAATCATGTCTGTCGAATCACCTCCCTCCTCCGACGTGGCTGCCGTCAAGGCGGTGCGCCAGTTCAACCGCTTCTACACGCGCCGCATCGGCGCCCTCGACCCCTACCTCGGCAGCGACATGTCGCTGACCGACGTGCGCGTGCTCTACGAGCTGGCGCACCGCGAGAGCGCTGTGGCGAGCGAGATCGGCAAGGACCTCAGCCTGGACGGCGGCTACCTGAGCCGCATCCTGCGCCGCTTCGAAAGCGCCGGCTGGCTCTCGCGCGAGACGCATCCGAAGGACGCCCGCCAGAGCCTGCTGCGCCTCACGGAGGCCGGCCATGCGGCCTTCGCGCCGCTGCAGCAGAAGTCGCGCGACGAGGCACGCGCCCTGCTCTCGACGCTGTCGGCACCGCAGCAGCGCCAGCTGATCGATGCGATGCACACGGTGCAGGCGCTAATCGAACCCGCGGCGAACCCGACGTCCAAGCCCCGCACCGCCGTGCTGCGCGACCCTGGCCCCGGCGACATCGGCTGGGTGGTGCAGCAGCATGGCGAGATCTATGCGCGCGAGTACGGCTGGAACAGCGAATTCGAAGCCCTGGTGGCCGAGATCGCGGGCCAGTTCCTGCGCAAGTTCCAACCCGAATGGGAACGCTGCTGGATCGCCGAGCTCGACGGCGAACGCGTCGGCGCCGTGTTTCTGGCGCGCAAGTCGGCCACCGTGGCGCAACTGCGCCTGCTGATCCTCACGCCGCAGGCGCGCGGCCTGGGCCTCGGCGCCCGGCTCACCGACGAATGCATCGCCTTCGCGCGCCTGAAGGGCTACAGGAAGATGGTGCTGTGGACCAACAGTTGCCTGGTCGCCGCGCGCGGCATCTATGCCGCTCGCGGATTCAAGCTGGTCAAGTCCGAGCCCTACGAAGGCTTCGGCCAGCAGCTGGTCGGCGAGACCTGGGAGCTCAAGCTCACTGCATGAACCAGCCGTGGCTCACGACCAGCGACTGCCCTGTGAGCGCATTGGTCGGGAAGGCGGCGAACATCAGCGCCACGCGCGCCACATCGTCGGTGGTGGTGAACTCGCCGTCCACCGTCTCCTTGAGCATCACGTTCTTGATCACCTGGTCCTCGGTGATGCCCAGCGTCTTCGCCTGCTCGGGAATCTGCTTCTCGACCAGCGGCGTGCGCACGAAGCCCGGGCAGATCACGTTGGCGCGCACGCCGTGCCTGGCGCCCTCCTTCGCCACCGTCTTGGCCAGGCCGACCAGCCCGTGCTTGGCCGTGACGTAGGGCGCCTTGAGCAGCGAGGCTTCCTTGGAATGCACCGAGCCCATGTAGATCACGCTGCCGCCGCGGCCCTGTGCGTACATGTGCTTGAGGCAGGCCTTGGTGGTGAGGAAGGCGCCGTCGAGGTGGATGGCCAGCATCCTCTTCCAGTCGGCGAAGCTGAACTCCTCCACCGGATGCACGATCTGGATGCCGGCATTGCTGATCAGGATGTCGATGCCGCCGAAGGCCTCGGCGGCTTTCTCGACGGCCGCATCGACCTGCTCTTCGCTGGTGACATCGACGCCGACGCCGATCGCCTGCGCACCGCTCTCCTCGAGCTCGGCGGCGGTGGCGTCGGCGGCCTGCTTGTTGAGGTCGGCGATCACGATCTTCGCGCCCTCCTGCGCGAACAGAATGGCGATCTCCTTGCCGATGCCGCTGGCCGAGCCGGTGATGAAAGCGACCTTGTCCTTGAGTTGCATGGGATCTCCTTGGGATGAAAGGTGAAGAGACGATGGCGCGTGCAAGCCGCGTGCCTGTGACGCAGCGTGCGCCCGGAGTCTTGGTCGAAGCTGACCAGCGTCAACGCGCGGCCGGAATGGCCGGCACTCGCATCGGACGGCGGACCTTCGGCGCATTGGGCAGGGCCAGGTCGAAGGTGGTCACGCCGTTGGCTTGCGAGGCGGCCTGGAGCCATTCCGGATGCGCCAACGTCGCGCACATATCGCGCATACCGGCCTCCCAGTGCTCGTCGACCGAGGCGCGCGAGAACTCGTAGTCCTTGGAATCGAGCTCGTAGGGCTTGTCGCGGTAGATCAGGTGCACGATCTCGATCGGCTGGTGGGTGAGCTGGGCGCACACGGCGGCCACGCTGGGGTCCTTCTGCAGCGAGGCAGGCAGCCTAGCGATCAGGTCGGCCACCGCCTGCTGCAGGTTCATGTTCGAGGCCATGGCATCGGTGTTCATGCGCGTGCGGCTCGAGTAGGTGATGTCCTTCTGCCGCTCCAGGGTCTCGGCCAGCGTGCGCGGCATGGTGCCGCGGGCGCTGAACAGGTCGACCTGCAGCACCATCAGCGGCTCGCTGCGCGGATGCGTGTCGAGCACGTACTGCAGCGGCGTGTTGGAGACGATGCCGCCGTCCCAGTAGTCCTCGCCGTCGATGTGCACCGGCGCGAAGCCGGGCGGCAAGGCGCCACTGGCCATGATGTGCTCGGGGCCGATGCGCTGCTTCCTGTTATCGAAATAGACCGAGTTGCCGCTGCGCACATTGACCGCGCCGACGCTGAAGCGGATCTCGCCGTCGTTCAGGAGGTCGAAATCCACCAGCCGCTCGAGCGTGGACTTCAAGGGCGCGGTGTCGTAGTAGCTCAGCACCGGCGCTGCACCGCCGAGCAGCAGCGCCGGGCTGCGGCGCGGCGTGAAAAAGCCCGGCACGCCGAACACGGCGGCGGAGGTCGCGCTCCACTGGTTGAACAGCGCACGGTCGCCCCAGCCCGGCGGCAGGCGCTGGGCCGGACCGGAGGAAACGAGGTCCCAGAACTCACGCAGGCGGGCGACGCGCAGTTCGGGCGCGTTGCCCGCGATCAGGGCGGCATTGACCGCGCCGATCGACACGCCGGCCACCCAGTCGAGCGCCTTGTGCTTCTCGAACACGCCGGCATACACGCCGGCCTGGTAGGCGCCCAGTGCGCCGCCGCCCTGGAGCACCAGGGCTTTCTTGGCGGTCGTGATGTCGACGCGGGGGATGGAGGGGCGCGAGACGCGCGAGTTCGTTTTCTTGGCGGCGGGCATGGATCGATTTGACACCATGCGCAGCGCCGCCGCGTCTCGCAGGGCTGCTACATCTTCGGCAGCAGCTGACCGCGGATTTCGCCGCCCGGATTGGCCGCGGTGTGGACGTTGGCGTACCACTTGCCGGCCATGAGGTCGGCCGCCTGGGCCGGCGTCAGCGTCGCCTGGCCCTCGATCGGGCTGGCGGGATTCGCGAAGGGCAGCACGATGCCGGCATTGGCGCCGGCGGAGGCCGGACCGTGGAAGTGCGCCGCGGTGGCGGGACCGCTCAAGCCGGTATAGACGATCTTGTACTTGAGCACATTGGTGTCCTTGTTCAGCCAGGCTTCGGCCAGGCCGCTGCCGCGCGTCATGTTGGGCGGCACCTGGCTGGCCGCGTTCATGCTGCCGCTGAAGCTCGCCGTGTTGGACCTCGACATCATTCCGCAGCCCGCAAGTACCGCGGTCGCGGTGCCGGCCACGAGGGCCATGCGCAAGAGGGTGCCATATCTGTTCATTGCGATCTCCGTCAGTTTCAAGAGCACCCAGCATAGACAGCGCCCGACGCGCAGCGTGTCGGCCACGAGCCCGACTTCGGGGCACCCGATGGCATCATCGAGCCCATGAAAACCCTGCCCACAGCCCACGATGTCGCGACCTTCTGGACCGAGGCCGGACCGAAGCGATGGTTTGCCAAGGACGAGGCTTTCGACGCCGAATTCAAGTCGCGCTTCGAAGCCGCCCACCATGCCGCCGCCGCCGGCGCGCTCGATGCCTGGGCTCTCGATGCCGAAGGCGCGCTCGCGCTCATGGTGCTGCTCGACCAGTTCCCGCGCAACGCGTGGCGCAACAGCGCCCACATGTTCGCCACCGACGGCAAGGCGCGCGCCATCGCGAATGCGGTGATCGACAAAGGCCTGGACCGGCAGGTCGAAGCCGCGCTGCGGCCCTTCTTCTACCTGCCCCTCATGCACTCCGAGTCGCTGGAGGACCAGGAGCGCTCCGTCGCGCTGAACGCCGCGCTCGACGCCAATACGCAGCGCTTCGCGGTGCTGCACCGCGACATCATCGCGCGCTTCGGCCGCTTTCCCCATCGCAACAAGGCACTGGGCCGCGAGACCACGCCGGAGGAGCAGGCGTTCCTCGATGGTGGCGGCTTCGCGGGCTAGGCGCGCGTCGGCGACGAAGGCGCATCGGGTCGCGCGACGCCGCGCAGCGACCCGTACTTGTGCGCGTAGACCCAGGTGAACTCGGCGCCGAGCAGGAAGATCTGCGCCGAGTAGTAAACCCACACCAGCACCACCACCAGCGAGCCCGCGGCGCCGTAGCCCGAGGCCACGCTGCTCTTGCCGATGTACAGGCCGATGAGGTGCTTGCCCACGGTGAACAGCAGCGCCGTGACCGCGGCCCCCACCCACACGTCGCGCCACTGCACGCGTACGCGCGGCATGATCTTGTAGATCATCGCGAAGCCGACGGTCACCATCGCGAAGCTGACGACGAAGTTGACCGCCTGCGCGAGCATCGCCCAGCCGCCGAACACCGGCGCCCACCACTTGCTGAGCGCCGCCAGCGCCGCACTGGCCACCAGCGACACCATCAGCAGGAAGCCGATGCCCATGATCATGCCGAAGGACAGCAGGCGCACGCGCAGCAGGTCCAGCAGGCCCGTGCCGGTGTCGCGCGCGGGGGCGCGCCAGATGCGGTCGAGCGCATCCTGCAGCTCGCCGAACACGGTGGTCGCGCCGATCACCAGCAAGGCGATGCCGATCACCGTGGCGATGATGCCTTCCTTCGGCTTGTTGACGGCCTCCAGCATGCCCTGCACGGCCCGCGCGCCCTGCTCGCCCATGAGGCCCGAGAGCTGCGTCATGATCTCGCCGCGCGCCGCTTCCTGGCCGAATACGAGGCCGGCGACCGAGATCACGATCAGCAGCAAGGGCGCCACCGAGAACACCGTATAGTAGGCCAGCGCCGCGCCCATGCTCGGCGCGTAGTCGGCCTTCCAGGACATGAGCGCCTGCCTGCAGAGATCGAAGAGTTCGCGCGGCTGCATGGCGCGAGTGTCGCAGCATGGGCGGCGCCGGCGTGTCGGCAAACGGCGCGGCCGCTCTGCGCCCATAATCGGGCGCGATGCACCCGGCCCCAACCGATGCGGCGGCACCCCACCGACCGCAACCCCGATCCATCGGCGACCTCTTCGTTTCCTTCACCTGGCTCGCCTTGCAGGGCTTCGGCGGCGTGCTCGCGATCGTGCAGCGCGAGATGGTCGAGAAGAAGCGCTGGCTCACGGCCGACGAATTCCTCGAGGACTGGGCAGTGGCCCAGGTGTTGCCGGGGCCGAACGTCATCAACCTGGCGCTGATGATCGGCGACCGCTACTTCGGCCTGCGCGGCGCCGTGGCCGCGGTAGCCGGCATGCTGGCGGTGCCGCTGGTCGTGATCCTCGCGCTGGCCGTGCTCTACGCCCACTACGCCGGCAACCCGCAGGTGGCCGGCGCCTTGCGCGGCATGGGCGCGGTGGCCGGCGGGCTGATCGCCGCCACCGGCATCAAGCTGATACCGGCGTTGCGCCGGCATCCGCTCGGCTTCGGCGTCTGCCTGGGCTTCGTCGCCCTGGTCTTCGGCGCCATCGCGTTCGCGCGCATTCCGCTCGGATGGGTGCTGCTGGCGGTGGGCGGCGTGGCCTGCGTGTGGACCTGGAAAAAGATCAAAGCATGACCATTGCCATGCACTGGCACGACTGGCTGGCCCTTTTCGGCCAGTACCTCCTGCTGTCGATGCTCTCGATCAGCGGTGCCATCACCACCGTGCCCGACATGCACCGCTACCTGGTCGCCCAGCACGGCTGGCTCAGCGACGCGCAGTTCAGCTCCTCGGTCGCCATCGCGCAGGCCGCGCCGGGCCCCAACGTGCTCTTCGTCGCGCTGATGGGATGGAACGTGGGCCTCAACGCCGGCGGCGGCATCGGCGCCGGCCCGCAGGCCTGGGGGCTCGGCCTGCTCGGGCTCGCGGTCACGATGGTCGGCATCATGCTGCCGAGCACCACGCTGACCTACGTCGCGACGCGCTGGGGCCATCGCAACCGCACGCGGCGCGAGGTGCGCGCCTTCAAGCAGGGCATGGCGCCGGTGGTGGTGGGCCTGCTGATCGCGACCGGCTGGGTGCTCGCCTCCGGTAACCATGGCGGCGGTGCGCCCGCCTGGCACCTCTGGCTGCTCACCGGCGTCGCAGCATTTATCGTCTGGCGCACCCGCATCCATCTGTTGTGGCTGCTCGGGGCCGGCGCGCTGCTGGGCGCACTGGGCTTCGTGTAAGCCTCCCCAAGGAAACATCCATGCAACTTCGCTCCCTCGGCCGCTCCGGCCTTCAAGTCTCGCCGCTGGCCTTCGGCGGCAACGTCTTCGGCTGGACCGTCGACGAGGCGCTCTCGTTCCGGCTGCTCGATGCCTGGCTCGATGCCGGCTTCAACTTCGTCGACACCGCCGACGTCTATTCGAGCTGGGTGCCCGGCCACAGCGGCGGCGAATCGGAAACCATCATCGGCAAGTGGCTGCGCCAGACCGGCAAGCGCAACCGCGTGGTGCTCGCGACCAAGGTCGGCAAGCCGATGGGCGAAGGCAAGAAGGGCTTGTCGCCGGCCTACATCCGCGAGGCGGTCGATGCGTCGCTCAAGCGCCTCAAGACCGATCACATCGACCTCTACCAGTCGCACGACGACGATGCCGAGACGCCCCTGGCCGACACGCTCGGTGCCTTCGCCGCGCTGATCAAGGCCGGCAAGGTGCGCGCCATCGGCGCCTCGAACTACAGCGCGCCGCGGCTGGCGGAGGCGCTCGACGTCGCCGAGCGCGAGGGCCTGCCGCGCTACGAGAGCCTGCAGCCGCTCTACAACCTCTACGACCGCGCCGTGTTCGAGGACACGCTGGAACCGCTGTGCCTCGAACGCGGCGTCGGCGTGATCAACTTCTACGCGCTGGCGGCCGGCTTCCTCACCGGCAAGTACCGCAGCGAGGCCGACGCCGCCAAGAGCGCACGCGGCGCGAACACGACGAAGAAGTACCTCAACCCGCGCGGCCTGCGCATCCTGGCCGCGCTCGACGCAGCCGCCAAGGCGCGCGGCGCGACGCCGGGCCAGATCGCGATCGCATGGCAGATCGCGCGCCCCTCCATCACGGCGCCGATCGCGAGCGCCACCTCGCAGAAGCAGCTCGACGAGCTGGTGGCTGCGGCCAGCCTCGCGCTCGATGCCGAAACCATCGCCGCGCTCGACGCCGCAAGCGCCGAGAGCGCGGCGCGGTAGGCACCCTCCGACATGCATTGGCGGCGCCAGCCGCCGTGCCTGGCCGATTCCCCGGACACACTGGTTCGATCCAAACATCGGAGAAAGAACCATGTCCTTCGCGCTCTACCTGATCGGTTTTCTGATCTTCCTGGCCGGCGTGGCCTGGGGCGCCTCGGTGGCCGGCGTGCCGACGCTCTACATCGGCATCGGTGCGCTCATCCTGCTCGGCATCGGCATCTTCACCGCCGTGGGGCGCACGCGCAGCAAGGATCCTTCCTGAGCGTTTGGCGCTTCGACGCCCTCTTGAAATCCTCGCAGGTCGCTCCTACCTCCTTGACCGGAAGCGCTGGAGGCGTCTCCGGCGCTCCGTTTGTCTCATCAGCCAAATGGAGGTTTCGCCATGTATCGATCCCTGTTTCCGCGCGATCTGTTCGCCGAGATGGATCGCCTGCAACGCGAAATGCAGCAGGCCTTCGATCTGTCTCCGAGCATCCGAGGTTTGGGCCGCGGCGGTTTTCCGGCCCTGAATGTCGGCGGCACGCCGCAAACGGTAGAGATCTACGCCTTCGCACCCGGCATTGATCCGGCCACGCTCGAGATCCAGCTCGACCGCGGCTTGCTGACCATTGCCGGCGAGCGCAAGTCGTTGCTGCCGGAAGACGACTCGCCTTCCACGGTGCACATCCACGAGCGTTTTGCGGGAAGCTTCCGCCGCGTACTCACGCTGCCGGAAGACGCGGATCCGGACGCCGTCGACGCCAAGTACCGCGACGGCATCGTGCACATCACGGTCCAGCGGCGCGCTTCCGCGCAGCCCCGTCGCATCGCCATCCAATGAAGGAGCACTTGCCATGAACGAGCTTGACACCCTCGCCCGCAAGGACAAGGCGGGCTACGGCGAGGCGGCGCTCACGCCGCCGGTGGACGTGGTGGAGGACAACACCGGCATCACGCTCCATGCCGATCTGCCCGGCGTCTCCAAGGACAAGCTGCGGCTCCAGGTGGAGTCCGACACGCTCACCATCGACGCCGAATCGGACCTGAGCGTCCCCGAAGGCCTGCAGTCGAGCCACGCCGAGGTCGGCCTCGCGCGCTTCCACCGCGTCTTCACGCTGAGCAAGGAGCTCGACACCGAGAAGGTGTCGGCCGAGCTGGCCAACGGCGTGCTGACGCTGCGCATCCCCAAGGTGGAGCAGGCGCAGCCGCGGCGCATCGACGTCAAGGTTGCCTGAGCGCCCGGACCGCAGCCGGCGGTCGAGGCGGTCCATGCGGAAGGTTTAAGCTTCCGCATGGATCAATTCGGCCATCGGAGCAGTAAGACCTTGAGCGAGGAAATCATGAATGAGGACGGCGAGGTCAAACGCTTCGTCTATGCGGATTGGGAGATTCGCGTCTGCCTGAGCGCCCTGGGGACCGATGGCCACGCGGCCGGACATGCCGATCTGTGGCGAGAAGGCGCACACCTGTGCCGCGTCGCGCTGTCGGGCCGCTTTGCGGATGAAGCGCAGGCCTGCGACGCGCTGGAACGCAAGGCCAGGGACTGGGTCGACGACTGGCGTTCCCGCGACCACACGGGCAGCACCGGCTTCGTGAGCCTCTAGGCTGGCACGTTTCGCTGCCGCATCGCCTCGTAGAGGCATACGCCGCTCGCGACCGAGACATTGAGGCTCTCGACCGCGCCGGCCATGGGGATGCTCACCAACTCGTCGCAGGTCTTGCGCGTGAGCTGCCGCATGCCCTCGCCTTCGGCGCCCAGCACCAGCGCGAGCGGGCGCTTCAGGTCGCTCTGGTAGAGCGTGCCGGGGGCATCGTCGCTGGTGCCGACGCACCAGATGTTGCGCTCCTTGAGTTCGCCCAGCGTGCGCGCGAGATTGGTCACCATGAAGTACGGCACCGTCTCGGCCGCGCCGCTCGCGACCTTGGCCACGGTGGCATTGATGCCGGCCGCATGGTCCTTGGGGGCGATCACCGCATGCGCGCCTGCCCCGTCGGCCACGCGCAGGCAGGCGCCCAGGTTGTGCGGGTCGGTGACGCCGTCGAGCACCAGCAGCAGGGGCACCGTGCCGGCCGCCTCCAGGCCTTCGAGCAGCTCATCGAGCGAATGGGTCTGCGGGATCGGTTCCACGCGCGCAGCCACGCCCTGGTGGCCGTGGCTGCCGCTCAGCTTGGACAGGCGCAGGCCGTCGGCCTCGACCAGCCGCACGCCGGCCTCCTGGGCCCGGGCGACGAACTGCCGCATGCGCGCATCGCGCCGGCTGGCATCGAACAGCACCTCGATCACCGATTTGGGCGCGGTCTTGATGCGCACGCCCACGGCATGGAAGCCGAAGATCACTTTGGGGGAAGACATGCGGGGATTATCGAGCCGGGCTCAGACCCCGTTCTCGTCCCCGGGGACCACGCGCCCCGCCTCGATCGTGATGCGGCGCTCGCACTGCGCCGCGATGCCGCGGTCGTGCGTGACGAGCACGAGCGTGGTACCGAGCTCGCGGTTGAGGTCGAACATCAGCCGCATCACCTGCTCGCCGGTCGCGAAGTCGAGGCTGCCGGTGGGCTCGTCGGCCAGGAGCAGCGCGGGCTGCACGACGAAGGCGCGTGCCAGCGCCACGCGCTGCTGCTCGCCGCCGGAAAGCACCTTGGGATAGTGGCCCAGGCGCTGCCCGAGGCCGACGCGGCCGAGCATCTCGGTCGCGGCCTTGCGTGCGTCGCGGCGGTCGGCCAGCTCGAGCGGCAGCATCACGTTCTCGAGCGCGCTCAGGTTGCCGAGCAGCTGGAAGCTCTGGAACACGAAGCCGACCTTGCGGGCGCGCAGCGCGGCGCGCTCGTCCTCGTCGATCGCGAACAGGTCTTCGCCCGCCAGCCTCACGGTGCCGCGGGTGGGCGTGTCGAGGCCGGCGACGATCGACAGCAGCGTGCTCTTGCCCGAGCCCGAGGCGCCGACGATGGCGGCCGTCTCCCGGGCGCCCAGCGTGAAGTCGATGTCCTGCAGAATGTCCAGCGTGCCGGCGGAGTCGGTGACAGACTTGAAAACGTGTTCGACGGCAACAATTGCTTCTTCGGATCGGGTGCTGGACATTGAAAGGTTTTCGCGTGGTGAATCGACGTCACTTTATCTTGAGCGCTGCACTCACCGGCAGTGCGGGGTCATGGCTCCATGCCCAGGCCCAGACGGCGGCCGGCAGCAAGCCTGTGATTCTCGTCGTCGGCGACTCGCTTTCCGCCGAATACGGGCTCAAGCGCGGCGAGGGCTGGGTCCCGCTGCTGGAGAAGCGGCTGGCCGAGCAGAAGATCGCCGCCACGGTGGTCAACGCCAGCATCAGCGGCGACACCACGGCCGGCGGCCGGGCCCGGCTCGCCGGCCTGCTCGCCCAGCACAAGCCGACGCACGTGGTGCTGGAGCTGGGCGCCAACGACGCGCTGCGCGGCCTGTCGCTCGCCGGCACCGAAGACAACCTGACGCAGATGACCAAGGCGGCCCAGGCCGCCGGCGCGCAGGTGCTGATCGTCGGCATCCAGGTCCCGCCCAACTACGGCAGCGACTACACGCGCCGCTTCGAAGCAGTCTTCACCAAGGTGGCGGGCAGCACCAAGGCCGCCCTGGTGCCCTTTCTGCTCAAGGGCGTGGCGGACGGTCCCGACGCGGCAGGCCTGTTCCAGGCCGACCGCATCCATCCGACGGCGGCGGCGCAGCCACGCATGCTGGACAACGTGTGGCCGTCGCTGCGCAAGCTGCTCGCCGGCAAGTGACCTGAAAAGGAAAAAGCCGCCGCAGGCCCTGCCCGCGGCGGCTTTTTCGTGGTGCCGTGAATCCGGGTCGAACGGATCAGCCGTTCTTGGTCGGCAGCGTCGGGATGGTGGGCGGATCGTGCTCCAGCGAGGCCACGTCGGTTTCCGGATCGCCCTGGGCCAGGCCTTCGCTGCTCGGGCTGAGCTTGCGGGCGGCCTTTTCCCGCAGCTTGTCTTCCTTCTTCTTCTTCTTGGCCAACTCCTTCTGGCGCTTCTCGTAGCCGTAATTGGGTGTTGCCACTGCTTCTCCTTGAGGCGAGGCAGTCACGATGACTGCGCGTGTCCGACTGTACGCGATAACCGGCGCGGTTCAGAGGGCCGCGAGGGCATGTTCGAGGTCGGCGCGCAGGTCGTCCGCGTCCTCCAGCCCGACCGAAAAGCGCACCAGCGTGCCCTTGTGCGGCCAGCGCGCAACGCTGGCATCGCGCATGAGGCCGATGTCGTAGGGCACGACAAGGCTGATCGGCCCGCCCCAGGAATAACCGAGCCGAAAAAGTTTCAGGCTGTCACAGAAACGATCGACCTGTTCGGCGCTGTAGCGGGCGTCGAACACCACCGAGAACAGGCCGGCCGCGAGGTCGCTGGCGCCGCACAAGCGCAGCCAGTGCGCATGGCCCGGCGAGCCCTCGAGCGCGGGATGCAGCACCTGCGCGATCTCCGCGCGGCCATCGAGCCAGGTCGCGAGTTCGCGCGCGCTGCGGTCGTGCGCCTGGTAGCGCAGCGCGATGCTCGGCAGCGAGCGCAGCAGCGTCTCGACGTCGGCGACGCCGATGCCCAAGCCCATGCGCATGTGGCTCAGCTTGAGCGCGCGGTGCAGCCGCTCGTCGCGCGTGATCACGCTGCCCATCAGCACGTCGCCGCCGCCGCTCGGGTACTTGGTGAGCGCCTGGATCGAGATGTCGACACCCTGCCCGCTGCCGTTGAAATCGAAGGGGGCAAAGGCAAGACCGGCGCCCCAGGTGTTGTCGAGCGCCGTGATCACGCCGCGCGCGCGGCAGGCGCCCACCAGCGCCGGCAGGTCCGGGAATTCCATGGTGACCGAACCCGCGGCCTCGACCCAGACCAGCCTGGTGCGATCCGACAGCTTGGCCGCGAGGTCGGCCGGATTCATCGCGTCGTACAGCTTGTGGGTGATGCCGAAATTGGCCAGTTCGCCGCTGCACAGCGCCTTGTTGGGGCCGTAGGCGTTGTCGGGGATCAGCACCTCGTCGCCGGTCTTCAGGAAGGCGAAGGCGACCAGCGCGATGGCGGCCAGCCCGCTGGGCGCGAGCAGGCATTCGGTGCCGCCTTCCAGCGTGGCCAGCCGCTCCTCGAGCGTGAAGGTGGTGGGCGTGCCGTGCAGGCCGTAGGTGTAGCCGGCCTTGGTCTTCCAGTCGCGCGCGCGCATCGCCGCGACGTCGGCGAAGAATACGGTCGAGGCCTTGAACACGCCGGGCTGCGGCGCGGCGAATTTCGCGGGCGGGGTGTAGGGATGGTGGATCAGGTCGGTGATGGGCTTTCGCATGCCGTCATGCTAGTCGACTCGATACGCCACTGATCCGACAATGGGGCCATGCTGCTGATGCGCGCTCCCGGCCCCCTGCTTCGGCGCTGCGTCCGATCGATGTGGGCGATGGAGCCTGCCGCCGCCGCGTCGAATACGCCGCTGCGCGAACATGTACTGCCGACCGGCGACATGCACCTGGTGTTCCGGCTTTCCGGCCCGCCGCTGCGCTTGTTCGCCGGCATCGCGGACGCTGCGGGCCATGCGGTGGGCTACGCGATCGTGGGCGGCGCACGCTCGACCTTCTATGCGCGCGACGTGTCCGTCCCCACCCGCTCGGTGGGCGCGCAGCTACGCCCCGGCGCCGCACGCGCGCTGTTCGGCCTGCCCGCTCATGAACTGGCCGAGCGCCACACGCCGCTGGATGCGCTCTGGGGCGCTGCTGCCGTGCAGGAGGCGCTGGAACGCATCCATGCGGCCGGCACCCTCGCAACGCAGCTCGCCGTGTTCGAGGCCTTGCTGACCGAGCGCCTGCGGGTCCGCCCCCAGGCCCTGCACCCTGCCATCGCACAGGCCCTGGCCCGGCTCGGCGGCGGCGCGCCCATCGGCGAACTGGTGGCGGCCAGCGGCTACAGCCACCGGCGCTTCATCGCGCTGTTCCGGGATGCTGCGGGCCTCGCGCCCAAGCGCCTGGAACGGGTGCTGCGCTTCCAGCGCGCGATGGCGGCATGGACCGGCACGGACGCCCTGCCCTGGATCGACCTCGCCCTGCAGGCCGGCTACAGCGACCAGCCCCATTTCAACCGCGACTTCCTGGAGCTCGCCGGCATGACGCCGCAGGCCTACGCCCGAGCCTCGCCCGCTTCGCCGAATCACGTGCGCGCCTGAGGTCAATTTCTTTCAAGACGGGGAGCGTGCGGCGTGCGCAGAATCGCGACCAGACCCCACAGGAGACTCCGATGGCCACTCACGAACTGTTTGCCTACCTCTGCGTCAACGACACCGCGGCGGCGATCGCCTACTACAGCGAGGTGTTCGGCGCGCGCGAGAAGTTCAGGCTGACCGAACCCAGCGGCCGCATCGGCCATGCCGAGCTCGACTTCGACGGCGCGACGCTGATGCTCAGCGACGAGTTTCCGGAATACGGCATCCTCGGCGCCAAGTCGATCGGCGCCACCGCCGTCACCATCCATCTGCACGTGGACGACGCGGATGCAGTGATCGAGCGCGCACTGAAGGCCGGTGCCACGCTCGAGATCCCGATACAGGACCAGTTCTACGGCGAGCGCTCCGGCTCGTTCCGCGACCCCTTCGGGCATCGCTGGAATGTCGGCCACAGCATCGAGGAGGTATCGACCGACGAGATGCAGCGGCGCTACACCGCGATGATGAAACCGGATTGAGGCGGCCGCCGCCGGGGGGCCGTCGTCTTTTCAGACGGACCACTTCTCCAGCAGCTTCTCGGCACCCATGGAGTCGTAGCCTTCGAAAGGCTGGTGAATCCAGGGGTTGGTCGGCAGGTATTCGACCGAGTAGTCCGGCGTGAAGGTCGACAAGGCCTTGGTCCAGATCACAGCGCTGCGCAGCTCGGTGATCGGCGGGTACTTGGTCCTGAGCATGTCCACCACCGCATGCAGCGTGTGGCCCGAATCCGCGAGATCGTCGACCAGCAGCACCTTGCCCGCGATCTCGCCCTTGGGCGTGGTGATGTAGCGCGCGATGTCCAGGTGGCCCTGGATCGTGCCGGCATCGGCGCGGTAGGAGCTGGTGGACATGATGGCCAGCGGCTTGTCGAAGATGCGCGAGAGCACGTCGCCCGGCCGCATGCCGCCGCGCGCCAGGCACAGGATGGTGTCGAACTCCCAGCCCGACTGGTGCACCTTGATCGCGAGCTTCTCGATCAGGTTGTGGTACTCGTCATAGCTCACGTAGAGGTGTTTGCCGTCTTCGGTCAACATGGAAAATGGGCTCCGTCAGTCTGCAAGGTAGGGGTGGCGCATCATGATCGTGTGGTCGCGATCGGGGCTGGTCGACACCATGTGGATCGGCACGCCCGTGACCTGTTCGATGCGCTGCAGGTAGAGCCTCGCATTGATCGGCAGCTTGTCGTACTGGGTGATGCCCACCGTGCTCTCGCTCCATCCCTCGAGCTTCTCGTAGACCGGCGTGCAGCGCTCGATCTCGTCGGCGCCCATCGGCAGGATGTCGGTGTATTCGCCGTCGAGCTGGTAGCCGGTGCACAGCTGCAGCTCCTCGAGGCCGTCGAGCACGTCGAGCTTGGTGATGCACAGGCCGGAGAGGCCGTTGACCTGCGCCGAGCGCTTGAGCAGCGCCGCGTCGAACCAGCCGCAGCGGCGGCTGCGGCCCGTGGTCACGCCCTTCTCTGCGCCGACCGTGCTCAGGTGATAGCCGACGGTGCCCGGCGTCGCCCAGTCGAGCTCGGTCGGGAAAGGCCCGCCGCCGACGCGCGTGCAGTAGGCCTTGGTGATGCCCAGCACGTAGTGCAGCATGCCGGGGCCGACGCCTGAGCCGGCGGCCGCATTGCCGGCCACGCAGTTGCTGGAGGTCACATAGGGATAGGTGCCGTGGTCCACGTCGAGCAGCGTGCCCTGCGCGCCTTCGAACAGCAGGTTGGCGCCGGCACGGTGCGCGTCGTTGAGCTCGCGCGAGACGTCGGCCATCATGGGCTTGAGCAACTCGGCGTGGCGCATCGCCTCGTCGTAGACGGCGTCGAACTCGATCGCCGGCGCGCTCAGCACCTGCGTCAGCACGTGGTTGTGCAGGTCGAGCAGCACGCGCAGCTTGGCGGCGAAGCGCTCGGGGTGCTTCAGATCCTGCACTCGCAGTGCGCGGCGCGCGATCTTGTCTTCGTAGGCCGGACCGATGCCGCGGCCGGTGGTGCCGATCTTCTCGACCCCGCCCTTTTCGCGATAGGTCTCGCGCGCGATATCGAGCGCCGCATGGAAAGGCAGGATCAGCGGGCAGGCCTCGCTGATGCGCAGGCGCGAGCGCACCTCGACGCCGGCCTTCTCCAGCCCTTCGATCTCCTCGAACAGCTTGGCCGCCGAGAGCACCACGCCGTTGCCGATGTAGCACTTGACGCCGGGACGCATGATGCCGCTCGGGATCAGGTGCAGCGCGGTCTTGACGCCGTTGATGACCAGCGTGTGGCCTGCATTGTGGCCGCCCTGGAAGCGCACGACGCCTTGCGCGCTCTCGGTCAGCCAGTCGACCAGTTTGCCCTTGCCCTCATCGCCCCATTGGGTGCCGACGACGACCACGTTTCGTCCGGTGGTAACGCTCATGATGTTCCGATTAAGAAGATTCAGATGGCTTGCACGGTCCACCGACCATTGCGCTCGACGAGCTCGCGGTCGCAGTGGAATTCGTCGATTTCGCTTTCGTGGCCGGGGAGCACGCAGACCACGGTCTCGCCCCGGCTGCGCAACTCGGCGATGGTCTTGCCGAGCCCCGCGCCATCGCTCCAGGGCGCGCGGATGGCGGCCCGCAGCGGCCGCGCCGGCAGCACGCCGACCAGTTCGCGCACGTCGAGACTGAAGCCGACCGCCGGGCGGTTGCGGCCGAACACGGCGCCGACCTCGTCGTAGCGGCCGCCGCGCACCAGCGCGTCGCTGGCGCCGTCGGTGTAGATGCCGAAGCGCATGCCGCTGTAGTAGGCGTAGCCGCGCAGGTCGGCCAGGTCGAAGCTGACGCGGGCGCCGTCGAGCCGGCTCGCCAGCTGCTTCAGGCCCGACAGTGCGGCGCGCACGCCGGCCGTGGCAGGCAGGACCCGGCCTGCTTCATCGAGCACCGATGCGTCGCCGTACAGGCGCACGAGCGCGAGCAGGCCTTCGCGCGAGGCTGCGGGAAAATCGGCCGTGAGCTCGCGCAGGGTGCTCGTGTCCTTGGCCGCCAGCGCCGCATGCACGCGCGCGATGGCGGCGGCATCGACCGGCACGCCGGCGAACAGCGCGCGCACGATGCGTGCGTCTGCCAGGTCGACGATGACGGGGCCCTGCACGCCGGCCGCATGCAGGCTGTCGAGCGCGAGAAGCAGGACTTCGGTATCGGCTTCGAGCCCCGCGTGGCCGTAGATCTCGGCGCCGAACTGGAGCGGCTCGCGCGTCGCATGCGGGCGGTCGGGCCGGGTGTGGACCACCGGGCCGCAGTAGCACAGCCGCGCCACGCCGCGGCGGTTGAGCAAGTGGGCATCGATGCGAGCGACCTGCGGCGTGGTGTCGGCGCGCAGGCCCATGGTGCGCCCGGACAGCTGGTCGACCAGCTTGAAGGTCTGCAGGTCGAGCGCCTCGCCGGTGCCCGAAAGAAGGGATTCCAGGTGCTCGAGCAGAGGCGGCATCACCAGCTCGTAGCCATAGCCACGGGCGGTATCGAGCAGCTGGCGTCGAAGTTCTTCGATGTGGCGCGCCTCGGAAGGCAGCACATCGGCAATGTGATCCGGGAGGACCCAGGCGGACATGGGGATCGGGGGCGTGGTTAAACCGGGATTCTACCGGCCCCGGATCAGTCCAGAATCCAGAGCAGGAACACACCCAGCAGGATGCTGCACAGGCCGAAGAAGCGCAGCTGCCCGTCGCGCAGCCGCAGGAGCTGGCTGAAGCCGCGCCGCCAGCTGCCCGGCGAAAAGAAGGGCAGGAGGCCTTCGATCACCAGCACGAGGGCCAGCGCGCTCCAGAAAGTCTCGGCGCTCACGCCCAGGTCGCCGCCTGGCCGCCCCAAGGCGGCCGAGCCTCCCCCTCGGGGGGCGGCGAAGCACAAGAAGTGGCAAGCCGGGGGGCAGTCACAGTTATCGACGAGGAGGAGTAGCCGCGGCGCCCGACCCCTGCATCGCGCGGAAGAAATCCGACGAAGGGTCCAACACCATCACGTCGCTCTTCTTGTTGAAGCTCTGCTTGTAGGCATCGAGGCTGCGATAGAACTGTGCGAACTGGGGATCGCGGCCGAAGGCGCCGGCGTAAGCAGATGCTGCGCTGGCGTCGCCCTCGCCCTTGATCTTCTGCGCGTCGCGGTAGGCGTTGGCGACGATCACCTCGCGCTGGCGGTCGGCATCGGCACGGATCTTTTCGCCTTCGGCGAAGCCAGTCGAGCGCAACTCGTTGGCCACGCGCTTGCGCTCGGCCTCCATGCGGCGGTAGACCGACTCGGTGATCGCCTCGACGTAGTCGACCCGCGTGATCCGCACGTCGATGATGTCCACGCCCCAGGGCTTGGTGCCCTTCACCACGGCCAGCACTTCGCGCTGGACGTCGGCCATCAGGGCCTCGCGGCGTACCGAGATCAGGTCGCGCACGGTCCGCTTGTTGACGTTTTCCTGGAAGGCGTTGCGCACCACGCGGTTGAGCTGCATGGCACCGGCGTTCTCGTCCAGGCCGACGTTGCGGATGTACTCCGAGGGGTTGGTGATGCGCCAGCGCACATACCAGTCAACCACCACGCGCTGCTTCTCTGCCGTGAGCATGGGCTCGGGGTCGAGGCTGGACAGCGTGAGCAGGCGCTTGTCGATGTACGACACGTTCTGGAACGGCGGCGGCAGCTTGAAGTTCAGGCCCGGCTCGGTGATCACTTCCTTGATCTGGCCCAAGGCGTAGACGATGCCGAACTGGCGCTGGTCGACCACGAAGAGCGTGGAACTCAGGAGCGCGAGCACCACGAGGATCGACGATGCGATGAATCCGATTCTGTTCATGGGTGTTTCCTCAGCGCACGTCGCGGTCACGCGAGCGGCCGTCGCGCGCACGCGCGTCGCCGGATGAAGGTGGCACGACCGGAATCACGGACGACTGCGGCGGCGCGGTGCCGGCGACATTGGGACTGGCGCCGTCGACCGGGGTGCCGGCGGCGCCCTGCCCGCTCATCTGCACCAGCTTGTCGAGCGGCAGGTACAGCAGGTTCGAACCCTGCTTGGAGTCGACCAGCACTTTGGTCGTGCTGGCATAGATCTGCTGCATGGCGTCGGTGTACATGCGGTCGCGCGTGACCTGCGGCGCCTTCTGGTATTCGGTCAGCACCGAGGCGAAGCGCTGTGCATCGCCCTGTGCCTGCGCGACGATCCGCGCCTTGTAGGCCTCGGACTCTTCCTTCAGGCGCGAAGCGGTACCGGTGGCACGCGGCACCACGTCGTTGGCATAGGCCTGCGCTTCGTTCTTGGTGCGTTCGCGCTCCTGCCCGGCCTTGAGCACGTCGTCGAAGGAGGCCTGCACCTGTTCGGGCGGGCGCACGCCGCCCTGCTGCAGGTTGATGCCGACGACCTCGACACCGACCTTGTAGCGGTCCAGGATGGTCTGCATCAGGGCGCGCACGCGCGGCGCGATCTGGTCGCGCTCTTCGGCCAGGGCCGCGTCCATCTTCATCTTGCCCACCACTTCGCGCACCGCCGTCTCGGCGACCTGCACCACGGTGTCGGCAGGGGTCTTGCTCTCGTAGAGATAGGCGCGCGCGTCGCTCAGGCGGTACTGCACGGCGAACTTGATCTCGACGATGTTCTCGTCTTCGGTCAGCATGGCCGATTCGCGGAGGCCGGTGGAACGCACGATGGTGTCGCGCCCGACGTCGGTGGAGCGGATCTGGGTCACGACCACGAGCTCGTGGCGCTGGATCGGGTAAGGCAGCCGCCAGTTGAAGCCGGCGCCCACGGTTGCCTTGTAGCGGCCGAACTGCGTGATCACGGCCTGCTGGCCTTCGTTGACGATGAAGAAGCCGGTGCCCAGCCAGATCAGCACGGCCACCGCGGCGACCAGGCCCAGGCCCACGCCTGCGTTCTTCATGTCGGGCTTGAGGCCGCCGCCGTTGCCGCCGTTCGGGCGTCCGCCGTTGCCATTGCCGCGGCCGCCGAACAGGCCGCCGAGCTTGCGATTGAAGTCGCGCCAGAGTTCGTCGAGATCCGGCGGGCCCTGGTTCGGGCCTTGGCCGCGCGGTCGATTGTTGTTGCCGGGCGGAGGCGTCGGCTCGTCGTCGGGGCGGTTCGCATTCGGACGGTCGCCGTTCGAGGAGGGCTCATCACCCCGGCCCCATCGTCCGTCGTTCAGGTTGAACATGCCCTGAAATCGTCTCCACACTGGCTTTGCATTCATTCGGTTCTGTTCTCTCGTCAGTGAGGGGGGATTGTGCCAATCAGTTGGCGGCATCGTGCAATTCGGCGTCGTACTCTGGGGTCATGGCCTCGGCCATCGATTGCGACCGCTGTGCGAGCTCGGCCCGCAGCGCCGGAACGCCTTCGCCGGTGTGGGCGCTCAGGAAGACGCGAGGGACCTGCACACCGTCGATGTCGAACTCGTCGCGCAGATGCAGGGGATGTTGCGTACTTTCAAGTGCATCGAGCTTGTTGAACACCAGGAGCTGCGGCACGGTGTCGGCGCCGATCTCCTTCAGCACCGCCTGCACCTCGGCCATCTGCTCGGGATGGTGGGGGTTGGAAGCGTCCACCACGTGCAGCAGCAGGTCGGCATCGACCGCCTCCTGCAGGGTGGCCTTGAAGGCATCGATCAGGCCGTGCGGCAGCTCGCGAATGAAACCCACGGTGTCGGAGATGGACACCTTGCGGCGAGCATCGCCCAGGTACAGGTGCCGCGTGGTGGTATCCAGCGTCGCGAACAGCTGGTCGGCCGCATAGGCACGCGCCTTCACCAGCGCATTGAACAGCGAGGACTTGCCGGCGTTGGTGTAGCCGACCAGCGAGATGTTGAAGGTGTCGCGCCGCTCGCGCTGGCGGCGCTGGGTGCCGCGCTGGCGCTGCACCTTGGCGAGCCGTTCGCGCGTGCGCTTGATGGCCTCGCCGATCATCCGGCGGTCGAGTTCGATCTGCGTTTCGCCCGGACCGCCGCGCGTGCCGATGCCGCCGCGCTGGCGCTCCAGGTGGGACCAGCGCCGCACCAGCCGAGTGCTCAGGTACTGCAGCCGGGCGAGCTCGACCTGCAGCTTGCCCTCGTGCGAGCGGGCGCGCTGGGCGAAGATCTCCAGGATCAGGAAGGTGCGGTCGTACACCGCCACTCCGAGCTGGCGCTCGAGGTTGCGTTGCTGTGCAGGGCTCAGCGCCTGGTCAAAGACCACTTCGCTGGCGCGATGCAGATCGGCCAGTTCGCGAATCTCGTCGGCCTTGCCGCTGCCGACGAACAGCGCCGCATCCGGCGCCTTGCGTTTGCCCACCAGGCGCGCGACCGGCTCGAGGCCGGCGGTCTGCGCGAGCAGACCGAGTTCCTCGAGTTCGCCGTCGAAATGGGGCAACCCGAAATCGACACCGACGAGTACGACGGCGCCCTCTTTCCGGGAAATCAGTTCAGACAAGCGGAATCAAATTGGAAGAAAGCACGGCGGGCGCACCGCCGCGCTCCATGCCGTTCAGGCGGCAGCTTCGTCGCTCTCGGCAGCCGAGAAGTTGACGGCCCGACCCGGCACGATGGTGGAGATGGCGTGCTTGTAAACCATCTGGGTCACCGTATTGCGAAGCAACACGACGTATTGGTCGAACGACTCGATCTGACCTTGCAGCTTGATGCCGTTGACCAGATAAATCGAAACCGGCACGTGCTCGCGACGCAAGGTGTTCAGGAAGGGGTCTTGTAGGAGTTGCCCTTTATTGCTCACGATATTCTCCGTGTTCAAGAGTAGTTGTTGGACCAGTCACCTTAACACAGCACTTCCGCACCGCAGCACGAAACCCGAATGGCCTTCGAAAAATAACGGCACTTAAAAGCCGGAACTTCGGGCGTCGGCACTGCTCAACGGCGCTCAATGGAGGCCAAGCGCCCCATCCGGAGCACGGGCTTCAGCCCTCCTTGTCGGCGTACGGATTGTGCGAGGTCTTCAGCTCGATGCGCAAGGGCGTGCCGACCAGGTCGAACTCCTTGCGGAAGCGCCCCTCGAGGAAACGCTTGTAGGCGTCGGTGACGTGCTCCAGCGAATTGCCGTGGATGACGATCACCGGCGGGTTCATGCCCCCCTGGTGGGCGTAACGCAGCTTGGGCCGGAACATGCCGGACTTCTTGGGTGCCTGGAACTGCACCGCCTCCAGCAGCAGCCGCGTGAGCACCGGGGTCGACATCTTGCGCGTGGCCGACTTGTGGGCTTGGGCAATGGCCTGCCAGACCGGCCCCAGCCCCTGGCGCTTGATGGCCGAAATGAAGTGCAGCGCAGCGAACTTGAGAAAGGGCAGCCGGGTTTCAATCTGGCGCTGGATCTGTTCGCGCTGGTAGCTGTCGACCGCGTCCCACTTGTTGATCGCGATCACCACCGCGCGCCCGCTTTCGAGGATGTAGCCCGCGATGTGGGCGTCCTGGTCGGTCACGCCCTGCGTGGCGTCGAGGAGCAGCAGGACCACGTTGGCCGATTCGATCGCCTGCAGGGTCTTGACCACCGAGAACTTCTCGATCGCCTCGAACACCTTGCCCTTGCGGCGCAGTCCTGCCGTGTCGATCAGTTCGAAACGCTGGCCGTTGCGCTCGAAGGGCACGGCGATCGCGTCGCGCGTGGTGCCGGGCAGGTCGAAGGCGACCAGGCGCTCCTCGCCGAGCCAGGTGTTGATCAGCGTCGACTTGCCGACGTTGGGGCGGCCGGCGACCGCAAGCTTGATCGGTTTGTTGTTGGCCTCTTCCTCGTCTGCCTCATCCTCGGGATCGGGCAAGCTGAGCGGTTCGAGCGCGAGTTCGACCAGGCTGCGGATGCCCTGCCCGTGCGCCGCCGAGATGCCGTGCACCTCGCCGAAGCCCAGTTCGTAGAAGTCGACCAGCCTGGTGCCGTCCTGCATGCCCTCGGCCTTGTTGGCCACCAGCACGCAGGGCTTGCCGAGCCGGCGCAGTTCGTTGGCGATGTCGTGGTCCTGCGCCGAAAGGCCCTCGCGCGCATCGACCACGAAGATCACCACGTCGGCCTCGGCCACGGCCTGGCGCGTCTGCTTGGCCATCTCCTTGAAGATGCCGCTGCCCGCGTCGGGCTCGAAGCCGCCGGTGTCGATCACGATGAACTCGTGCCTGCCCTGGCGGCCGTTGCCGTAGTGGCGGTCGCGCGTAAGTCCGGCGAAGTCGGCGACGATGGCGTCGCGCGTCTGGGTGAGGCGGTTGAACAGCGTCGACTTGCCGACGTTGGGACGCCCGACCAGCGCAATGACCGGTTTCATGGTCGGGCTCTCGATCGATTATTCAGGCCGATAGCCGAACACGCCGCCATTGCGGGTGACGACCACGACCGTGTTGCCGGCAAGCACCGGCGTCGCGGCGATGGCCGACCCGTCGGGGGTGAGCCGGTTCAGCGGCGCGCCGTCTTCGCGCGAGATCACGTGCACGAGACCGGTGCTGTCGCCGATGATCAGCGAGCGGCCGACCGCGAGCGGTGCGGTCAGGGTGCGGTACTTGAAGCGCTCGGACTGCCAGGCGCGCTCGCCGTCGGCGCGGCGCCAGGCCACCACATTGCCGTTTTCCTCGGTGCCGTAGATGAAGCGGTCGTCGCCGCTCACGCCGTCTGCGCCCGTGGCGGGCTTGCTCCACAGCAGCGCGCCGCGCGAGGTGTCCACGCAGCCGACGCTCGCGTAGTAGGCGCGCGCGCAGACGGTGTCGCCGTCGCGGCTCACGCTGCCGGTCAGGTCGACCAGGCGCTCGACGTCGTTGGTGCCGCGCGGCGCAGCGATCGGCGACTCCCAGCGCGACGTGCCGTTGACCGGATTGATGCCGACCAGCCGGCCGCCCACGCCGGTCACCAGGGTATCGCCCACGGCGATCAGCACGCCGGGTCTCTTCAGCACCAGGTTTTCGGCGGTGCGCTGCTGCGCCCAGAGGCGGCGGCCGCTCTGGCCGTCCCAGGCGCTGGTGCTGCGGTCGGCAGCCTGCACGAAGACGCGGCGGCCGGCCACCAGCGGCGCGGTGTACGACTGGGCCGTGAGCCGCTGCTTCCACAGCACCTTGCCGCTTTGCATGGCGACCAGGTCGTTGTTGACGGTGACGACCGCGACCAGCGATCCGTCGCTGCCCACGCCGGCCACCAGCGGCGCGCCGGCACTGGCGCGCCACGATTCCTGGCCCGAACGCGAATCGATCATGACCACCGTGCCGTCGGTGGCGGCGACCGCCACCATGTCGCCGCTCACGTTGGTCGCCAGCGGGAAGCTCACCGCCGGCATGCGCACGCTCCAGGCCTGCCGAATGCCCAGCAGCGCCGGGTTGGCCGGCAGCTCGGCGGGCTTGGGCTTGGGCGTGCCCGAGCAGGCCGCGAGCGCGCCGACCACGGCCGCGGCGGCAGCGGCGCGCAGGATGAATGCAGGAGTCACGAAGCGCTTGAAATTCATGGTGTGGTCTTGGCGGGGGTGGCGCCGGCAGCGGCCGGTGCCAGGCTCTTCGGGTCGACGCCGACGGCGTTGAGCTTGATTTCGACCAGGCGGCGGTAATCGGTGCCGGGGCCGAACGCGGTCCAGGCCTTCTGGTACTCGGCCTTGGCCTCGTCGCGCTTGCCCTGGGCCAGGTGGATGTCGCCCTTGCGGTCGGCCACCAGCGCTTCGAACTCCTTGGGCACGTTGCCCGAGAGTTGCTTGAGCGCCTCGTCGTAGGATTTGGCTTCGAGCAGTTCGGCGGCCAGGCGCAGCTTGGCGACGGCCTGGTAGCCCGGATCGACCGCATGCTCGGCCACCCATGCGAGCGCCGCGCGCGAGGCATCGGCGTTGCCCTTCTCGTTCAAGGTCTTGGCCGCCAGCAGGCCAGCCTGCTGGGCGTAGGCGGTTCCGGCGAACTTCTCCTTCATGTCGGCCAGCGCGCGCTCGATGCGGGCCACGTCGCCCGCCTGTGCGCTGCGTTCGATCTCGTCGTAGAGCACCGAGGCGCGCGCCGCCTTGTCGCGCTGGAAATACTGCCAGCCGTTCCACGCCATGAAGGCGCCGGCGACCAGCAGCACGCCCCAGGTGATCAGCGTGCCGTAGGTGTTCCAGAAATGCCTGAGCTGGTCGAGCTGTTCCTGTTCTTCGAGGTCGAGATGGGTTGCCATGCGCTGTCAGTTGTTGGGAGCCGGGGATTGTAGGGTGGCGGCCCAGGCGGGCAGATCGGCCAGCGGGCGGGCGGCCTGCGCCCCGCTGCCGTCGCGCAGCGCCTTGACCGTGAGCTCGCCGCGCGCGAGTTCGTCGGCGCCGAAGATCAGCGCATAGGTGGCGCCGCTCGCGTCGGCCTTCTTGAACTGCGACTTGAAGCTGCCGAGGCCGTCGGCGGTGGCCGCATGCATCTGCACGCGCACGCCGGCATCGCGCAGCTGCCGCAGCGTGCGCAGCGCGACCGGCATCGCCGCCGCATCCGGCACCACCGCATAGGCATCGGGCGTCGAAGCGGGAACCGCAGTCCCCTGCTCCTTCAGCAGCTCGAGCACACGCTCCACGCCGATGGCCCAGCCCACCGCCGGCGCGGGCTTGCCGCCGAGCTGCTCGAACAGGCCGTCATAGCGCCCGCCGGCGCACACCGTACCCTGCGAGCCGAGCCGGTCGGTCACGAATTCGAAGACGCTGAGGTTGTAATAGTCGAGGCCGCGCACCAGGCGCGGGTTGATGGTGTAGGCGATGTCGTTGGCGTCGAGAATGGCCTTCAGCCCCTCGAAGTGCGCCAGCGACTCGGGCCCGAGAAAGTCGATCAGCTTCGGCGCCGACTCCACCACCGCCTTCATCGCCGGATTCTTGGTGTCGAGGATACGCAGCGGATTGCTGTGCAGGCGGCGCTTCGCGTCCTCGTCGAGCTTGTCGGCATGCTGCCCGAAGTGCGCGATCAGCTGGGCGCGGTGCTGGGCACGCTCGGCCGGCTGGCCCAGGCTGTTGATTTCCAGGCGCACATCGGTCAGGCCGATGGCCTTCCACAGCCCGCTGGCCAGCAGGATCAGCTCGGCATCGACGTCCGGCCCGGCGAAACCCAGCGCCTCGACGTCGATCTGGTGGAACTGGCGGAAGCGGCCGCGCTGCGGCTTCTCGCGTCGGAACATCGGGCCGATGGCCCACAGGCGCTTGCCGCCGTCGTAGAGCATGTTGTGCTCGATCGCGGCGCGCACGATGCCGGCAGTGTTCTCGGGGCGCAGCGTCAGGTGGTCGTTGTCGCCGTACTTGTCCGAGCGGTCGTGGAAGGAATACATCTCCTTCTCGACGATGTCCGTCACCTCGCCGATGCCGCGAACGAACAACGCCGTATGTTCGAGGATCGGCGTGCGTACGTTGCGGTAGGCATAGCGCGCCATCAGCTCGCGCACGGTGGCCTCGAGCCACTCCCAGCGCGCCGATTCGGGCGGCAATGTGTCGTTCATGCCTTTGACGGCATTCAGTTTGTCAGCCATTGTTCTTGGGGTTCAGGCGACTTCGGTGGCGTGGCCGCCGAAACGCTTCTCGATGTAGTTTTCGACCAGTTGATGGAACTCGGCGGCGATGTTCTCGCCGCGCAGCGTGAGCGCCTTCTCGCCGTCGATGAAAACCGGCGCCGCGGGCGCTTCGCCGGTGCCGGGCAGGCTGATGCCGATGTCGGCGTGCTTGCTCTCGCCCGGGCCGTTGACGATGCAGCCCATCACGGCCACCTTCATCGTCTCGACGCCCGGGTACCTGGTGCGCCAGACCGGCATCTGCATGCGCAGGTAGTCGTCGATCTGCTTGGCGAGTTCCTGGAACGTGGTGCTGGTCGTGCGCCCGCAGCCCGGGCAGGCGGTGACGCTGGGCACGAACACCCGCAGGCCCAGCGCTTGCAGGATCTCGTTGGCGATCAGCACTTCCTGCGTGCGCGATTCGCCCGGCTGCGGCGTGAGCGAGACGCGGATCGTGTCGCCGATGCCTTCCTGCAGCAGGATCGACAGCGCCGTTGCCGACGCCACCGTGCCCTTGGTGCCCATGCCGGCTTCGGTCAGGCCCAGGTGCAGCGCGTAATCGCAGCGCTTGGCGAGTTCGCGGTAGACCGAAACCAGGTCCTGCACGCCGCTGACCTTGCAGCTCAGGATGATCTGGCTCCCGTTCATGCCCATCGACTCGGCGAGCTTCGCGGAATCGATGGCCGAAGTCACCAAGGCCTCGTACATCACCTGCTTCGAGTCCCACGGCTCGGGACGCCGGCTGTTGATGTCCATCAGATCGGACAGCAGTTCCTGGTCGAGGCTGCCCCAGTTGACGCCGATGCGCACCGGCTTGTTCCAGCGCATGGCCGCATCGATCATCTGGCCGAACTGGCGGTCGTGCTTGTCGCCCTTGCCGACGTTGCCGGGGTTGATGCGGTACTTGCTCAGCGCCTCGGCGCAGGCCGGATAGTCGGTGAGCAGGCGGTGGCCGTTGTAGTGGAAGTCGCCGATCAGCGGCACGTCGACACCCATGCGGTCGAGCTGCTCGCGGATGTAGGGCACCTGCGCCGCCGCTTCGGGCGTGTTGACGGTGATGCGCACCATCTCCGAGCCGGCCAGCGCCAGTTCCTTGACCTGGATCGCGGTGCCGATCGCGTCGACGGTGTCGGTATTGGTCATCGACTGCACGCGCACCGGGGCATCGCCGCCCACCGTGACGGTGCGCGGTCCCCAGACCACGCTGGCCTGCCGCGAACGGCGCGGCCGCGGCGCGGCGGATTCGATCGGCAGGCAGTTCAGCGGGCTCGATGTGTCGTCGTTCATGGCTTGACCTCGAAACGCGCCACGCCGCCCGAGCGCGTCAGGGGCGCCAGGTCGAACGGCTTGCCGCGCACCTGCACGTCGATGCCCGAGGCGCGGCCGACCACCACCGACAGCGGCGGCACCCCCGTCAACCCGACGGTCTCGCCGGCCTGCACCGTGCGCCGCAGCAAGGACTTTCCGTTCGCTTCGTTCACCGTGACCCACGAATCCTCGCGCGCAACGAAGACGATCAGATTGGCTCCGGGAGCAGCCGCGGGCGCCGCGGCCGCCGCCGGCGGGATCGCTGCCGAGGGAGCGGGCGCGACCGGCGCGGTCGCAGCGGCGACCGGTGCCGCCGGCGGAACCGACTCGACGACCGTCCCGCTCGCGCTCGGCGCGGCAGCCGCCGGCGGCTCCGCCGACGCGTCGGCGCTGCTGCCTGCGGCCGTCAGGCGCGAGATCGACTCGCCGATCCGGTCGAAGACCGACTGCGGCAGCCAGAACAGCACCGCCGCGCCGATCAGCAGCATGAGAACCACGATCAGCAGCGCGCGAGACGGCTGCCCGTTCGGGCCGCCGACGCCGCCTGAGCGCGGTGCGGCCGAGCGCAGGCTCTTGCTGATGGTGCGGTCGGCCTCCGCCAGGCCCGCCGGCTGCGCGCCGGGCAGCTTGGCCAGCACGGGCGCAGGATCGATGCGCAGCGCCCGGCACACGCTCGCGGCCAGGGCACGCGCGAACACCGGATCGGGCAAGGCGTCGATGTCGTCGGCCTCCAGCGCGGCCAGCTTCTGCGTCGACACCTTGAGCGCCGCCGCCACCATGTCGATGTGCAGGCCGTGGGCCTCGCGCGCCTCGCGCAGCATGTCGCCGGCCGTCATGAAGGTGCTGTCGCCGGTCACCAGCGGGACCGCGGCCGAGGCCCCGAACTCGCTCGCCTTCTCAATCATTGAAATTCCCGCGCTCGTACGCCATCGCCTCCCGCGACTGGGGGAAGCGCCGCTGCAACTGGCCCGCGAGCTGCGCGATCGCTTCACGGTTGTTGAGCCGGCGTTCGATCTTGATGCCGAGCCAGAGCGTCTCGGCATTGGCCGACGGACTGTTGTTGACGCGGCGAATATAGAACTGCGCGCGCGACCAGTCCTCGCGCTGCGCCAGCAGCGAGGCCAGGTTGAAGCCGACCACCGGGTTGGCGGCATCGATCTCGTAGGCCTGCGTCAGGCTGCGCTCCGCCTCGGCGCGTTGTCCGGCCCGCAGCTGGCACACGCCCTGCGTCATGAGCGTCTTGGCGCGGTCGGCGTAGGTGGGGATGGCCAGCGCCGCCGAGAACTGCTGCTGCGCGTCGCCGAACCGGTTCTGCTGGCACAGCAGCCACCCGTAGTTGTGCAATGTGTTCGGCTCGCGCGGGTTCAGCGCGATCGCGCGGCGGAAGCTGTCTTCGGCCTGGGGCGCGTCGTCGAGACGCATGTAAACCAGGCCGCGCAGGTTGTAGGCGTCGGCGAAGGTCGGATCGTTGGCCAGGGCCTGCTTGATCTCGTCCAGGGCCACCGTGGTCTGCCCCTGCTCGAAGTAGCCGATCGCCAGTTCGACGCGCAGCCGGGCGCGCTTGCGGGCGTTGGTTTCGTCCGAGTCCGTGATGATGGGGGCGGCATTGCTGCTGCCCGCGCCCGGCGCGGAGGGGTCCTTGGTGGCGCAGCCGGCGAGCAGGAACGCGGCCGCAAGGCCGAAGAGCGCTTGCATCACTCGCTGGTGCACGATCGGAAAGGCCTGGCTCATCGGTTCATGGCTCCTGGGCAGTGGTTGTGGGGGCCTTCTTGCGGGCCGGGTGCAGCACGACGGTGCGCCGCTGCGCCATGCGCTCGGCCGCATGGGTCCGGTCCTTCACGTCGCCTGCCAGCTGGCCGCAGGCCGCGTCGATGTCGTCGCCGCGCGTCTTGCGCACGGTGGTCACGATGCCGGCCTCGCTCAGCACCTTGGCGAAGGCCAGCACGCGCGGCTGCGGCGAACGCAGCAGGCCGGACGCCGGGAAAGGATTGAAAGGAATCAGGTTGAACTTGCAGGAGATGCCCTGCGAGCGCACCAGATCGACCAGCTGGCGCGCGTGCTCGGGCTGGTCGTTCACGCCGTCGAGCATGCAGTACTCGAAGGTGATGAAGTCGCGCGGCGCGTGCGCGAGGTAGCGCTGGCAGGCCTCGATCAGTTCGGCGATCGGGTACTTGCGATTGAGCGGCACCAAGTCGTCGCGCAGCGCATCGTTGGGCGCATGCAGCGACACCGCGAGCGCCACCGGGCAGTCGGCGCCGAGGCGATCGATCATCGGCACCACGCCCGAGGTCGACACCGTCACGCGGCGGCGCGACAGGCCATAGGCGTTGTCGTCGAGCATGGTGCGCAGGGCCGGCACCAGCGCCGCATAGTTCTGCAGCGGCTCGCCCATGCCCATCATCACGACGTTCGAGATCACGCGCTCGTCGCGCTTCTGGTGCTTGCGCAGAAAGTGCTCGGCGAACCATAGTTGCGCCGTGATCTCGCCGGTCGTGAGATTGCGACTGAACCCCTGGTGCCCAGTCGAGCAGAAACGGCAACCGACGGCGCAGCCAGCCTGCGAAGAGACGCACAGCGTGCCGCGGTCGTCCTCGGGAATGAACACCGCCTCGACTGCGTTGCCGTCGCCGACGTCGAACAGCCACTTGATGGTGCCGTCGGCCGACTCGTGCTGCGTGATCATCGGCAGCGCCTCGACGCGCGCGCTGACCGCGAGCTTCTCGCGCAACGACTTGGCGAGGTCGGTCATGTGCGCGAAGTCGCTCGCGCCGCGCTGATGAATCCAGCGGAACAGCTGGGTGGCGCGGAAGCGCTTCTCGCCGAGCCTTTCGCAGAACGCAGCCAGCCCCTCGAGATCGAAGTCGAGCAGGTTGGCCGTGGTCATTGCGTGGGAAGGCTCCGCCTCAGCGTGCCTTGAGCTCGGGGAAGAAGAAGGCGATCTCGACCTTCGCGGTGTCGACGGCGTCGGAGCCGTGCACGGCGTTGGCGTCGATGCTGTCGGCGAAGTCCGCGCGGATGGTGCCGGGGGCTGCCTTCTTGGGATCGGTGGCGCCCATCAGGTCGCGGTTCTTGATGATGGCGTCCTCGCCCTCCAGCGCCTGCACGAACACGGGGCCGGAGATCATGAACTCGACCAGATCCTTGAAGAAGGGACGCTCCTTGTGCACGGCGTAGAACTGCTCGGCGTCGGCGCGCGACAGATGCACCAGCTTGGCAGCCACGATCTTGAGGCCCGCGGCCTCGAAGCGGGAGACGATCTTGCCGATGACGTTCTTCGCCACGGCGTCGGGCTTGATGATGGAGAGGGTGCGTTCGATGGCCATTGAGTTGCTTTCCTGAGAGCTTGGATTTCGATGAGTTCCGTCAAGCCGCAGCGCTTCGGCTGCACTGCCTTGACAAAGCCTCTGATTTTAACCGGCGCGCTCGACACCACCCGTGACGGGCCGGTGAAAGACCGCGGCCGATGCGCGATTTCAGCGGCCGCGGCGACGCCCGCCGCCTGGCCCGCCGAAATTGCCCCCGCCCCCGCCGGGCGGGCCGCCGCGCCGCGGGCCGGAACGCTGTTCCTTGCGCTGGCGCGAGAAGCTGTCGGCGCCGATGTAGCCGAGCGAGGTCTTCATCGGATCGGGCTGGTTGGCGCCGCTCGGCGGACGATCCTCGCGGTTACCGCCCTGTCGGTCGTCGCGGCGGTTGCGGCGGCCCTGCTGCGGCGGACCGCCATTGCCGCCTCCCCGATTCCGGTCGCCCCGCGCTGCCGGACCGCTGCCCAGCGGATTCGGAATCGGCGGTTCACGCCCTTCGGCCTGCGCACCGCCGCCGTTGCGGTTGCCGCGGCGCTTGCGGTTGCGGTTGTTGCGGCCGCCGCCAGCCTCCTGGCCCGGGCCCTTCGGACCGCCACCGGCACGTCCCGGCCGTTCGCCGGCACCGCCGGCTGCCTGGAACAGCGCACGGATGTCGCGCTCGTCGAGCTCCATCCAGGCGCCGCGCTTGAGGCCGCGCGGCAGCACCATCGCACCGTAGCGGATGCGGATCAGGCGGCTGACCGCGTGGCCGACCGATTCGAACAAACGGCGCACCTCGCGATTGCGGCCTTCGGAGATGGTGACGCGGTACCAGCAGTTGGAGCCTTCGCCGCCGCCCTCTTCGATGGTGCCGAAGTGGGCCATGCCGTCGTCCAGCCGCACGCCTTCGAGCAGGCGCTGCTTTTCCTCGCTGCTGAGGGCACCCAGCACGCGGACCGCGTACTCGCGCTCCAGCCCGAAGCGCGGGTGCATGAGCTGGTTGGCCAGCTCGCCCGAGCTGGTGAAAAGCAGCAGGCCTTCGGTATTCAGGTCGAGGCGCCCGACCGACTGCCACTTGCCCTGCTGAAGGCGCGGCAGCTTGCGGAACACGGTCGGCCGGTTCTGCGGATCGTCGTGCGTGACGACCTCGCCGACCGGCTTGTGGTAGGCGATCACGCGCGCCGGCGGCGGTGCGATGCGGTAGCGGATCGGCTTGCCGTTGATCTTGACCTGGTCGCCGAACTGGATGCGCTGGCCGATGTGGGCCGGCTCGTTGTTGACGGAGATGCGGCCCTGCAGGATGAGCTGCTCCATCTCGAGCCGCGAGCCCAGGCCGGCCTGCGCCAGCACCTTGTGCAGCTTGGGCGAATCGGCTTCGGGCAGCAGTACGCGCTTGAGCGGCGGGACCTCGGGGCTTTCCTCGTCGGCGTCGAACTGGCCCGAGATGACATCGGCAAAACGGATCGGCTCGGGGGGCGGTGCATTGCGCTGCTCGCGCTCGGCGGCCCGGCGGGCCCGGTCGAGGTCGTCCTCTTCCTCATCCGGCTCTTCGTCGTCGTCCAGGTCCTCCTCGGCCGCGTCCTGCGCTTCACCTGCCACCGGCGGGGTGAACTCGGCCGCTTCCACCGTCGTCTCGACGGGGGCCTGGCCCGCGGGCTTGCGCCGGCGCGGCCGCCGCTTGCGAGGCGCCTCGCCTGCGCCTTCCGGGCTCGGCTCGGTCACGCCATCCGCAGGCTGCGCGGGGCTTGCCGCCGCTTGATCTTCGGAAACAGGTTCGGCCGGCAGCGTCGCTGCATCATCGGGATCGGATGGGCTCATGGTCGGGTTCCGGAGGAGACGACGGTGGTGTCGACCTCATCGGGCGCGGCATCGGGCTCGATGGGGGACGTGGATTGGAGTTCGGGCTCTGGCTCTGGCTCTGGCGAGGTTTCGGCGATCGGCTCGGTTTCGGCGCCGCTCGCGGCCTCTGCCGTCTCGACGGAGGACTCGTCGATCGGCAAGGCAGGCTGGTCGCCGCCGGACGCGTGTTCGAGCGCGTCGATCAAGGCACCCTGCTGCGCCGGCGATTCGATGACCGGCAACTGGTCCAGCGAAGCCAGGCCCAGGTCGTCGAGAAACTGGCGCGTGGTGGCGTAGAGCGCCGGCCGGCCGACCGTCTCGCGATGGCCGATCACCTCGACCCAGTTGCGGTCTTCGAGCTGCTTGAGGATCAGCGAGTTGATGGTGACGCCGCGGATGTCTTCCATGTCGCCGCGCGTGACCGGCTGGCGGTAGGCAATGATGGCCAGCGTCTCGAGCGCGGCGCGCGTGTAGCGCGGCGGCTTCTCCGGATGCAGGCGATCGAGGTGATCGCGCAGTTCGGGGCGGCTCTGGAAGCGCCAGCCGCTGGCGACGCTCACGAGCTCCAGGCCGCGCTGCGACCAGTCTTCCTGCAATTCGAGCAACAGCAACTTGATCGTGTCGGCGCCCAGTTCGTCGTCGAACAGCACGCGCAGTTCGCGCACCGGCAACGGCTGCGTCGAACAGATCAAGGCGGTTTCGAGAATGCGCTTGGCATCCGCCGTATTCATGGTTCGCGGTATCCGGGAAAAAGGCGCCACGAAGGACGCTTGATTTCAGAAGGATGAAGAGGCGCTGCCGGCCCGCAGGCGCTTTGCAGCGAGGCCGGCATCGGGTGGCCGGCGCGGCCCTCGGGGCCGTCAGGCGCGATTGTAATCCAGGCCCCAGGCCTGCAAAGCCTGCACCAGATCGGGCGGAGGCGGCGCGCGAAACTCCATCGGTTCATGCGTGACCGGATGCACGAACGCGAGCCTGAAGGCGTGCAGCGCCTGCCGCGCGAGGCCGGCCGCCGCAGCGCCGCCGTAGAGCGTGTCGCCGACGAGCGGATGGCCGATCGAAGCCATGTGCACGCGGATCTGGTGCGTCCGCCCGGTCTCCAGTGTGCAGCGCACGGCGCAGCCCTGCTCGCTGCTGTCCAGCGCCTCGATCAGCGTGCGGGCGGGCTTGCCGGAATGCCGCTGCAGGTCGACCACCGCCATGCGCAGCCGGTTGCGCGGATCGCGCCCGATCGCGGCGTCCACGTGGCGCGCAGCGGCGCCCTGCCAGCTGCGATGCGCGAGCGCGAGGTACTGGCGCGTGACCTCGCGTGCCGCGATCAGCGCCACCAGCGCATCCATCGCCGCGCGGCTGCGGGCGACCATCATCAGGCCGCTGGTGTCGCGGTCGAGCCGGTGCACGATGCCGGCCCGCGGCAGCAGCGCGGCCCGAGGGTCCAGGGCCAGCAGGCCGTTGAGCAGCGTGCCGCTCCAGTTGCCGGGCGCCGGGTGAACCACGAGGCCGGCCGGCTTGTCGATGACGCGCAGATGCTCGTCCTCGTGCAGCACCGTGATCGGCATCCGTTCGGGCCGGAAGGCCTGGCTCTGCGGCGTGGGCCGGAGCTCGATGCGCCCGGCGGCGCCCGCATGCACCGTGGTCGACGCCTTGGTGAGCACACGCCCCTGGATCGCCACCATGCCGGCTTCGATCAGCTGCTGCAGATAGTTGCGCGAGAACTCGGGCACCAGCGCGGCCAGTGCCCGGTCGAGCCGCTGCCCATGCTCGTCCTGCCCGATCAGAAAATTGCGGATCTCGCTCGGCTCGGACAACTCCGCGCCCTCGTCGTGCTCGACTGCGCCTGAAGATTCGTCCAGGGGGTCGGCCGATATAATTGACGGCACCTGTTTCACGAAAGCCTTATGTGATGTTTCGCGCCAAATTATCGGTTGTCCCCGGCTGGCTGGCTCTTTGCGCGGCCGCTTGGCTCGTGGCCGGCTGCTCGTCGACCACCGTCGATCGGACCGCGAACTGGAGCCCCAACCGCATCTACTCCGAAGCCAAGGAAGAGTCCAGCTCGGGCGCCTACGACAAGGCCGTGCCGCTGTTCGAGAAGCTCGAAGGCCGCGCCGCCGGCACCCCGCTCGCGCAGCAGGCCCAGCTGGACAAGGCCTATGCGCAGTACAAGGCCGGCGAAAGACCCGCCGCCATCGCGACCCTCGACCGCTTCATGAAGTTGCACCCGGCCAGCCCCGCGCTCGACTACGCGATCTACCTCAAGGGCGTGATCAACTTCAACGACGACCTCGGCATGTTCGCGTGGATGACGCGGCAAGACCTGTCCGAACGCGACCAGAAGGCGGCCAAGGAGTCCTTCGAGGCCTTCAAGGAGCTGATCACCCGCTTCCCGGAATCGCGCTATACGCCCGATGCGCGCCTGCGCATGAACTACATCGTCAATTCGCTGGCCCAGTACGAAGTGCACGTGGCGCGCTACTACTACACACGCGGCGCCTACCTGGCGGCCATCAATCGCGCCCAGCTGGCCCTCGCCGACTACCGCGAAGTGCCGGCGCTCGAAGAGGCGCTCTACATCATGGTCCAGTCCTACGACGCGCTCGGCCTGACCGACCTGCGCGACGACGCCAAGCGCGTGCTGACCAGCAATTACCCGAAGAGCGAATACCTGACGCGCGGCTTCAGGGCCAAGGACGACCCCTGGTGGAAGCTCTGGTAACGACTGGAACAAAGGCCCTTTCCGGGCCTTTTTGATTTTCAGCCAGCGAGGTCCAGCAGCGCGGCGTCGAACGCGTCTTCGCTGTCCAGCCTGCGCATCGGCGGCAAGGCTGCCAGCAGGCGGCGCCCGTAGCCCATCGACACCAGCCGGGTGTCGCAGATCACCAGGATGCCCCTGTCGGTCTCGCGGCGGATCAGGCGCCCGGCGCCCTGCTTGAGGGCCACGGCCGCTTCCGGCAGCGAGTAGTCGCTGAAAGCGCTGCGCCCTTGCGATTCGAGCCGCTGCGAGCGCGCTTCGACGAGCGGATCGTTCGGCGGCGGAAAAGGCAGCTTGTCGATCACGACCAGCTGCAGCGCATCGCCGGGTGCGTCGAATCCTTCCCAGAACGAGGCCGAGGCCACCAGCACGCAGCCGGCGCGCCCGTCGGACGCACCTTCGCGGAAGCGGTCCATCAGCACGCGCTTGGGCAGTTCCCCCTGCACCAGCACCTCCGGCCGGCGCCCGGCCTCGAGCCGCTCGAACTGCTGCCTGAGGGCATCGCCGATCGTGCGCAATGCACGCAGCGTGGTGGTGAGCACCAGCGTGCGGCCACCCAGGACGCCAGCGCCGCGGGCGGCGAGCTGCGCCACCTGGGCGCTGTGTGCCGGATCGTTGGGCTTGGGAAATGCGCGCGGCACGTAGAGCGCAGCCTGGTGCGCGTAGTCGAAGGGACTCTGGACGCGCAGCACCTCGGCGTCGTCGAGTCCGCAGGGTTCGGTGAACCAGCGCAGCTTCGGATCGTCGCCGAGCGTGGCCGAGGTGAACACCCAGGCGCGTCCCTGCTCTTGCGGGTCGGTCGCGTCGGCCTTGAGCACGCGCGTGCGCACCGCCTCGGCGATATCGAGCGGCGACTCCACCAGCCGCAGCTGCGTGCCCACATCCACCCAGCGCACCGATTCCGCAGGGCAGGCCTGCGCAAAGCGGGTCGCGCGTTCCGCGAGCTGCTCCGCACGCTCGTGCAGGCGCACGAAATCGGGCGAGAGTTCGCTCATCGTGTCGAGTGCCTGCGCTGCGTGCCCGAAGGCCTGCTGCAGGGCGTCGAGCGCGGCTTGCCAGTCATCGGCTGGCACCCCTTCGGGTGAAGCGCCTGCCCAGCGCAGCTTGGCGCCGGGCCATTGCTTGCCGACCGCGAGCCGCAATTCGCGCGCGCCGCGTTCGACCGCGCCCACCAGCTGCTGCCAGTCGGCCAGCCCGCGCGCCTGCTGCAGGCCCGCGGCCAGCGCGTCGCGCGCGAAATCCAGCGCCTGCCCACTGCCGAGCTGCACGCCGAGGAACTGCACGCCGGTCTCGTTGAGCTGGTGCGCCTCGTCGAACACGACCACGCGCACGGTCGGCAGCAGTTCCGCCATGCCTGATTCGCGCACCGCCAGGTCGGCGAAGAACAGGTGGTGGTTGATGACCACCACGTCGGCCGCCATCGCCTCGCGGCGCGCCAGGTTGACATGGCAGGGCTTGAACTGCGGACATTGCGCGCCCAGGCAGTTCTCGCGCGTGGAGGTCACCAGCGGGATCAGCGGCGAGCGCTCGTCCAGGCCGGGCAGCTCGGCCAGGTCGCCGGTGCGGGTGGCTTTCGACCACTGCTCGATCTTCGCCAGCGTGCGAACGCTGCCGCGTTCGGGCAGGGAGGCGTCATGGCGCGCCAGGTCGAGGCGGTGCAGGCACAGGTAGCTCGCACGCCCCTTGAGCAGCGCGGTGCGCATCGGCAGCCCCAGCGCCTCGACCAGCCGCGGCAGGTCGCGCCCGAAGAGCTGGTCCTGCAGCGTCTTGGTGGCGGTCGACAGCAGCACGCGCTCGCCGCTCAGCAGCGCCGGCACCAGGTAGGAGAAGGTCTTGCCGACGCCGGTGCCGGCCTCGACCACGAGCACGCCGCCCTGGTCGATGGTGCGGGCCACGGCCAGTGCCATCTGGGTCTGGCCCTCGCGCTCGCGGAACTGCTCTGCCGCGTGCGACAGCACACCGTCCTGCGCGAAAGCGTCGCGCACCATCTGATCGAGCGACATCAGGCGGGCTCTTGCGGATTGAGCATGCGCTCCAGGCGGACGATCTGGTCGCGCAGGGCGAGCCGCCTTTTCTTCAAACGCCGCAGCAGCAGTTCGTCCCGCGGAACGGCCTCGACGAGTCGGTCGATGGTGGCGTCCAGGTCCGCGTGCTCGATCCGCAGTTCGATCAGCTGACGGGAAAAGGAGTGGAGATTGGAGTCCAATGAGGGGCGATGCAAAGACGACGCGGCGGCGATTCGGGCTTCGCGCGGGTTGACTCGATAATACGTCTTCGTTTCCATCACACGACCACATGAAAGACCGAGCCACCGTCGCCTCCGCGCCCACGCCCCCAGGCTTTCGACTCGCAGCTGCCACCGGTCTTCACAAGGGGGACCGCCCCTACCAGCAGGACCAGGTCCTGATCATGAACCACCCGCGCACGCCGGGTTGCGTGCTCGGCGTCGTCGCCGACGGCATGGGCGGGCGCAGCGGGGGGCGCAAGGCCTCGGACCAGGTGCTGATGACGGCGCGCCAGTTGTTCTCGCGCTACAAGCCGGGTCGGGACGAGGCCGTGGCCATACTGCGGCAGCTGCTGGAAGATGCCAACACGGTGATCAAGCTCACCGCGATCTCCAGCGAGGAGGAGCCGCACAGCACGCTGGCGGCGTTCCTTATGAATCCGGGAGGCGACTGCGCCTGGATCCATGCGGGCGATTCGCGCATCTACCATTTCCGCAACGGCCGGCTGATCAAGCGCACCAAGGACCACTCCTACGTGCAGGCGCTGGTGGACCGTGGCGAGATCAGCGAGGCGGAAGCCAACATCCACCCGCAAGGGAACATCCTGCTCGGCTGCCTCGGCATGAAGTCCACGCCGCCGCCGGTCGACATCCATCTGGTCCCCAAGCTGGAACCCGACGATCTGCTGATGGCCTGCAGCGACGGGCTATGGCACTACTTCACGCCGGAGGAGATGGGCAGGGTGCTGCACGAACAGTCGCCGCGCGTGGCCGCCGAACTGCTGGTCTCGGAAGCGCGGCGCCGCGCGCGCGGCACCGGGGACAACATCTCGCTGGTCGTGCTGAAGCTCGAAGCGCTTCCGGTGGCCACGGACGCTGAGGACGCCGCGGACTGAAGCCGAGCCGGCCGCTGCGCGCTCAGGGCGGCGTTGGCAAGGACGGCGAGCGGGGCTTGTCCTTCGTCTTCTCGGCGTTGCGGCGCTCGCGATCGGCGCGATGCTCCGCTGCCCTCTGCTGCTTGCGCTCGTAGGCTTCGCGCTCACCCGGCGCCTCGGCGCGCCGGGCAGCGGCCTTGGCCTGCTCATCGGCATGCGCGCGCTGCTTGTCCTCGAACTCGCGTTTGCGCAAGGCCGCATCCGAAGCCATGCGGGCGCGGCTCGTCGCATGATCGGCCGCGCGCTGCTCGCGCTCCTCCTGGTTCTTCATCGACTGCTCGCGCTGCGAGGGTGTGTCCTGCGGGCGCGGGCTGGCCTTTTTTTCCTCCAGCCGATCGAGCGCGGCCGCCCCGCGGCGCTTGCGTTCGATGTCGTTGATAGCGGCTTCCTGGCGCTTGATGTCGTCGGTGGCGGTACGCCGGCGCCGGCGGCTGTCTTCCAGGCAGCCCTCGACCGCAAACTTCTGGTAGCAGGCCTTCTGCTCGGCCTGGAAGCGCTCGTCGACCGCCTTTCGCTCCTGCGACAGGCGCGCGCGCTCCGCATCGAAGTCGGTGTTGCCGGTCGTGGCGGTGGATTGCGCCCACAGCGGGAGCGCGGTCAAGGCCATCGAAAGCGCGAGGATGGTGTTCTTCATGTGAGGCGGGTGTCGACGACGCGGCGCTCGAGCGCGAGGAATTCGGTCGACTGCATTTCGTTGAGTCTGGACACGGTGCGAGGAAATTCGTGGGCCAGCGGACCTTCCGTGTACAACGCCTCGGGCGGAACCTCCGCCGACATGATGAGCTTCACGCGCCGATCGTAGAACACGTCGACCAGCCATGTAAAACGACGTGCTTCAGAGGCCATGCGCACCGGCATGTGGGGCACGTCGGACAGCAGCACAGTGTGGAACTGGGTCGCGATCTCCAGGTAGTCGTTCTGCGAACGCGGACCGCCGCACAGGGTCTTGAAGTCGAACCAGACCACGCCGCCGGCCTTGCGGCGCGCGTGGATCTCGCGCGACTCGATGTGCAGCACGGGGTTCTCGTCCGCGCTTTCGGCGAGGCGCTCGAAGGCGTGACGCATCTCCTTGTCGGCCGCCGCGCCGTTGGGCGTGAGATAAAGACGCACCTGTTCCAGCGTGCGGCGGCGGTAGTCGGTGCCGTTGTCGACGCTGATCACCTCGAGTCGCTCGTTGAGAAGCGCGATCGCAGGCAGGATGCGGTCGCGGTGCAGCCCGCCGGGATAGAGATCGTCGGGCCTGAAGTTCGAGGTCGTGACGAAGCCCACCCCGTTCTCGAACAGCGCCGCCAGGAGCCGATGCAGGATCATGGCATCGGTGATGTCGGAGACATGGAATTCGTCGAAGCAGATGAGCTTGTAGCGCTTGGCGATCCGGCGTCCGAGTTCGTCGAGCGGGTTGACCGTACCTTGCAGATCGGCCAGCTCGCGGTGCACCTCGCGCATGAACTCGTGGAAGTGCAGCCGCGTCTTGCGCCTGAGCGGCACCGCGTTGTAGAAGCAGTCCATCAGGAAGCTCTTGCCGCGCCCGACGCCGCCGTGCATGTAGACGCCGCGAGGAATCTCCAGCCGGTTGATCAGCTTCTTGAATGCGTTGGAACGCTGCGCCTTGTAGTCGGCCCACTCGCCGGCGCAGCGGTCGAGCGCCTCGACGGCGCGCAGCTGCGCGGGGTCGCTCTGGTACCCCCGCGCAGCCAGCTCCGCTTCGTATGCCTGTTTAACGCTCAAGGGGTCAGAAGTTGAGCGTGCGCTTGTCGACTGCGAGGGCCGCTTCCTTGGTCGCCTCGGACAGCGAAGGATGCGCGTGGCAGATGCGCGCGATGTCCTCGGCGCTGGCCTTGAACTCCATCGCCACCACCGCCTCGGAGATCAGCTCGCTGGCCATCGGGCCGACGATGTGCACGCCGAGGATCTCGTCGGTCGTCGCATCGGCGATGAACTTGACCATGCCGGTCGTGTCGCCGAGCGCACGGGCGCGCCCGTTGGCCATGAACGGAAAGGTGCCGGCCTTGTAGGCGCGGCCTTCGGCCTTGAGCTGCTGCTCGGTCTGGCCGACCCAGGCGATCTCCGGCGAGGTGTAGATCACCCACGGGATGGTGTTGAAGCTCACGTGGCCATGCTGGCCCGCGATGCGCTCGGCCACCGCCACGCCCTCCTCTTCGGCCTTGTGCGCGAGCATCGGGCCGCGCACCACGTCGCCGATGGCCCACACGTTCGGCAAGCTGGTCTTGCACTCGTCGTCGACCACGATGCTGCCGCGCTCGTCGAGCTTGAGGCCGACCGCCTCGGCGTTGAGGCCGATGGTGTTGGGCACGCGGCCGATCGAGACGATGAGCCTGTCGACCTCGAGCGTCTGCGCCTCGCCCTTGGCGTTGGTCCAGGCGACGCTGACGCCCTTCTTGCCCGACTTGACCTCCCCCACCTTGACGCCGAGTTCGATCTTCAGGCCCTGCTTGGTGAAGGCCTTGTGCGCTTCCTTGGCGATCTGCTCGTCGACCGCGCCGAGGAAGGTCGGCAGGGCTTCGAGCACCGTGACCTCGGCGCCCAGGCGGCGCCAGACCGAGCCCATCTCGAGACCGATCACGCCGGAGCCGATCAGGCCCAGCTTCTTCGGCACGCCCTGGATGCGCAGTGCGCCGTCGTTCGAAAGGATGTTCTCCTCGTCGAAATCGGCGCCCGGCAAGGCGCGCGGGTTGGAGCCGGTGGCCAGGATGATGTGCTTGCCGCCGATGGTCTCCTCGGCCGCGCCCGCCACCTTGATCTCGTAACCGCCGTCCGCAGCCTTCACGAAGGAGCCGCGGCCGTGGAAGAAGCTGACCTTGTTCTTCTTGAACAGGTACACGATGCCGTCGTTGTTCTGCTTCACGACCGCATCCTTGCGCGCCAGCATCTTGGCCAGATCGAGGCTCAAGCCCTCGACCTTGATGCCGTGGTCGGCAAAGTGGTGCCCGGCGTGGTCGTAGTTCTCGGACGACTGCAGCAGCGCCTTCGAGGGAATGCAGCCGATGTTGGTGCAGGTGCCGCCCAGGGCCGGGCCGCCCTTTGCGTTCTTCCATTCGTCGATGCAGGCGACGTTGAAGCCGAGTTGCGCCGCGCGGATGGCCGCGACGTAGCCGCCGGGGCCGCCACCGATGACGATGACGTCGAATTGCTTGTTGGACATTGGGGTACTTTCAGATGTTGTTGTTCGTGTTCGTCGCCTCGCACGGGTCATGGCATCCGCGGCAAGCGCAGCGAAGCCCGTTCGGGAGACCCCGCGGAGCCGGCTTTTCCGGGCCGCTGGGGTCGCCCCCTCGAGGGGGCAGGCGGCTACACGAAGTGAGCAAGCAACGGGGGTCGGTCAAATATCGAACAGCAGGCGGGCAGGATCTTCCAGCGCCTCCTTCATGGCCACCAGGCCCAGCACGGCTTCGCGGCCGTCGATGATGCGGTGGTCATAGGACATCGCGAGGTAGTTCATCGGGCGCACGACGACCTGGCCGTTCTCGACCACGGCGCGGTCCTTGGTCGCATGCACGCCGAGAATGGCGGACTGCGGCGGGTTGATGATCGGCGTCGACAGCATCGAGCCGAACACGCCGCCGTTGGAGATGGAGAAGGTGCCGCCGGTCATCTCTTCGATGCCCAGCTTGCCGTCCTTGGCCTTCTGGCCGTACTCGGCAATCTTCTTCTCGATGTCGGCAAAGCTCATCTGGTCGGCATTGCGCAGGATGGGCACCACCAGGCCGCGCGGCGAACCGACGGCGATGCCGATGTCGAAGTAGCCGTGGTAGACGATGTCGTTGCCGTCCACCGAGGCGTTGATCACCGGGTACTTCTTGAGCGCATGCACCGCGGCCTTCACGAAGAAGCTCATGAAGCCGATCTTGACGCCGTGCTCCTTCTCGAACTTCTCCTGGTAGCGCTTGCGCATTTCCATCACCGGCGCCATGTTGACCTCGTTGAAGGTGGTCAGGATGGCGTTGGTCGCTTGCGACTGCAGCAGGCGCTCGGCGATGCGGGCGCGCAGGCGGCTCATCGGCACGCGCTCTTCCGGACGCTCGCCGAGGTCCGGCGCGCGGGCAGGCGCCGCGACCTGCGGCAGCGCCGTCTTGGGCGCGCCCGTGGGGATGGCCGCCGGCGCAGCGACCTTGGCCGTGGCACCGGAGGCGACTGCACCGAGCACGTCGCCCTTGGTGACGCGGCCGTCCTTTCCGGTGCCGGCCACGTCGCCGGTCGTGAGCTTGTTGTCGGCCAGGAGCTTGGCTGCTGCCGGCATGGCGACATCGGACCTCGAGCCGCCGGCCGGGGCAGCTGCGGCTGCCGTGGCGGCCGGCGCCGGAGCGGCAGCAGGCGCTGCCGCCGGTGCGGCGGCGGGCGCGGCGGCCGCGCCCTTGCCCTCGGTGTCGATCTTCGCGATCAGCTGGTCGGCGGCGACGGTGGCGCCGTCCCCCGCCACGATCTCGGCCAACACGCCGGCGGCAGGCGCCGGGACTTCCAGCACGACCTTGTCGGTTTCGATCTCGATCAGGATCTCATCGATCGCGACGGCTTCGCCGGCTTTCTTCTTCCACTGCAGCATCGTGGCCTCGGCCACGGATTCGGACAACTGGGGGACTTTGACTTCAACGATAGACATTACTGATGTGCTCCGCTTCGTGTTTCTTCGTAGGTGTGAATGTGGTTCTTCTTACTTGCTCAGCACGAAGCCCTTGAGCTTGGCGAAGGCGCCGTCGACCAGCGCCTTCTGCTGTTCCTGGTGCAGGTGCGAATAGCCGACCGCGGGCGACGCCGAGGCGGCGCGGCCCGAGTAGCCGAGCTTCTGGCCTTCCAGCATGTTCTCGTGGATGTAGTGCTGCACGAAGAACCAGGCGCCCTGGTTCTGCGGCTCGTCCTGGCACCACACCACGTCCACGAGGTTCGGGTACTTCCTGAGCTCGGTGGCGAAGGCCTTGTGCGGGAAGGGATAGAGCTGCTCGACGCGGATGATCGCCACGTCGTCGGCGCCCTTCTCCTCGCGCTTCTTCGCCAGGTCGTAGTAGACCTTGCCGGAGCAGGCGATGAGGCGCTTGACCTTCTCGGCCTTCAGGTCCTTGTTGTCGGGAATGACGGTTTGGAAGCTGCCCTTGGTGAACTCGGACAGCGGCGAGGTCGCGTCCTTGTTCCGCAGCAGCGACTTGGGCGTCATGATGATCAGCGGCTTGCGCAGGTTGCGCACCATCTGGCGGCGCAGCACGTGGAAGATCTGGCTCGCGGTGGTGGGCTGCACGACTTGCATGTTGGTGTCGGCCGCAAGCTGCATGAAGCGCTCGAGGCGCGCCGAGCTGTGCTCCGGGCCCTGCCCTTCGTAGCCGTGCGGCAGCATCAGCGTGATGCCGTTGACGCGGCCCCACTTCACTTCGCCCGAGGCGATGAACTGGTCGATCACGACCTGCGCGCCGTTGACGAAGTCGCCGAACTGCGCTTCCCAGATCACCAGCGTATTCGGATCGTTCGACGCATAGCCGTATTCGAAGGCGAGCACCGCTTCTTCCGACAGGATCGAGTCGATGACGACGAAGGGTGCCTGGTTGTCGGCCACGTTCGAAAGCGGCACGTAGGTGCCCTCGTCGAACTTCTCGCGGTTCTGGTCGTGCAGCACCGCGTGGCGGTGCGTGAAGGTGCCGCGGCCGCTGTCCTCGCCCGAGAGGCGCACCGGGTAGCCGCTGGCCACCAGCGAAGCGAACGCCATGTGCTCGCCCATGCCCCAGTCGACGTTGACGTCGCCGCGGCCCATGGCCGCACGGTCGTCGAGCACCTTCTTGACCAGCGGATGCACGGTGAAGTTTTCCGGCGCCTTGGTGATGCGCTCGGCCAAGCGCTTCCATTCCGCGGTGGGAATGGCGGTGTCGCCGGCGTCGGTCCACTTCTTGTTGAGGAAGGGGCTCCAGTCGACCGCGTACTTGCTCTTGAAGTTGGTCAGCACCGGATTGGTGGTGTTCTTGCCGGCATCGAAGGCGGCGCGCTGCGCCTTCACCATGTCGTCGCCCAGCGTGTCGCCCAGGCCCTGGGCGGCGAGTCTCTCGGCATAGAGCTTGCGCGTACCCGGGTGCGCCGCGATCTTCTTGTACATCAGCGGCTGGGTCAGCGAGGGCGTGTCCTGCTCGTTGTGGCCGAGCTTGCGGAAACAGATGATATCGACCACCACGTCCTTCTGGAACTCCATGCGGAACTCGAGGGCGAGCTGGGTCGCGAGCACCACCGCTTCGGGGTCGTCGCCGTTCACGTGCAGCACCGGTGCCTCGATCATCTTGACGATGTCGGTGCAGTACAGCGTCGAGCGGCTGTCGCGCGGGTCGCTGGTGGTAAAGCCGATCTGGTTGTTGATCACGATGTGGACCGTGCCGCCGGTGGAGTAGCCGCGCGTTTCGGCCAATGCCAGCGTTTCCATCACGACGCCCTGCCCCGAGAAAGCGGCGTCGCCGTGCACGATCACCGGCAGCACCTGCTTGCCGAGCGGGTCGGCGCGGCGGTCCATGCGAGCGCGCACGGAGCCTTCGACCACAGGATTCACGATCTCGAGGTGCGAGGGATTGAAGGCCAGGCTCAGGTGCACCGGACCGCCGGGCGTCGAAACGTCGGAGCTGAAGCCCTGGTGGTACTTGACGTCGCCGCTGGGCAGGTCTTCAGGCGCCGTGTGGTCGAACTCGGCGAACAGGTCGGCCGGCATCTTGCCGAGCGAGTTGACCAGCACGTTGAGGCGGCCGCGGTGGGCCATGCCGATCACGATCTCCTGCACGCCCTTGACACCGGCCTGGCTGATCAGCTCGTCCATCGAGACGATGAAGCTCTCGCCGCCTTCGAGCGAGAAGCGCTTCTGGCCGACGTACTTGGTGTGGAGGAAGCGCTCCAGGCCTTCGGCCGCCGTCAGGCGTTCGAGGACGCGCTTCTTCTGCTCGGTACTCAGCTTCGGGTTGGTTCGCGCGCTTTCGAGCTTCTGCTGCCACCAGCGCTTGTGGTTCTGGTCGGTGGTGTACATGTACTCGACGCCCATCGTGCCGCAGTAGGTCTCGCGCAGGGCATTGAGCAGGTCGCGCAAGGACATCGTGTCCTTGCCGAAGAAGGTGTTGCTCGTGTTGAACACCGTCTCGAGATCGGCATCGGTGAAGCCGTAGAACGAGGGCTCGAGTTCCGGAATCGACGGGCGCTCTGCGCGCTTCAGCGGATCGAGATCGGCCCAGCGGGCGCCGACGTTGCGGTAGGCCGCGATCAGCTGCTGGACGGCGGTGCGCTGGCGGCCCAGCTCGGAATCGGCGCCGCTGGCCTGTACCACCCGCGTGGTGCCCTGCTTGGCGCGCTCGGCGAAGGCATTAATGACCGGCTGGTGCGGCACGTCGCGCGTCGTGCTGCCGTCGGTGGCGGGCACGTGCTGCAGCGCATCGAAGTACGAGCGCCAGTTGTCGGGCACGCTGCCGGGATTGCTGAGGTAGTTTTCGTACATCTCCTCGACATAGGGCGCGTTGCCGCCGAAGAGGTAGGTGTTGCCTTGGTAGGCGTGATAGACGGACGCGCCGGGCGTCGACGATGAATCGCTCATATTCCGCTGACCTTCGCTTCCCTTGAGGAAGCACTAGCTGGTTTAAGAAACCTTCCGCGACACGGCTGAACCGGTTGGCGGATGCGACTGTGGCTGGGGAAGGGCCTGAGTACCCTGGCATTGTGCCATGGCAACCATGTGACGGCGGAAAGCGCCTTCGCAAGCCCTCAAAGGGATAGCGATTGCCTGATCTGCTGGAGGGCGCCGGGATCTTCTATCGTTGTCAGGTCGCCGGGGTCGCGCTCTTCGCACACCGCCTGGATCGCCCGGCGCAGCAGCTTGCCGCTGCGCGTCTTGGGCAGCGCGCTGACGAAGCGCACGCGCGCGGGCCGCGCCAGCGCGCCGAGCTGGTCGGCCACCTGCTTCATGATTTCCCCTTCGAGCAGGAGGGCCGCCTGTTCGTCGCCGAGGACCGCGCCGTCCTTCGGCACCACGAAAGCCATCGCCACCTGTCCCTTGAGCGCATCGGCGACGCCGACGACCGCGACCTCGGCAACCCTCGCATGGCCCGAGATCGCTTCCTCGATCTCGCGCGTGCCGAGCCGATGGCCGGCGACGTTGATCACGTCGTCGGTGCGGCCGAGGATGTAGAAATAGCCGTCCTCGTCGCGGATGCCCCAGTCGAAGGTCGAATACACCAGCTTGCCCGGCACGGTCTTCCAGTAGGTGTTGACGAAGCGCTCGTCGTCCTTCCACACAGTCTGCATGAAACCAGGCGGCGTCGGGCCTTCGATCACCACCACGCCCTTCTCGTTGGCGCCGCTCAGTTCCTCGCCGGTCGATTCGTGGAGGATCTTCACCTTGTAGCCGTACATCGGAACGCCGGGGCTGCCGAACTTGCTGCGCGTCTGCTCGACGCCGTTGGCCACCGTGAGGATGGGCCAGCCCGATTCGGTCTGCCAGTAGTTGTCGATGATCGGCACGCCCAGGCCCTCGCTGATCCAGCGCGCCGTCGGCTCGTCGAGCGGCTCGCCGGCCAGGAACAGCGCGCGCAGGCTCGAAAGGTCGTACTTCTTCAGGAGCGCCGGATCCTGCTTCTTGAGCACGCGCACTGCGGTCGGCGCGCTGAACATCACGGTGACCTTGTATTTTTCCACCAGCCGCCACCAGATGCCGCCATCGGGTTGCCGGTCGAGCCCCTGCGTGGGCAGGCCCTCGTACATGAGGGTCGCCATGCCCGCGATCAGGGGTCCGTAGACGATGTAGCTGTGGCCTACCACCCAGCCGATGTCGCTGGTGGAGAAATAGGTCTCGCCGGGCCGGCCGTCGAAGATGTGCTTCATGCTGGCGGCCAGGGCCACGGCATAGCCGCCGGTGTCGCGCTGAACGCCCTTGGGCCGGCCGGTGGTGCCGCTGGTGTAGATGGTGTAGCTGATGTCGGTCGCATCCAGCCAGGTGCAGGGCACCTGCGCATCGCGGTGCTTCTCGACCAGCGCGGCCATCAGATGGTCGCGCCCTTCCATCAGGGCCATCGGCGCCAGGCCGCGATCAGCCAGCACCACCGACTCGGGCTTGTGCGAGGACTGCCGGATCGCCTCGTCGAGCAGCGGCTTGTACGCGAGCACCTTGCCGCCGCGCGACCCGGCGTCGGCGCTGACGATCACCTTCGGCGTCGCATCCTCGATGCGCGAGGCCAGCGAGCCGCTGGCGAAGCCGCCGAACACCACGCAGTGGATCGCGCCCAGGCGCGCGCAGGCCAGCATCGCGAAGGCGGCCTCGGGGATCATCGGCATGTAGATCAGCACGCGGTCGCCCTTGCCGACGCCGAGCCCCCTCAGGCTCGCCGCTACGCGCTGCACTTCGGCGTGCAACTCCTTGAAGCTGTAGCTTCTTTCGGTCCCGGTTTCGGTCGAGACCGCGATCAGCGCCGGCTGGTCGCCGCGCGTGGCCAGGTGGCGATCGACCGCGTTGTGGCAGAGGTTGGTCGTGCCTCCTGCGAACCACCGAACGAAGGGCGGGTTGCCGGCATCGAGGACTTGCTGCGGCGGCGTCTGCCAATCGATGAGCTTGGCCTGTTCGGCCCAGAAGGCCTCGGGCGCTTCGATGGAACGGCGATAGAAGTCTGCGTAGCGGCTCATGGCTTGTCTCCAGTAGGCAACGCGATATTACGGAATGCGCGATCGAAGCGACGGCCGATTCCGCCGATCACCCGGCGCCGCGCCGCATCCTCAACCGAACTGCAGGCAGCGCATGCTCAAGGTACCCGACTGGAACCCTTCAAAGATGGTCTGCGCGCGCTCGTTGGTACCGGCAGCGCCCAGCGCGTACAGGAAGGGGAAGTAGTGGTCGGGCGTGGCGACGGCAATGGACGCCCCTTCCAGTTTCCCGTAGTTGAGCAGGGCCTGGTCGTCCCGGCCCAGGAGGGCCGCCTTGACTGCATCGTCGAACGACTGCGCCCAGGGCCGGCTTGCCTCGAGGCCATCGGGCGTGCCGCGGTCGGTCGCGCGCAGGTTGTGCACGACGTTGCCGCTCCCCAGCACCAGGACGCCCTTGTCGCGAAGCGCGGCCAGGTCGCGACCCACCGCGTAATGAAAGGCCGCCGGCTTGTCGTAGTCGATGGACATCTGGAAGACCGGCACGTCCGCCTTCGGGTACAGGTACTTCAGGACGGTCCAGCTGCCGTGGTCGAGGCCCCACTGCTGCGTGGGGATGACCTTGACCTGCCTCACGAGGCTCGCGGCCTCCTGCGCAATCGCCGGATGGCCCGGCGCCGGGTACTCGATGTCGAAGAGCGCTTGAGGAAAGCCGCCGAAGTCGTGAATCGTCTTGGGCTTCTCCTGGATGCCGACGCCCGTCGCGCCCGAGCTGAGCCAGTGCGCGGAGATGCTCAGGATAGCGGTCGGCCGCGGCAGCGCCTTGCCCCACTCGACCAGGCGGCGGGTGAACGCGTTCTCGCGGATGGCGTTCATGGGACTGCCATGGCCAATGAAGATGACCGGCATGTGGCTGGTGGGCCTGCCGGCCTTGGCCGCCGCGGCATGGGCATACGACGACAGGGAGGCAAGCGCGGCCGTGGCTCCAAGCGCCGTGGAGTTCAGAAGGAAGCCGCGACGGCCTGGGTCAGCAGAAGACATGATTTCAAGGGAGTGACTCGGTGCACGGCTTGGAGCTCGCCGAACAATCTGCGTGCGTGGCCCCCAACGTCTTTGCAACGCGGTCGTTCGTACCTTGCCGCCGCCGGATCATAGCGACGGGAGCATGGATTCGCCTCGGCAGTTGCGGTGCGAAGACGCGACACCCGGGTGGCCATGGCTTGCAACTTGCTTCGGATTGTTCGTATGCAGGTCACAGCATGACTTCAACATTCATCAAGGCCGCAGAAGTCTGGCTGCCGAGCGATGACGGCTCCCTGCTCGAGTTCGGAAGCGGCGCATTCGGTCCCGCCAGGCGATTCGCGGCCATCAGCCGGGAGCTGTGCTTCGGCCCTGGCGAAGGTTTGCCGGGTCGGGCCTGGGACGAAGGCAGGCCGATCCTTCTGCGCCAGTTCGAAGGCTCGAACTTCCGCCGCATTTCGGCCGCCCGCGACGCCAGCCTGGACTGCGCCATCGCGCTGCCGCTTTTCGTGCATGACAGCCTCACTTCGGTGCTCGTGATCTTCTGCGGCCACGAGGCCGCCGCCGCCAGCTGTCTCGAACTCTGGCATCACGATGCGCGCGTCAACAGCGACATGAGACTCGTCGATGGCGCCTTTGGCGTGAACGCCCAAGCCTTCGAGGCGGCCTCTCACGAGACCTACCTGCCACGCGGCACGGGTTTGCCGGGGCTGGCCTGGCAGCGCGGCGAAGCGGTGTTCCTGCAAGATCTGCCGGCCGACCCCGGACGGTTCCTGCGCGCGCAGGAAGCCGCCGACGCAGGCCTCCTGCGGGGTCTGGCAATCCCGGCCGGTTCGCGGCTCGATGACAGCCATGTCGTGACCTTCCTTGCTGGTGCGTCGTTGCCGCTGGCGCGACGCATCGAGCGCTGGGTTCCAGCTGCGCCGAACTTGCTGCGGCGCGTCTACGCCTTCAGTGAATTGCATGGAGGCGCCTCGCTGACCGAAGCCACGCTGCCCTTGTCGGCGTCGTCGGGATCGATCGCCAGGGCCTGGGTCACCGGGACGCCGGCGGTCAATGACTGGCCGGCCTCCGAACCCGGCGCTCCCGCCGCCGCCGCAACGGCGATCGGATCCTGGGCGCTGTTGGCGATCCCCGTGGTGTGGGAGGGCGAAGTGGTCGAGGTGGTAGCGTTGTACCTCTAGGGCTTCATGACCATTCACACGCCGGCACGCGCCCGCCGCGCGCCCCCCGTCCTGCTAGCTCGCGAAAGGAACTGCCTTCCTACTGAGCGGCGGCCGCATCCTTCCTCAGCCGCCGGCGATCCGGCTCACCAGCGCCTTCGTGAACGCGGCGGTGCCGGCGCTGCCGCCCAAGTCGCCCGTGCGCACCTTGTCGATGTTCAGCGTCTCGTCGATGGCCTTGCGCAAGCGCGTCGCCAGCTCCGGCAGCTTGCAGTGGTCGAGCATCAATGCGGCGGCCAGCAGCAGCGCCGTGGGGTTCGCGATGCCCTTGCCGGCAATGTCGGGCGCAGAGCCGTGCACCGCTTCGAAGATGGCCGCATCGGCACCGATGTTGGCGCCGGGCGCCATGCCCAGGCCGCCGACCAGCCCCGCCACCAGGTCTGACAGGATGTCACCGAACAGGTTGGTCGTGACCAGCATGTCGAACTGCCAGGGGTTGAGCACCAGCTTCATCGCGCAGGCGTCGATGATGACCGTGCCGAGTTCGAACTTGCCCTTGTACTTGCGCTCGTACAGCTCGAGTCCGGTTTCCAGGAAGATGCCGGTCAGCGCCTTCATGATGTTGGCCTTGTGCACGATCGTGACCTTCTTGCGGCCGGTCGCGACGGCGGTCTCGAACGCATATTCGAGCAGGCGGCGGCTGCCCTGGCGCGTGTTGATGCCGGTGGCCATCGCCACCGCATGCGGGTCGCCGTCGATCGGCACGTAGTGCTCGTGGCCGATGTACAAGCCCTCGAGGTTCTCGCGCACGACCATCAGGTCGATGTTGTCGAAGCGGCCGCCGGGAATGATGGTGCGCGCGGGACGCAGGTTGGCGTAGAGCTGGAACTCTTCGCGCAGGCGAACGTTGGAGGAGCGGTAGCCGCCGCCCGACGGCGTTTCGAGCGGTCCCTTCAATGCGAGACGGGTGCGGCGGATGCTGTCCAGCGTGGCCGCAGGCAGCGGGTCGCCAGCCTGCTGCACGCCACCGAGTCCCGCCACCTGGCGATCCCATTCGAACGGCGCCTTCAGGGCGTCGAGGGCGGCGAGCGTCGCATCGACGATCTCGGGGCCGATGCCGTCCCCGGCGATCAAGGTTGCGGGAATGACAGCGGACATGGGTGACTCCAGGGGAAGTGAAAGAGCGCTCGGTCGGTGGCGCGGACCGGGCGATTATCGGCGGACAATCCGGTGGTCCCACGCATGAACCGCACCGTGACCGAACACATGACCCGACTTGACGACCCCCTCCACGACGCCGAGATCGGCTCCCGCGACAGCACGATCGACACCACCCGCATCGATGACGTACGCATCGGCGCCGTCCGCCCGCTGATGACGCCTGCGCTGTTGCAGGAGCGCGTGCCGGTGCGCGACGACACCCTCGCGCTGGTGGAAGCCAGCCGCGCGGCGATCGCCGACGTGCTGCACGGGCGCGACGACAGGCTCGTCGTGGTGGTCGGCCCCTGCTCCATCCACGACCATGACCAGGCGCTCGAATACGGCCACCGGCTGAAAGCCGTGGCCGACGCGCTGCAGGGCGAACTGCTGATCGTGATGCGCACCTACTTCGAGAAGCCGCGCACCACCGTGGGCTGGAAGGGCTACATCAACGACCCGCACCTCGACGGCAGTTTCGCGATCAACGAAGGACTCGAGCGGGCGCGGCGCCTGCTGCTGGAGCTGACGACGATGGGCCTTCCCGCCGGCACGGAGTTCCTCGACCTGCTGAGCCCGCAGTTCATCGCCGACCTGATCGCCTGGGGCGCCATCGGCGCACGAACGACGGAAAGCCAGAGCCACCGGCAGCTGGCCTCGGGACTGAGCTGCCCGGTCGGCTTCAAGAACGGCACCGACGGCAGCATCAAGGTCGCGGCGGATGCGATCCTGGCCGCGCAGGCGCCGCATGCGTTCATGGGCATGACGAAGATGGGCATGGCCGCGATTTTCGAAACCCGCGGCAACGACGACTGCCACGTCATCCTGCGCGGCGGCAAGACGCCCAACTACGCCGCCGTGGACGTGGCCGCAACCTGCGAGGCGCTGCGCGCGCTGGACCTGCGCCAGCAGGTCATGATCGACGTCTCCCACGGCAACAGCAGCAAGCAATACCGGCGCCAGATCGAGGTCGCGCACGACGTGGCCGGGCAGATCGCCGCCGGCGAGCGACGCATCGCCGGCGTGATGATCGAAAGCCACCTCGAGGAAGGCCGGCAGGACCTGGTTCCAGGCGTCGCGCTCAGGCACGGCGTGTCGATCACCGATGCGTGCATCGGCTTTTCGCAGACCGTGCCGGTGCTGCAGGAGCTTGCCGCGGCGGTGAAGTCGCGGCGGCGGCCTTGACGCTGCCTACTTCGCCGTCGGCATCACGAACTCGGCGCCCTTGGGCGTGCTTTCCGGCCAGCGCTGCATGATCGACTTCTGCTTGGTGTAGAAGCGCACGCCCTCCTCGCCATAGGCGTGCATGTCGCCGAACAGGCTTTTCTTCCAGCCGCCGAAGCCGTGCCAGGCCATCGGCACCGGGATCGGCACGTTGATGCCCACCATGCCGACCTGGACTCGGCGCGAGAACTCGCGCGCCACGTTGCCGTCGCGCGTGAAGCAGGCCACGCCGTTGCCGAACTCGTGGGCGTTGATCAGCTCCACCGCTTCCTTGAGGTCGGGCACGCGCACGCAGGAGAGCACCGGGCCGAAGATCTCTTCCTTGTAGATGCGCATCTCGGGCGTGACGTGGTCGAACAGCGTGCCGCCCATCCAGAAGCCGTTGGCGCAACCCTCGCCTGCCTGCGCCGCATCGAAGCGGCGGCCGTCGACCAGCAGCTTCGCGCCTTCCTTCTCGCCCTGCGCGATGTAGCCGGCGATGCGCTCGTGCGCCGCGCGCGTGACGATCGGGCCCATCTCGGCCGCGAGGTTCTCGCCGTCGAGCACCTTGAGCGTCTTCGCGCGTTCGATCAGCTTCGGCATGATCTTGTCCGCCGCGTCGCCCACCAGCACCGCGACGCTGATCGCCATGCAGCGCTCGCCGGCCGAGCCGTAGCCGGCGCCGATCAGCGCGTCGACCGTCTGGTCGATGTCGGCGTCGGGCATCACCACCATGTGGTTCTTGGCGCCGCCCAGCGCCTGCACGCGCTTGCCGTGGCGCGCGCCGGTTTCGTAGATGTAGTTCGCGATCGGCGTCGAGCCGACGAAGCTGATCGCCTTGACATCGGGATGCTCGATCAGCGCGTCGACGGCCTCCTTGTCGCCCTGCACGACGTTGAACACGCCGTCGGGCAGGCCCGCTTCCTTCAGCAGCTCGGCCATGCGCAGCGAGGGGCTGGGGTCGGTCGGGCTGGGCTTGAGCACGAAGGTGTTGCCGGCCGCAATCGCGACCGGGAACATCCACATCGGCACCATCACGGGGAAGTTGAAGGGCGTGATGCCGGCCACCACGCCGAGGGGCTGGCGCAGCGTCCAGTTGTCGATGCCGGTCGAGACCTGGTCGGTGTAGTCGCCCTTGAGCAGCTGCGGAATGCCGCAGGCGAACTCGACGATGTCGATGCCGCGCGTGACCTCGCCCTGCGCGTCGGTGAAGACCTTGCCGTGCTCCGCCGTGATCAGGTGGGCGAGTTCGTCGCGATGGCGGTTGAGCAGCTCGAGGAACTTGAACATCACGCGCGCGCGGCGGATCGGCGGCGTGTCGGCCCAGGCGGGAAAGGCGGCCTGTGCGGCAGCGACCGCCGCGTCGACGTCGGTGCGGTTCGCCAGCGCGACGTTGCCGGTCACGGCGCCGGTCGCGGGGTTGAAGACGTCCTGGGTACGCGACGACGCGCCGCCGGCACGGTGGCCCGCGATGTAGTGCGCGATCGGGGTGGGAACGGAGATCTTGGTGGTCATGGCCGGGCCGGTAGTGGAGGGAGAGGCGGCCAGTCTAGAAAGCAGCGCCGCTGTTGCCTAGGCGCTTGCGCTGAATTGATTGTTTGCCGCGGTGAACAATACGGCCATGGATGACAAAAAAGTCGAATTGCTCTGGACCCATCTGCATTGGCTGATCGTCCTGGAGCAGCAAGGCAGCTACACGGCGGCGGCGGCCCGGCTGGGCGTCAGCAAGGCAGCCATGAGCCAGCGCATCGCCGAGTTGGAGCGCGCTGCCGGCGTGCCGCTGGTGCGCCGCACCACGCGCAGCGTGCGCCTCACCGAGGCCGGGCAGCGCCTGGTCGACGACATGCGCGCGCCCTTCGAGCGGATCGCGCACAGCTTCGCCGGCGTGCGCGACCTGGCCAGCGCGCCGCGCGGCCTGCTGCGCGTGACGGCGCCGGTGGCCTTCGCGCGCCAGCAGCTGGTGCCGCGCCTGGCGGACTTCCTGCGCGCCTACCCGGAAGTGCGTCTGGAGCTGGACATGTCGGATCGCCTGCGCTCGCTCGCGATGGAGGGCTTCGACCTCGCCGTGCGGCACACCGCCGCGCCGCCGGAGACGCATGTGGCATGGATGCTGGCCCCCACCCGCTCGGTGCTGGTCGCGAGCCGCGCCTACCTGCGCCGCCGCGGCGTGCCGGAACTGCCGCAGGACCTGGCGAAGCACGACTGCCTGCACTACCCGCGGACGCAGGACACGCCGGCCTGGAGCTTCGTGCGCGACGCCGATGGCGAACAGGCGACGGTGCCGGTCAACGGCCCGTTCGCCGCCAACAACAGCGAGGCGTTGCGCGATGGGGCGGCGACCGGCCTCGGCATCGCGCTGCTGCCGGACTTCAGCGCGCAATCCGGCCTGCAGGCCGGCAAGCTGGTGGAGGTGTTGCCGCAGTGGCGGCCGGTGGGGGCCTTCGGCGAGCGCCTGTATGCGATCCGCCCCTACTCCGCCCACGTGCCGCGCGCGGTGGAGGCATTCGTCTCCTATCTGCGGCAGGCCTTCGCGGCTGGTTTCGCGGCCTGAGGTCCCGAGTCCTCTAGCGAATCAGCGCCAGCACGTCATCGAAGCGCGGATGCTCGGCCGTGCGCAGCCATTCAAAGCCGACCATTTCGGTGGTCACGAGCTCTGCGCCGGCGCCGGCCAGGCGGTCGAAGGCGGCATCGCGATTGCGCTCAGTGCGCGAGCTGCAGGCATCGGTCACCACCCAGACTTCGAACTCGTCCTCCAGCAGATCGAGGGCGGTCTGCAGCAGGCACACATGGGCTTCGCAGCCCGCGATGACGATGGTGTTGCGCTCCTCGGCGGCGGCCGGCTTCTGCAAGTGCTTGGGCAGGCTGCGCGCATTGCCCTGCGGCGCCTTGGCAGGCGCGCGCAGCCATTCGCCCAGCCCCTCTTCTGCCGCGCTGAAATGCATCTTGGCCAGCGTGCGCTGGCACAGGGCACGAATGTCGGCCGGGTTCTCGCCCAGCTTCGACGGGTTTTCCTCGGTGCCCCAGACCGGCACGTCGAGCAGGCGGGCCATCCGGCCGAGCCGCACCGCGTTCTCGACCACGGTCTCGCCTTCGAAGATCGCCGGCATCAGGCGCGCCTGGTAGTCGACCAGGACCAGTTGGGATTGCGATGCATCGAGCAGCATGGAGCAAATGTCTTTCAGGAAAAGCGAGGGGCTAGACCGTACCACCGAACCGATGGCCCTGACCGTCCCGCTCAGTCCGGCCGCAAGCGCAGCAGCTTGCCGTCGGATTCGTCCGTCAGGATGTAGAGCAGCCCGTCCGGGCCCTGCTTCACATCGCGGATGCGCGCCCTGCCGTCTTCCAGCATCTTGTGTTCGGCGACGACCTTGCCGTCCTTGAGCTCGATGCGGTCGAGGTAGCCGAACTTGAGCGAGCCCACGAAGAGATTGCCCTTCCAGCCCGCGCCGTAGCGATCGCTGGTGACGAAGGCCATGCCCGAGGGCGCGATCGAAGGCACCCAGTAGTGCAGCGGCTGCTCCAGCCCGTCCTTGCGCGCGATGCCGTCGCCGATCTTGCCGCCGCCGTAGTTCTCGCCGTAGGTGATCACCGGCCAGCCGTAGTTGCGGCCGGCCTCCGGGATGTTGATCTCGTCGCCGCCTTGCGGGCCGTGCTCGTGCATCCAGAGCTTTCCGTCGGGTGCCAGCGCGGCGCCCTGGCCGTTGCGATGCCCGTAGCTCCAGATCTCGGGCAGCGCACCGGCCCGGCCGACGAAGGGGTTGTCCGCGGGCGCGCTGCCGTCCTTGGCGATGCGCACCAGCTTGCCCACGTGGTTGTCGAGCTTCTGCGCGTCTTCCTTGCGGCTGAAGCGGTCGCCCAGCGTGAGGAACAGGCTGCCGTCCTTCGCCTCGATGATGCGGCAGCCGAAATGGTTGCGGCTGGCGACCTTGGGACGCTGGCTGAAGATCACCTTCAGGCCTTCGAGGCGACTGCCGTCGGCCGACAGTTGCGCCCGCGCCAGGGCCGTGCCGTTGGCCGAGCCGCCCGCTTCGGGTTCGGAGTAGCAGAAATAGAAGGTCCGGTTCCGGGCAAAGGCCGAATCGACCAGCACGTCCAGCAGCCCCCCCTGGCCGCCGGTGGCGATGGCAGGCAGCCCGGCCAGCGGTGCGCCCAGCTTGCCGTCGGCAGCGACGACGCGGATGCGCCCGGACTTCTCGGTCACCAGAAAGCGCCCGTCGGGAAGAAAGCCCACGCCCCAGGGATTCTGGAGGCCCGAAGCGACCACTTCCGGCCGCGGCGCCGCCATAGCGAGGCCCACTGCCGCGATCGCCAGACCCGAGAGCGACGCCATCCGAAACCAAGCCATCTTGAATACTTTCGATGAATTCATGCCAGATCCTTCGAAATGAGTGAAAGCACACCAAGCAAAAAAGTATCGCCCATAACTAAAAACTTTTGCTTTACATCAGCGAACAACTTATGGCTGATAACGGAGAGCTTTACATTTCATAAAATCAGTGAATGTAAAAAGCGTAGGCAGGACAATGGGTTGCGTGCAGAATCCCGAAACCGCATGAAATTGACATTGCTATTTGTCATCCATATCCTACGCGCCATGCGATTTCTCCTACCTGCCTGCCTCTTGATTGCATTTGCCGCTCATGCCGCACCGCAACAAGACCGCGCCGAAGAACTGGATTCCCTGCTTGCCGACAAGGGCTTGGTCAACCAGCTCCAGCAGGTTCGCCAAACCGTCGTCGATCGCACATCCGATCTGGTCGTTACCGCCATCGGTTTCCTGGGCGTCCCCTACCGCCGCGGCGGCAACACGGTGGAAACCGGCTTCGACTGCAGCGGCTTCGTCCGTGCCATGTACAACCAGACAGTCGGCCACCTGCTTCCGCGCCGCGCCGAAGAACAGGCCGCCGCCACCCAGAAGATCGATCGCAGCGAACTCAAGCCCGGCGACCTCGTGTTCTTCAACACCATGCGCCGCGCGTTCAGCCATGTCGGCATCTACGTCGGCGAAGGCAAGTTCATCCATTCTCCCAAGCCCGGCGCGCAGGTCCGCGTCGAGGACATGAGCGGAAGCTACTGGCAGCGCCGCTTCAGCGGTGCGCGCCGCGTGCAGGCGGCGCAGGGCGAGATCAACGCCAACACGGGCGACTGAGTCGAGCGCTCACCCAAAAAAACCCGCCGGCCGGCGGGTTTCTTTCTTTTTGGGTGGATGCCTTCAGCGCTTGACCGGCGGCAGATCGGTGCAGTGGCCGTGCGCCGCCTCCGCCGCCAGGCCGATGCTCTCGCCGAGCGTCGGGTGCGGGTGGATCGTCTTGCCGATGTCGATGGCATCGGCGCCCATCTCGATCGCCAGGGCGATCTCTCCGATCATGTCGCCGGCATGCGTGCCGACGATGCCGCCGCCGACGATGCGATGCGATTCGGCATCGAACAGCAGCTTGGTGAAGCCCTCGTCGCGGCCGTTGGCGATCGCGCGGCCCGAAGCGGTCCACGGGAACAGGCCCTTCTCGATCTTCACGCCTTCGGCCTTGGCCTGGTCTTCGGTGAGCCCGACCCAGGCGATCTCGGGGTCGGTGTAGGCCACGCTGGGGATCACGCGGGCGTTGAAAGCCGCGCTCGACAACTCCTTGTCGCCCTTCTGCTCGCCGGCGATCACCTCGGCTGCCACGTGCGCTTCGTGCACCGCCTTGTGCTCCAGCATCGGCTGGCCGACGATGTCGCCGACCGCGAAGATGTGCGGCACGTTGGTGCGCATCTGGATATCGACGGGAATGAAGCCGCGGTCGCTGACGTTCACGCCCGCCTTCTCGGCACCGATCTTCTTGCCGTTGGGGCTGCGGCCCACCGCCTGCAGCACCAGGTCGTAGAGCTGCGGCTCCTTGGGGGCCTGCTCGCCTTCGAAGCTGACGCGGATGCCGTCCTTGGTGGCCTCGGCGCCGACCGTCTTGGTCTTCAGCATGATGTTGTCGAAGCGCGGCGCATTGAGCTTCTGCCAGACCTTGACCAGGTCGCGGTCGGCGCCCTGCATCAGGCCGTCGAGCATCTCGACCACGTCGAGCCGCGCGCCCAGCGTGGAGTAGACCGAGCCCATCTCAAGGCCGATGATGCCGCCGCCGAGGATCAGCATGCGCTTGGGATCGACGCCGAGTTCCAGCGCGCCGGTCGAATCCACCACCCGCGGGTCCTTGGGCATGAAGGGCAGATGCACGGCCTGCGAGCCGGCCGCGATGACGCAGTGCCGGAACTTGACCGTCTGCGCCTTGTCGGTGGTCGCCTTGCCGTCGCCCGTGGTTTCCTGCACCTTGACGTGGTACGGGTCGACGAACTCGCCGATGCCGCGCACCGTCGTCACCTTGCGCATCTTCGCCATCGCGGAGAGGCCGCCGGTGAGCTTGCCCACCACCTTGTTCTTGCGGCCGAGCAGCTTGGCGCGGTCGACCTTCGGTTCGCCGTAGCTCACGCCGAGGTCGGCGAAATGCTTGACCTCGTCGATCACCGCCGCAACGTGCAGCAAGGCCTTCGAAGGAATGCAGCCGACGTTGAGGCAGACGCCGCCCAGCGTCGCATAGCGCTCGACCAGCACCACCTTGAGGCCCAGGTCGGCCGCGCGGAAGGCGGCCGAGTAGCCGCCGGGGCCGGCACCCAGCACCAGCAGATCGCATTCGAGGTCGACCGAACCGGTGTAGCTCGATGCCGCGGCCGGAGCTTGTGTGGCCGCCGGGGCCTGCTTCGGTGCCGCTGCGGCGGGGGCCGGGGCCGGCGCTGCCGGCGCCGGCGCCGCGGCGCCTTCCGCCACATCCAGCGTCAGCACCACGGAGCCCTCGCTCACCTTGTCGCCCACCTTCACGGCCAGCGCCTTGATGACGCCGGCATGCGACGAAGGAATTTCCATCGAGGCCTTGTCCGACTCCACCGTGATCAGCGACTGCTCGGCCTTCACCGTGTCGCCCACCTTCACCAGCACCTCGATCACCGCGACTTCATCGAAATCGCCGATGTCCGGCACCTTGATTTGCTGTTCGCTCATTTGGACACCTTCAGTTTGAGTGTGAGAACGTCGATCGGGCCTGCCGAATTGCGATCGAATTCGCAGGCCGCGGCGACGCCGGCTTCCGCGATCTCGCGCGCCGAGCGCGCCTTCTCGTAGGCCGCGTGCATGGCGCCGAGCGCAAAGCTGCGTCCCGAGCCGATGCTCCAGAACTGCTTGAACTCGAAGACCTCGCGGTAGCTGTAGATCCCGTAGATGCCGCTCGGGTTGGCGAGCAGCATCGTGAACTGGCTCGATTCGTAGGGATCGTGCTCATCTTCCTTGGTCTGCAGGAAGAAGGACTCCTTCAGCACCGGATGCAGCAGCGTGAAGGTGCGGAAGATCTGCTCCTTGCTGCCGAAACGCAGCGCATCCGCCGGCTGGGCTGCCAGCGCCTGCTGCAGCACGAGGAAGTGCGCGGCCGCGCCGGCGACGGCGAAGACGCTCTCGCCCTCCGCATCGGCGACCCTGAAGAGCTTCTGGTTCGCCTCGGCGTTGAACGACAGGCGCGTGTCCCCGAAGGTCACGAGCGCGTCGGCGGCCATCACCACTTGACCGCCTTTACGGACGGCCACCACCGTGGTCATAGGAGAACGCGGCGGAAGTCGGCGAGGACTTGGCCCAGGTAAGCATTGAACCGGGCGGCCGAAGCGCCATCGATGACGCGATGGTCATACGACAGCGACAGCGGCAGCACGAGGCGCGGCTGGAAGGCCTTGCCGTCCCACACCGGCTTGGTCGCGCTCTTGGACAGGCCGAGGATCGCGACTTCCGGCGCGTTGATGATGGGCGTGAAGTGCGTGCCGCCGATGCCGCCCAGCGAGCTGATCGAGAAGCAGCCGCCCTGCATGTCGGCCGAGCCGAGCTTGCCGTCGCGCGCCTTTTTCGCGAGCTCGCCCATTTCCTGGCTGATCTGGAGCACGCCCTTCTTGTCGGCATCCTTGAGCACCGGCACCACCAGCCCGTTGGGCGTGTCGGCCGCGAAGCCGATGTGGAAGTACTGCTTGTAGACGAGCTGGTCGCCGTCCAGGCTGGTGTTGAATTCGGGGTACTTCTTCAGCGCCGAGACCACGGCCTTGATCACGAAAGCCAGCATCGTCACCTTGACGCCGGACTTCTCGTTCTCCTTGTTGGTCGACACGCGGAAGGCTTCGAGCTCGGTGATGTCGGCTTCGTCGTTGTTGGTGACGTGCGGAATCATCACCCAGTTGCGGTGCAGGTTGGCGCCGCTGATCTTCTTGATGCGCGACAGGTCCTTGCGCTCGACCGTGCCGAACTTGGTGAAGTCGACCTTGGGCCACGGCAGCAGGCCGAGGGCTTCGCCGCCGCCGCCGGCGGGCGCCTTGGCCGCCGAGGCCTTGGTGCTGGCCGCGCCGCTCATCACCGCGCGGGTGAAGTTCTGGACATCTTCCTGGGTAACGCGGCCCTTGGGCCCGCTGCCCTTGACTTCCTCGAGCGGCACGCCGAGTTCGCGCGCGAACTTGCGCACCGAGGGCGATGCGTGCGGCAGCTTGCCGCTGGGTGCGACCGTCGGATCGTGCGCGGGCGGCGCGGCGGCCGGCGCGGCGGATGGTGCCGCAGCAGCAGCGGCCGGCGCAGGTGCCGAGGCGCTCGCCGGCGCGGGCGCCGCAGCGGCCTGCGCCGGAGCGGCAGCGCCGCCCGAACCTTCGACCACCGCGATCAGGTCGCCGATGTTGACCGTGTCGCCGACCTTGACCTTCAGCTCCTTCAGCACGCCGGCCGCGGACGACGGAATCTCCATCGAGGCCTTGTCCGACTCGACCGTGATCAGCGACTGCTCTTCCTTGATGGTGTCGCCCGGCTTCACCAGCACCTCGATCACGGCGACATCCTTGAAGTCGCCGATGTCCGGCACCTTGACCTCGACCGGGCCTGTGGCCGCAGCAGCGGCCGGAGCAGCCGCAGCCGGCGCTGGTGCAGACGCTGCGGGCGCCGGTGCCGCGGCCGGCGGCGCGGATGCAGCAGGTGCCGCCGCGGCGCCCTCGCCTTCGAGCACCAGCACGACCGAGCCTTCCTTGACCTTGCTGCCGACCTGGACCTTGAGTTCCTTCACGACGCCGGCCTGGCTCGACGGAATCTCCATCGAGGCTTTGTCCGACTCCACCGTGATGAGCGACTGCTCGGCCTTCACCGAATCGCCCACCTTCACCAGCACTTCGATCACTGCGACTTCATCGAAATCGCCGATGTCCGGCACCTTGACTTCCACTGTTGCCATAAAAGTGTCTCCCGCCCTAGAGGCGCAGTTGATTGTTGGTTGTTGTTTACGCGTAGAGCGGGTTGATCTTTTCAGCGTTGATGCCGTACTTCTTGATCGCCTCGGCCGCCTTGGCCGCCGGCACCGTGCCCTCGTCGGCCAGCGCCTTGAGCGCGGCCACCACGATGAAGTGGCGGTTGACCTCGAAGTGCTCGCGCAGCTTGTTGCGGAAGTCGCTGCGGCCGAAGCCGTCGGTGCCCAACACCCGGTAGGTGCGGCCCTTCGGAATGAAGGGGCGGATCTGCTCGGCGTAGGCCTTCATGTAGTCCGTCGACGCCACCACCGGGCCGGTGCTCGCCGAAAGCTGCTCGGCCACGAAGGACAGGCGCGGCTCGTCGGTCGGATGCAGCAGGTTCCAGCGGTCGGCCTCCTGCCCGTCGCGCGTGAGCTCGTTGAAGCTCGGGCAGCTCCACACGGAGGCGCTGACGCCCCAGTCCTTCTCGAGCAGTTCCTGCGCCGCGATGCTCTCGCGCAGGATCGTGCCGCTGCCCAGCAGCTGCACCGTCGGCGCCTCCTTGCCCTTCGCAGCCTTGACCACCGGGGCCTGCTTGCAGAGGTACATGCCCTTGATGATCTGTTCTTCCGTTCCGGGCTGCAGGCCGGGCATCGGGTAGTTCTCGTTCAAGAGCGTCAGGTAGTAGTAGACGTTGTCCTGCTTCTCCACCATGCGCTTCAGGCCATGGTGCAGGATCACGCCGACTTCGTGCGCGAAGGTCGGGTCGTAGCTCACGCAGTTCGGGATGGTGTTCGCGAGAATATGGCTGTGGCCGTCCTCGTGCTGCAAGCCTTCGCCGTTGAGCGTTGTGCGCCCCGAGGTGCCGCCCAGCAGGAAGCCGCGCGCCTGCATGTCGCCCGCCGCCCAGGCCAGATCGCCGATGCGCTGGAAGCCGAACATCGAGTAGTACACGTAGAACGGCACCATGATGCGGTTGTTGGTGCTGTACGACGTGGCCGCGGCGATCCAGCTCGACATGCCGCCAGCCTCGTTGATGCCTTCCTGCAGGATCTGGCCGCTCTTGTCTTCCTTGTAGTACATGACCTGGTCCTTGTCGACCGGGGTGTACTGCTGGCCATCGGGGTTGTAGATGCCGATCTGGCGGAACAGGCCTTCCATGCCGAAGGTGCGCGCCTCGTCGACCAGGATCGGCACCACGCGCGGGCCCAAAGCCTTGTCGCGCAGCAGCTGCGTGAGGAAGCGCACGTAGGCCTGCGTGGTGGAGATCTCGCGGCCTTCGGCGGTGGGCTCCATCACGGCCTTGAAGGTGTCGAGCGCCGGCACCGCGAAGTTCTCATCGGCCTTGATGCGCCGAGCGGGAAGGTAACCGCCGAGGGCCTTGCGGCGCTCGTGCAGGTACTTCATCTCCGGCGTGTCGTCGGCCGGCTTGTAGAACGGCAGGTCGGCGATCTGGCTGTCGGGGATCGGGATGTTGAAGCGATCGCGGAAGGCCTTGATGTCCTCGTCGCCCAGCTTCTTGGTCTGGTGCACCGTGTTCTTGCCCTCGCCGACCTTGCCCATGCCGAAGCCCTTGACGGTCTTGACCAGCAGCACCGTGGGCTGGCCCGTGTGCTTGACCGCCGCCGCAAAGGCCGCATACACCTTCTGCGAGTCGTGGCCGCCGCGGCGCAGGTTCCAGATGTCGTCGTCGCTCATCTTGGCGACCATCTCCAGCGTGCGCGGATCGCGGCCGAAGAAGTGCTTGCGAACGTAGGCGCCGTCGTTGGCCTTGAACGACTGGTAGTCGCCGTCGTTGGTCTCCATCATGATCTTGCGCAGCGCGCCGTCCTTGTCGCGCGCCAGGAGCGGATCCCAGTTGCTGCCCCAGATCAGCTTGATCACGTTCCAGCCCGAGCCGCGGAATTCGCCTTCGAGCTCCTGGATGATCTTGCCGTTGCCGCGCACCGGACCGTCCAGGCGCTGCAGGTTGCAGTTGATGACGAAGATCAGGTTGTCAAGCCGCTCGCGCGCCGCCAGGCTGATGGCGCCCAGCGATTCGACCTCGTCCATTTCGCCGTCGCCGCAGAACACCCAGACCTTGCGGTTCTCGGTGTTGGCGATGCCGCGGGCATGCAGGTACTTGAGGAAACGCGCCTGGTAGATCGCCATCAGCGGGCCCAGGCCCATCGAGACGGTCGGGAACTGCCAGAACTCGGGCATCAGCTTCGGATGCGGATAGCTCGACAGGCCCTTGCCGTCGACCTCCTGGCGGAAGTTGAGCAACTGCTCCTCGCTCAGGCGGCCTTCGAGATAGGCGCGGGCATAGATGCCGGGCGAGACGTGGCCCTGGATGTAGAGGCAGTCGCCTCCATGGTTCTCGCTTTCGGCATGCCAAAAGTGGTTGAAGCCGGCGCCGAACATGTTGGCCAGCGAAGCGAAGGAGCCGATGTGGCCGCCCAGGTCGCCCCCTTCGGGTGGATGGTGGCGGTTGGCCTTCACGACCATCGCCATCGCGTTCCAGCGCATGTAGGCGCGCAGGCGCTCTTCGATTTCCAGGTTGCCGGTGCAGCGCTCCTCCTGGTCCGGCTCGATGGTGTTGACGTAGGCAGTATTGGCCGAGAACGGTTTGTCGATGCTGTTCTGGCGTCCATGTTCGAGCAGTTGCTCGAGCAGAAAGTGCGCCCGGTCGGGGCCTTCGCTTTGGATGACAGCGGACAGGGCGTCCATCCACTCGCGGGTTTCTTGTGCGTCCGTGTCGTTCGCGGCCGAACCGAACCGGTTCTCGGGAATTGCCGACATGCTTGTCTCCTTTTTGAAGGGTGTGGCTGGGTAATTTAGTGCCGTATCCGGCAGCGCGCGGGAGTTTCTCACAGAAATATCTGAATTTCAAATAGTGCGTGACGTTTTCTTATTATGAAAATCATTGAATTTCATCGATGGAGAAATGAAGCACAGACGGCCTCGTTCGCAGCCATGGCACTGCACGCCCGTCGCTCCCGCTGCAGGCCCTTCCCCTAAACTCACGCGATGTCCTTTTCCTCTCCGATCGCGGTCGCGCGCAGCGCTGTCAACGCGTCGCCGCTGTCCTGGTGGCGGCGCTGGTGGCGCAGGCAAACGCCGGTGCTGCAGGACGCGGTCGCGATGCTGGCGCCGCTGGCGGCGGTGCTGCTCTTTCTCGCAGCCATCGTCGCGGCCTTCTGGTACCTGCGCGCGGAAGAGGCGGAGCGCGAGCAGGAGTCGGTCAAGCGCGACGTGGAGTACGCGCAGCAGCGCGTGCGGCTGCGGCTTCTGGAACGGCAGGAGCAGCTGATGCGCCTGGCGCGCGATGCCTCCAACCGCGAGATCGACGCCACCGAGTTCGCGAGCCGCTCGGAATCGCTGGTCAGCCAGTTTCCCGAGCTGCAGGCGATCAGCTGGATCGACGACCGGCGCCGCTTCAAGGCGGGCTACGCGGCGCCCAGCGTCCATCCGGCGCAGCAGCATGCGGTGGGCGACGTGCTGCGGCCGGGCGACATCGAGAGCAACTACGCGCTGGCGCGCGAGCTGCGCCAGCCGGTGTTCTCGCAACCGGTGGCCGGCGGCGATCCGCCGTCCATGCTTCAGTTGCACATTCCCTTCTTCGACCAGGGCCTGTTCGCGGGCATGGTGCTGGGCGAGTTCTCGATCGACGGGCTGCTGCGCTACGGCATGCCCTCAGAGGTGTCGGCGCGCTACGCGGTGTCGCTGCTCGATGCCAAGGGCGGCCTGATCGCCGGCAACACCGTCGCCAGCCCGCGCGAGGCCGAAACCCGCCTCCTGCCTTGGTCCGAACAGACCAACGAATACGAAGTGCCGGTCTCGCCGGTGGGCAACGCGCTGGTGCTGCGCGCCCAGGCCTACCGCACCTCGCAGGGCGTGGTCGGCAATGGCCTCTTCTGGCTGGTGGGCGCGCTCAGCGTGCTCACGAGCTGGATGCTGATCGGCACCTGGCGCCACACGCGCAGGCGCCTCCAGGCGCAGCAGGCCCTGGTGGCCGAAACCAACTTCCGGCGCGCGATGGAGAACTCCATGCTCACCGGCATGCGCGTGCTCGATCTCGAGGGCCGCATCACCTACGTCAACGCGGCCTTCTGCGCGATGACGGGCTGGGACGAGAGCGAGCTCGTGGGCCAGACGCCGCCCTTCCCCTACTGGCTGGAGTCGGACCGCGAGATCATGAACGAGCGGCTCGAGGAAGAGCTGCACGGCCGCGCGCTGCCGGGCGGTTTCCAGGTGCGCGTCAAGCGCAAGAACGGCAGCGTGTTCAACGCCCGCCTCTACGTGTCGCCGCTGATCGATGCGCGCGGCCACCAGACCGGCTGGATGACCTCGATGACCGACATCACCGAGCCCACCCGCATCCGCGAGCAGCTGTCGGCTTCCTACGAGCGCTTCACCACGGTGCTCGAGGCACTTGACGCCTCGGTGTCGGTGGCGCCGCTCGGCAGCGAGGAACTGCTGTTCGCCAACAAGCTGTACCGGCTCTGGTTCGGCTCCGACACCGTCGGGCACCTGGGCATGGTGGCGCAGGCGGGCGTACCGGCCTCGCATGCGCACGACGACGCGCTCGACGATGTCGACCCCTTCGCCGGCCTGCCGATCGACCAGCTGACCGCCGCGCAGCCGGCCAACAACGAGATCTTCGTGCCCGAGCTCGGCAAGTGGCTCGAGGTGCGCTCGCGCTACCTGACCTGGGTCGACGGCCGGCTCGCACAACTGGTGATCGCCACCGACATCACGCCGCGGCGCGATGCCGAAGACCTGTCGGCTGCACAGGCCGACCGCGCGCAGGCCGCCAGCCGGCTGATCACCATGGGCGAGATGGCGTCCAGCGTCGCGCACGAGCTCAACCAGCCGCTGACCGCCATCACCAACTACTGCAACGGCATGATGTCGCGCATCCGCGGGCAGCAGATCGATTCCGAAGCGCTGCTCGCGGCGCTCGACAAGACCTCCAAGCAGGCGCAGCGCGCGGGCCAGATCATCCAGCGCATCCGCTCCTTCGTGAAGCGCAGCGAGCCCAACCGCACGCCGGCCGAGGTCTCGACCATGGTGAGCGAAGCGGTCGAGCTCGCCGGCATCGAGCTGCGGCGCCGCAACGTTCGCCTCAACCACTACGTGGCGGCGCGCCTTCCGGTGGTGCGGGTCGACCCGATCCTGATCGAACAGGTGATGGTCAACCTGCTGAAGAACGCCGCCGAATCGATCGACCTCGCCGACCGGCCGCTGGCACGCCGCAGCGTCGAGCTGCGCGTGCTGCCCAAGGTCATCGACGGCCAGAACGCAGTCGAGTTCTCGGTGCAGGACACCGGCATGGGCCTCGCGCCCGAAGTGATGGATCGGCTCTACGAAGCCTTCTTCTCCACCAAGCCCGAGGGCATGGGCATCGGGCTCAACCTCTGCCGCACCATCGTCGAGTCGCACCGCGGCCGGATGAAGGCAGAGAACATCTACAATGGCCCGGACGTGGTCGGATGCCGTTTTTCCTTCTGGATTCCGGTGTTGGACGCTATTGATTCCGTAGCAAGCAACGAGGCGAAGGTACCTGCATGAGTTTGATTCCCAAGAAGGGCACGGTCTATGTCGTCGATGACGACGAAGCGGTCCGCGATTCGTTGCAATGGCTACTCGAAGGCAAGGACTACCGGGTTCGCTGCTTCGATTCTGCGGAATCCTTCTTGTCCCGCTACGACCCGCGCGAGGTCGCCTGCCTGATCGTCGATATCCGCATGGGCGGCATGTCGGGCATCGAACTGCAAGACCGCCTGATCGAGCGCCGCTCGCCGCTGCCGATCGTCGTCATCACCGGCCACGGCGACGTGCCGATGGCGGTCGACAGCATGAAAAAGGGCGCGATGGATTTCATCCAAAAGCCCTTCAACGACGAAGCGCTGGTGGCGCTGGTCGAACGCATGCTCGAACACGCGCGCGGCGCCTTCGCGCAGCACCAGCAGTCGGCCAGCCGCGATGCGCTGCTGTCCAAGCTCACCGGCCGCGAGGCGCAGGTGCTCGAGCGCATCGTCGCCGGCCGGCTCAACAAGCAGATCGCAGACGACCTCGGCATCAGCATCAAGACGGTGGAAGCGCACCGCGCCAACATCATGGAAAAGCTCAACGCGAACACGGTGGCCGACCTGCTCAAGATCGCCTTGGGACAGGCGGCGCCCGGCAAGGCAGCCTAGCGGCTATCGTCGCCATAGCCATACCGACCTTCGACGCCTGCGCAAGCGGGCGTTTTTACTTGGAAAATCTAAAAGCGATGACAGCTCAACTGATCGACGGCAACGCCCTCTCCCGAAAAATTCGCAGCGACGTGTCGGGCCGCATCGCGGCGCTGAAAGCGCGCGGCATCGAACCCTCGCTCGCCATCGTTCTGGTCGGCGACGATCCCGCGAGCCAGGTCTACGTCAAGCACAAGGTCAACGACAGCAGCGAAACCGGCCTCGCGGCAAAACTCGAACGCTATCCCGCTTCGATGACCGAGGCAGAGCTGCTGGCACGCATCCACGCGCTCAACGATGATCCCAAGGTGCACGGCATCCTGGTGCAGCTGCCGCTGCCCCGGCACATGGACAGCCACCGGGTCATCGAGGCCATCTCGCCCGCCAAGGACGTGGACGGATTCCACGTCGCAAGCGCCGGTGCGCTGATGGTGGGCCAGCCGGGGTTCTGGCCGTGTACGCCCCACGGATGCATGAAGATGCTCGAATCGATCGGCTATGACCTGCGCGGCAAGCACGCGGTGGTGATCGGCCGCAGCAACATCGTGGGCAAGCCGATGGCCATGATGCTGCTCGCGAAGAACGCCACCGTGACCATCTGCCACAGCGCGACGCAGGATCTCGCGGCCCTCACGCGCCAGGCCGATGTGGTCGTCGCCGCGGTCGGCAAGCGCAACATCCTGACGGCGGACATGGTGAAACCGGGCGCCGTGGTCATCGACGTCGGCATGAACCGCCGGGACGACGGCAAGCTCGCCGGCGACGTGGACTTCGAAGGCGTGAAAGAAGTGGCCGGCTGGATCACGCCCGTACCCGGCGGTGTGGGCCCGATGACCCGTGCCATGCTGCTCGCCAACACCCTTGAAGCGGCCGAGCGCGCCGCCAACTGATCACCATGGCCATGAACGACAACCCCCTCCTCGACTTCGACGACCTCCCGCTGTTCGACCGGATCAGGCCCGAGCATGTCGCACCCGCCGTCGATGCGCTGCTTGCCGACGCCGAGGCCGCGCTGCAGGCGGTGACCACGCCGGAATTCCCGGCCGACTGGACCGCGATCGCCAAGGTGCTCGACGTCGCCTCGGAGCGTTTCAGCCGCGCCTGGGGCGCCGTGGGCCATCTCAACGCGGTCGCCGACACGCCGGAACTGCGCGCCGCCTACAACGAGGCGATGCCCCGCGTCACCGCCTTCTGGACGCGCCTGGGCTCCGACGAGCGCCTCTACGCGAAGTACAAGGCGATCGATCCGGCGACGCTGAATTCCGAGCAGCGCCAGGCGCACCTCTATGCCGTGCGCAACTTCGTCCTCGGCGGTGCCGAACTGCAGGGCGACGCGAAGAAGCGCTTCGCTGAAATCCAGGAGCGCCAGGCCGAGCTGAGCCAGAAGTTCAGCGAGAACGCGCTCGACGCGACCGATGCGTTCGCGTACTACGCCCCGCTCGGCGAGCTCGAGGGCCTGCCGGAAGATGTCGTCAGCGCGGCGCGCGCGGCGGCCGAAGCCGAGGGCAAGGAGGGCTACAAGCTCACGCTGAAGATGCCCTCCTACCTGCCGGTCATGCAGTTCGCCAGGAGCAGCGCGCTGCGCGAGAAGCTCTATCGCGCCTATGTCACGCGCGCCAGCGAATTCGGCGACCCGGCCTTCGACAACACCGAGCTGATCCGCGAGATCCTCGCGCTGCGCCAGGAAGAGGCGCTGCTCCTCGGCTACCCCAATTTCGGCGAGCTTTCCATCGTGCCCAAGATGGCGGAGTCGGCCGGGCAGGTCGTCAAGTTCCTGCGCGATCTCGCAGCCAAGGCCAGGCCGTACGGCGAGCGCGATCTGGCCGACCTGCGGGTTTTCGCGGCACAGCAGCTCGCTATCGTCGACCCGCAGCCCTGGGACTGGAGCTACATCGGCGAGAAGCTCAAGGAGGCGCGCTATGCCTTCAGCGAGCAGGAGGTCAAGCAGTACTTCACCGCGCCGAAGGTGATGGCCGGCCTGTTCAAGATCGTCGAGACGCTGTTCGAGGTGTCGATCCGTCGCGACAGCGCGCCGGTGTGGCATCCGAGCGTCGAGTTTTACCGCATCGAACGCGCGGGGCAGAAGATCGGCCAGTTCTATCTCGACCCTGCAGCCCGGGCCGCCAAGCGCGGCGGCGCCTGGATGGACGATGTGCGCGCCCGCTGGCGCAGGCCGGACACCGGCACGCTGCAGACCCCGGTCGCGCAACTGGTCTGCAACTTCGCAGAAGGCGTCGACGGCAAGCCGCCGCTTCTCACGCACGACGACGTGACGACGCTGTTCCACGAGTTCGGCCACGGCCTGCACCACATGCTCACGCAGGTCGACGAGCGCGACGTCTCGGGCATCAGCGGGGTCGAGTGGGACGCCGTCGAGCTGCCGAGCCAGTTCATGGAGAACTTCTGCTGGGAGTGGGATGTGCTCGCGCACATGACCTCGCACGTCGACACCGGCGAGCCGCTGCCGCGCGCGCTGTTCGACAAGATGACCGCGGCGAAGAACTTCCAGAGCGGCCTGCAGACGCTGCGGCAGATCGAGTTCTCACTGTTCGACATGCTGCTGCACACCGAATACGACGCCGCCAGCGCCCAGCCGGGCGACGTGATGGCGCTGCTCGGCAAGGTGCGCGACGAGGTTGCGGTGATGCCTTCGCCGCCCTTCAGCCGCACGCCCAACACTTTCAGCCACATCTTCTCGGGTGGCTACGCGGCCGGCTACTACAGCTACAAGTGGGCCGAGGTGCTGAGCGCCGACGCCTACGCGGCCTTCGAGGAGACCGCCGGCGCCAATGGCGAACCGAGCATCGAGACCGGCCGCAAATACCGGCAGGCCATCCTCGAAGCCGGCGGCAGCCGCAGCGCGATGGAGTCCTTCAAGGCCTTCCGGGGCCGCGAGCCGCAGCTCGATGCGCTGCTGCGGCACCAGGGCATGACCGAGGCGCAGCCGGCCTGATGTGGCGCGGCGTCCGCGCGGCCTGAGATACTCCGCGCCATCGGATCACGAAAGTCATCGATGAAGCTCAAAACATATCTTTCAAGCCTCGCCCTGCTGCTTGCCGCCGGCGCCGCCCTGGCGCAGCCGGTCTACCGCCATGTCGACAAGAACGGCAAGGTCACCTTCTCGGACCAGCCGCCTGCCGCCAATGCGCAACCCACGGCGCCGCGCGGCGGCAGCGCGGCCGGTGCCAGCGCCGGCCTGCCCTACGAGCTGCGGCAGGTTGCGCAGCGCTACCCGGTCACGCTCTACACCAGCGACGAGTGCGGGCCTTGCGGCACGGCACGCTCGCTGCTGGTGACGCGCGGAATCCCCTTCGACGAACGGACCGTCAAGAGCAACGAGGACGTGGAGGCGCTGCAGCGCTTGAGCGGCCAGGCCTCGCTGCCGCTGCTGACCATCGGGACGCAGCAACTCAAGGGCTTCTCGGACGCCGAATGGTCGCAGTACCTCGATGCGGCCGGCTATCCCAAGAGCGCCCAGTTGCCGGCCAGCTACCGCAATCCGCCGGCCCAGCCGCTGGTGGCGGTCCAGCCGGCGCCCGCGGCCCAGCCCCAGCGTGCTGCTGCGCCTGCGCCATCGGCCCCCCCGCCGCCCGCTGCTGCGCCCGGCCCGACGCCGAGCAACCCGGCCGGCATCAAGTTCTAAGCGGCTTTCGGCTCAGTCGAAGCGAAGCGTCTGCACGCCGGACGGCGTGCCCAACAGGCACACGTTGGCCCGCTGGTGGGCGAAAACCCCCACGGTGACCACGCCGGGCCATTGATTCACTTCGCTCTCGAAGCCCAGGGGGTCGGTGATCCGGAGGCCCGTCACGTCGATGATGTGCTGGCCGTTGTCGGTGAGCAGCGCCACGCCGTCCTTCTCGCGCACCTGGGCCATGCCGCCGAGCCGCGCGAACTGCCGTATCACGCGCTGTGCCGCCATCGGGATCACCTCGACCGGCAGCGGGAATGCGCCGAGCGTATTCACGCGCTTGGAAGAATCCGCAATGCAGACGAAGCGCCTGGACTGGGCGGCAACGATCTTTTCGCGTGTGAGCGCGGCGCCACCGCCCTTGATCATGTAGCCGCGGCCGTCGATCTCGTCGGCGCCGTCGATGTAGACGGACAGCTCCTCGACCTCGTTGCTGTCGAACACAGGGATGCCCAGCGCATGCAGGCGCTCGGTGGACGCCACCGAGCTGGACACCGCGCCGCGGATGTCGCCCTTGATCGTTGCCAGCGCGTCGATGAACTTGTTCACTGTCGAGCCGGTACCGACGCCGACGATCTCTCCCTTCACCACGTGGGCGAGCGCTGCGCGGCCGACCTGCGCCTTGAGTTCGTCCTGGGTCAGGGCCGTTGCGGAAGCGGGGGAAGTCATCGGAGAGAATCCTTGGGGCTACGAAGTCCAGAATTATCCGATGTCCCTGCTGCTCCCCACCTCTCTTTACGGTCTTGCCCGACCTTTCCTCTTTGGCTTCGATCCCGAGCACGCCCATGAGCTGACGCTCGACGCGCTGGCGCACACGCAGAATACGCCGCTGGCCTGCGTCTATGCGGCGCCCCGCGTCGAGGACCGGCGCACGCTGGCCGGCCTGTCGTTCCCGAACCGGGTGGGGCTCGCCGCCGGCCTCGACAAGAACGCCCGCTGTATCGACGCCTTTGCCGCCATGGGCTTCGGCTTCGTCGAGGTCGGCACGGTCACGCCGAAGGCGCAGCCCGGCAATCCGAAGCCGCGCATGTTCCGCCTGCCCCAGCGCGACGCGCTGATCAACCGGCTCGGCTTCAACAACGAAGGGCTCGACGCTTTCCTTGCCAACGTGCAGCGCGCGCGCTTTCGCCGGAACGATTCAAAGAGGCCGATGCTGCTGGGGCTCAACATCGGCAAGAACGCTGCGACGCCGATCGAGCGGGCCGTGGACGACTACCTGTTCGGCCTGGACGGCGTCTACCCGCATGCCGACTATGTGACGATCAACATCTCCAGCCCCAACACCGCCAACCTGCGTTCGCTCCAGAGCGACGAGGCGCTCGACGCACTGCTCGGCGCGGTGGCGGACAAGCGTGCCGCGCTCGCTGCACGGCATGGCAAGCGGGTTCCGCTGTTCGTGAAGATCGCGCCGGATCTCGACGAGGCCCAGGTTCGGGTGATCGCGGCCACGCTGCGCCGCCACGGCATGGACGGCGTCGTCGCCACCAACACCACGCTGGCGCGTGACGCGGTAGCGGGCCTGCCGCATGCGAACGAGGCTGGCGGCCTCTCGGGTGCCCCGGTCAGGGAAGCGAGCAACCGAGTGATCCGTCAGTTGCGATCGGCATTGGGCAGTGATTTTCCGATCATCGGCGTCGGCGGCATCCTGAGCGCCGCCGATGCCGAGGCCAAGATCGCCGCCGGCGCCGATCTCGTGCAGATCTACACCGGGCTGATCTACCGGGGACCGGCGCTGGTGCGCCAGGCCGCCCAGGCGCTGCGCAAGCGCAGCGGCTGAGCTGCCATCCGGATCAACGCATCCGCCACAGCACCGGGACGACCACAGCCGCCCAGCGCAGCACGCGGCGCGGACCGAGCACCGCCACAACAGCGGCCGTCACGACACCGGTCGCGACCGGATGCTCGCGCGCGATCCGCAGCGCTGCGGCGCTGGGAGACTCGTCCGCAGCGGGTGCGTCGGCCTTCTTCGGCGATTCGCCTTGCAGCGTCGCGATGCGCTCGCGCTGGCGCGCGATGCGCTGGAGCAGTTCCTCACGGCTCCGGGGCCTGGGTTCACGCGGTGGCGCCTCGCCTTCGTCGCCTAGGCCGAAGCGGTCTTGAACCCATTCCCAATCGCGCTCGAACTCGCGGCGTGCCGGGTCGAAGGCATCCGAGGTCTTGCGCAAGGTGCGCATCAACGCCACGGCTGCAACAAGCCAGAGCGCGATCCATATCGCCGCCACCACCCAGGCGGCCGCAACGCGGTTCGGCGTCTCCCAGAAATGCACGACCACCGCCACCGACAGCAAGGCGACGGTCACCGTCGTGAGCCCGATCACCGCGATCACCAGGACCAGCATCAGCTGCAGGCGCTGCTTTTCTTCTTCCCATGCCAGCCGCAGCAACTGGACACGATCTTCGGCTGCCAGGGCGCCTTCGCCGGCTGCGATGCGCAACCGGCGAAGGCGCGCGTCCAGCCCGAACAGGGACAGCAGCCTCATGCGAGGCCCCCGAGGCCCTCGCGCCGGCCGAATCGGCAAGGCTCAGCGGCGGCCAAGCAGCAAACCTACCAGCACGCCCACCGCCAAGGCGGCACCGGCGATTTGCCACGGCTCGTCATGGGCGTAGGCATTGGCGGTGTTGGCCGCTTCACGCGCCTTCTTGGCGGCGAGCTTGCTCTTCTCCGCCGCGAGCTCGCGGGCGATGGCGAGCTTGCTGTCGATGCGCTGGCGCAAGGCCTTGATGTGGGGCAAGGTGTCGAGATCCTTGCTCGCGAGCACACCGCGAACGTCGCTGGCAATGTCTTCGGCCACGGCGTTGGCAGCCGCTTCGAGATTTGAGGATGCAGTCATTGAAATCTTCCCTCCGAGGATTGCACCGGCACCGCGCCGGCGGCTTCACGCCGGCAAGCGGCGTGGCGTTCCATGGTACATGGCCGCGCGGGTCTACGGCAGCAATGCGCCCACATGCCGGCCGATCGCGAGGCTGCTAGTGAGTCCCGGCGACTCGATGCCGAACAGATTGACCAGCCCCGGGACGCTGTGGACGGCGGGGCCCTCGATCACGAAATCGCGGGCCGGCTCGCCCGGACCGGAAATCTTCGGCCGGATGCCGGCGTACCCGGGAATGAGCGCGCCGTCGGGCAGCGCCGGCCAATACTTGCGCACCTCGGCATAGAAGCCGTCGCCGCGCTTCGGATCGACCACCAGGTCGTCCGGCGAGTCGACCCACTGGACATCGGGGCCGAACTTGGCCTGGCCGCCCAGATCGAGCGTCAGGTGCACGCCCAGGCCCGCCGCCTCGGGCACCGGGTAGATCAAATGACTGAACGGCGCGCGACCGGCCAGCGTGAAGTAGCTGCCCTTGGCGAAATGGGCGGGCGGTACCGCGCTCGCGGGCAAGCCTTCGAAGCGCCGTGCAAGCGCCGGCGCGGCCAGGCCGGCCGCGTTCACGACGCTGTTGCAGCGCAGGGCGGTGCCGTCCTGGGCCATCAAGACGATGGCGCCGTCCGCGCACTCGGCGCGCACGACCGCCGACTTGAGGGCGACGACGCCGCCAGCCTGCTCGAGATCGCCCTGCAGGCTCAGCATCAGCGCGTGGCTGTCGACGATGCCGGTGCTCGGCGAATGCAGGGCGGCCAGGCATTCGAGCTGCGGCTCCATCGCGCGCGCCTGCGCACGCGAAAGAAGCACCAGATCGTCGACGCCGTTGGCCCGCGCCTTGGCGGCAATGGCCTCCAGCTGCGCGACCTGCGCCGGCGCCGTGGCCACGATCAGCTTGCCGCAGCGGCGATGCGGCAGGCCACGCTCGGCCGCATAGTCGTAGAGCAGTTGCTTGCCTTCGACGCACAGCCGCGCCTTGAGCGAACCTTCCTGGTAATAGATGCCCGCGTGGATCACCTCGCTGTTGCGGGAACTGGTGCCGGTGCCGATGGCGCCCTCGGCCTCGAGCACGATGACCTCGCGGCCTTTCCGCGCAAGCGCTCGGGCAACGGCCAGGCCAACCACACCGGCGCCGATGACGGCGCAATCGAATTCATCCATCCGGCGAGCTTAGCGGGCCCGCGCGCGCCTGGTTCACTCCGGCTGGGCGGGGAACGGGTTTTCGGGATCCGAAGGACCGCCAGGCGGCGTGGCGGGACCTTCGTCCGGCTCGACCGGAAGCTCCGGCACGTCGGGTGGATCGGAGGTGATGGGCGTCGGAAGATCGGGACTCGTGGCCATGGTCGCTTCTCCTTTCCCTCGCGTTCTACGCGCTTTGCGGCCCGCGACAACCAGCGCACAGCCGCAGTTCGCGTCGGCACCAGCCGACACGAACAGGACAAGGAAGAAGAATTGGTGGGCGGTGGAGGCTTCGAACCTCCGACCCCAGCAGTGTGAATGCTGTGCTCTACCCCTGAGCTAACCGCCCCTCGACACCATCGGCGCCGAATCAAATGATGTCCGACGCTAGGCGCCGGATGGATTTTCGTGCCGTGTGGCGCGAAGCCCGCAATTATGCCACAGCGTTTTCGCCGATTTGTCGGAAAAGCGTTTGGCCCTTGCTGACTTTGTCTAGCTGCGCCAACAGTTCTTCGTGCGCGGAAAGTTCGTGCTCGGTCGCCATCAGCACCGGCAGCTCGAAGCTGCGCAAGTCGACCATCACCACCGCGCCCATGGTCGGCTCGTTCGACGCGATGTCGATCAGAAGCGCATCCTGGCCACGCGTCAGGTTGATATAGACGTCGGCCAGCAACTGGGCATCCAGCTTGGCGCCGTGGAAGGTGCGGTTCGAGCGGTCGACGCCGAAACGGTCGCACAGCGCGTCCAGCGAATTGCGCTTGCCGGGATAGACCGCCTTCGCCATCGCCAGCGTATCGGTGACCTCGCCGACGAAACTGCGCAGCGGCGGCAGGCCGGCAAGCTCGAATTCCTTGTTGAGGAAGCCGACGTCGAAGGCCGCGTTGTGGATGATCAGCTCGGCATCACGCAGGTACTCGACGATGTCGTTCGCGAGCGTGGCGAACTTCGGCTTGTCGCGCAGGAAGTCGGTCGTCAGCCCGTGCACCTTGAGCGCGTCTTCGTGGCTCTCGCGCTCCGGATTGAAGTAGATGTGCAGGTCGTTGCCGGTGAGCTTGCGATTGAACAGCTCGACGCAGCCGAGCTCGATGACCCTGTCGCCGTTCTCTGCCGAAAGTCCCGTTGTTTCGGTGTCCAGGACGATCTGGCGCGACATCAGTGATTTTCCTTGGCGTGGTTGATCGAATATTTCGGAATCTCGACCGTCAGATCGGTCTGCGCCAGTATCGCCTGGCAGCTCAGCCGCGACTGCGGCTCGAGGCCCCAGGCGCGGTCGAGCAGGTCTTCCTCGCCCTCTTCCGCCTCATTCAGCGATTCGAGCCCCTTGCGCACCACGACGTGGCAGGTGGTGCAGGCGCAGCTCATCTCGCAGGCGTGCTCGATATTGATGTGGTTCTCCAGCAGCGCCTCGCAGATCGAGGTGCCGGCCGGCGCGCTGATCTCGGCGCCTTGCGGGCAGTATTCGGAATGGGGAAGGATCTTGATCGTGGGCATTGAGGTTCTAGAGAGATTCGATCTGACGGCCCGAGAGCGCACGCGCAATGCCCGCGTTCATGCGCTCGGCAGCGAAGGCTTCGGTGCCATCCGCCAATGCCTTGGTCGCGGCTTCGACGACCGCCGCGTCATCGGCTCTTCGGGCCTCGCGCAGCGCGGCCATCAGCGCTTCGATCGCTTCACGCTCCTCGGCGCTCAGAAGGTCGCCGTCAGCGTTCAGCGCGCTCTGCGTGGCGAGCAGCATGCGGTCGGCATCGACGCGCGCCTCGACCAGTGCACGCGCCTGCATGTCTTGCTCGGCGGTCGAAAAGCTTTCCTGCAGCATGAATGCGATCTGGTCGTCGGAAAGTCCGTAGGACGGCTTGACCGTGACGCTCGCTTCCACGCCGCTGCCCTGCTCCTTCGCACTCACGCTGAGCAGCCCGTCGGCATCGACGGTGAAGGTGACGCGGATGCGCGCGGCGCCGGCGGCCATCGGCGGAATGCCGCGCAATTCGAAGCGCGCCAGGCTGCGGCAATCGGCCACCAGGTCGCGCTCGCCCTGCACCACGTGCAGCGCCAGCGCGGTCTGGCCGTCCTGGTAGGTCGTGAAGTCCTGCGCCATGGCCGTCGGGATGGTCTGGTTGCGCGGGACGATGCGCTCGACCAGCCCGCCCATGGTCTCGATCCCGAGCGAGAGCGGAATCACGTCGAGCAGCAGCAAGTCGTCGGCGCCGCCGTTGCCGGCGAGCTGGTTGGCCTGGATCGCGGCGCCGAGCGCGACGACTTCGTCGGGGTTCAGGTTGATCAGCGGCTCGCGGCCGAAGAATTCGGCGACGGCACGTCGAATCTGCGGCATGCGCGTGGCGCCGCCGACCAGCACGATGCCCTGCAACTCGCCCGACTGGAGCCGGGCGTCGCGCAAGGCCTTGCGCACCGCCGCGATGGTGCGTGCGGTGAGGCTGGCGGTGGCCGCTTCGAACTGCTCGCGCCGGATTTCGACCCGCAGCGGGGTACTTGCCAGGTCCGCCGCGAAAGTGGCGGATTCGGCAGTCGACAACGCCTCCTTCACGGCCCGCGCGGCGACCAGCAGCACTGCCTTGTCGATGTCGCTCTGCGCCTCGAGTCCGGCTTGCGCCAGCACGAGGTCGGCCAGCGCATGGTCGTAGTCGTCGCCGCCGAGCGCCGAATCGCCGCCGGTGGCGATGACCTCGAACACGCCCTGCGTGAGCCTCAGGATCGAGATGTCGAAGGTGCCGCCGCCGAGGTCGTAAACCGCGTAGAGGCCCTCGCTCGCGTTGTCCAGGCCGTAGGCGATCGCGGCCGCCGTGGGCTCGCTGATCAGGCGCAATACATTGAGCCCGGCGAGCTGGGCTGCATCTTTGGTGGCTTGGCGCTGGCCCTCGTCGAAGTACGCGGGCACGGTGATCACGGCGCCGTAGAGCTCGTCGTCGAAGGTGTCTTCGGCCCGGTAGCGCAAGGTCGCGAGGATTTCGGCGCTCACCTCGACCGGCGACTTCTCGCCCGCCACGGTCTGCACCTTCACCATGCCCCCATCGCCGCTCAGGCGGTAGGCCATGGCATCGCGGTTGACGATGTCCTGCACGCCGCGTCCCATGAGGCGCTTGACCGAGGTGATGACGTTGGCCGGGTCGACGGCACGCGCGGCGAGCGCGTCGAAGCCGATCTGGCGGTGCTCCTTGTCAAGGTAGCGCACGGCCGACGGCAGCACCACGCGGCCTTCGGCGTCGGGCAAGCATTCGGCCACACCGCTGCGCACCGCCGCAACCAGCGAATGCGTGGTGCCGAGGTCGATGCCGACCGCGATGCGGCGCTGGTGCGGATCCGGCGCCTGGCCGGGTTCGGAAATCTGGAGCAATGCCATCAGGCCTCCCGCCGGGCCGCCCCAAGGGGGGCCTGCGCCCCCTCGGGGGGCAGCGAATACACGAAGTGGTGAGCGTGGGGGCAATTCATGCCGCTATTGTCCCCACTGCTCGGACTTGGCTTCGATGTCCTCGCCAAAGCGCTCTATGAACATGAGGGCTCTCACCTGGCGCGCCGCGCCGGGGTAGTCGCCTTTCTCGTCGATCAGCCAGTCGAGCGAAGACAGCGCCCGAGCGCGGCCGGCCTCGACCTCTGCACGCAACTTGTCGAGCGCGGCGGCGTCGCGCGCGTCATCGAGCTCCTCCCGCCATTCCATCTGCTGATGGAGAAAATCCGAGGGCATCGCCGTGTTCTTCTCGGCATCGATGGGGGAGCCGTTCAGCGCGCACAAATAGCTCGCCCGCCTGATCGGGTCCTTGAGCCGCTGGTAGGCCTCGTTGATGCGCACCGACCACTGCATCGCGACACGCTGTGCCGCAGCACCCTGGGCCGCAAATCGGTCGGGGTGCGCCTCGCGCTGCAGTTCCTTCCAGCGCGCGTCCAGCGCAGCACGGTCCTGCGCAAAGCGGGCCGGCACGGCAAAAAGTTCGAAATCAGTGTCGTTCAGGTTCATCAGGCAGTCCGCCGGGCAGCCCCGAGGACGGCCTGCGCCCCCTCCGGGGGCAGAGAGGACACGCAGTGCGGAACGTGGGGGTACATGCTCATTAAAAAGCCGCCAGCACATGACATGGTGGCGGCTCGGGCGCGAAGCCGGTCGGAAATCAGATGCGGAAGCTCTCGCCGCAGCCGCAGCGGTCGCGTTCGTTCGGGTTGTTGAACTTGAAGCCCTCATTGAGGCCTTCCCGCACGAAATCCAGCTGCGTGCCGTCGATGTAGGCCAGGCTCTTGGGGTCGACCAGCACTTTCACGCCATGGTCTTCGAACACCACGTCTTCAGGCGCCAGTTCGTCCACGTACTCGAGCTTGTAGGCCAGGCCCGAGCAACCCGTCGTCTTGACGCCCAGCCGCACGCCCACGCCCTTGCCTCGCTTCCCGAGGTAGCGGGTGACGTGACGCGCGGCAGCTTCGGTCAGGGTCACAGCCATGTCAGTGGACGGCTTCCGTGCTTGCCACGGCAGCACCGTGCTTGGCCTTGTAGTCGCTGACGGCCGCCTTGATCGCGTCTTCGGCGAGGATCGAGCAGTGGATCTTGACCGGCGGCAGCGCCAGCTCTTCGGCGATCTGCGCGTTCTTCAGCGCGGCCGCTTCGTCGAGCGTCTTGCCCTTGACCCATTCGGTCACGAGGGAAGAGGACGCGATCGCCGAGCCGCAACCATAGGTCTTGAAGCGCGCGTCTTCGATCACGCCGGTTTCGGGGTTGACCTTGATCTGCAGCTTCATGACGTCGCCGCACGCCGGTGCGCCGACCATGCCCGTGCCCACCGAGTCGTCGCCCTTTTCGAAGGAGCCGACGTTGCGGGGATTTTCATAGTGGTCAATGACCTTGGATGAATATGCCATGGTGTACCTCTCAGTCCTTGTTCAATGCGCCGACCACTGGATCGTGCTGATGTCGATGCCGTCCTGGAACATTTCCCACAGGGGGCTCAGCTCCCGGAGCTTGGCGACGTTGTGCTTGATGGTGGAAATCGCGTAGTCGATTTCTTCCGCGGTCGTGAAGCGGCCGATCGTCATGCGCAGGCTGCTGTGCGCGAGTTCGTCGCTGCGGCCGAGTGCGCGCAGCACGTAGCTGGGCTCCAGGCTGGCCGACGTGCAGGCCGAACCGCTCGACACCGCCAGGCCCTTGATGCCCATGATCAGCGACTCGCCCTCGACATAGTTGAAGCTCATGTTGAGGTTGTGCGGCACGCGCTGCTCGAGGTCGCCGTTGATGAAGACCTGCTCGACATCCTTAAGGCCGTTGAGCAGGCGCTGCTGCAAGGCACGCGCCTTGGCAATGTCTTCCTTCATCTCGAGCTTGGCGAGGCGGAAAGCCTCGCCCATGCCGACGATCTGGTGGGTTGGCAAGGTGCCGGAGCGCATGCCGCGTTCGTGACCGCCGCCGTGCATCTGGGCCTCCAGCCGCACGCGCGGCTTGCGCCGCACATACAGCGCGCCGATGCCCTTGGGGCCGTAGGTCTTGTGCGAAGCCAGGCTCATGAGGTCGATCGGCAGGTTCTTGACGTCGATCTCGACCTTGCCGGTGGCCTGCGCCGCGTCGACGTGGAAGATCACGCCCTTTTCGCGGCAGATGTTGCCGAGCGTCACCACATCCTGGATCACGCCGATCTCGTTGTTCACGAACATCACGCTCGCGAGGATGGTGTCGGGGCGAACCGCGGCCTTGAAGACCTCGAGATCCAGCAGGCCGTTCTCCTGCACGTCCAGGTAGCTCACTTCGAAGCCCTGGCGCTCGAGTTCGCGCATGGTGTCGAGCACGGCCTTGTGCTCGGTCTTGACCGTGATCAGGTGCTTGCCCTTGCCCTTGTAGAAGTGCGCCGCGCCCTTGAGCGCAAGGTTGTTCGACTCGGTAGCGCCCGAAGTCCAGACGATCTCGCGCGGGTCGGCGCCGATCAGGTCGGCCACGTCGGCACGCGCCTTCTCGACGGCCTCTTCCGCTTCCCAGCCCCAGGCGTGGCTGCGCGATGCCGGGTTGCCGAAATGCTCGCGCAACCAGGGAATCATCGCATCGACGACGCGCGGATCGACCGGCGTCGTCGCGCCGTAGTCGAGATAGATCGGGAAATGGGGAGTGACGTCCATGGCTGGCTTAGGCTGGCGGGGTTTATCTTTGTCGAAACGGACTCGAGCGGGCGCCGCGAGGCGCCCCCGGATCACGACTTGGCGAAGGCGTTGCCCAGTGCGAACACCGAGTTCGGGGCATTGACCCGGATCGGCTTGACCACCGGCTGGCTCGAGATCGCGCGCTTGACCGCCGGCTTGTTCTCGATCTGCACGCCCTTGGCGAGCTGGTCGTCCACCAGCTTCTGCAGGGTGACGGAATCGAGGAACTCGACCATGCGCTGGTTCAGCGAGGCCCACAGCTCATGAGTCATGCAACGGCCGGCTTCGCCCAGGCAGTTTTCCTTGCCGCCGCATTGCGTGGCATCGATGGGCTCATCGACGGAAACAATGATATCGGCCACGGTGATATCGGCTGCCTTCCGTCCAAGCGAATAGCCGCCGCCTGGGCCACGGGTCGACTCGACCAGCTCATGGCGGCGCAGCTTGCCGAACAGCTGCTCGAGGTACGAAAGGGAGATCTGCTGCCGCTGGCTGATCGCGGCCAGCGTGACGGGACCGGTGTTCTGGCGCAGCGCCAGATCGATCATGGCTGTGACCGCAAAACGGCCTTTGGTAGTGAGACGCATCGCAAGCTCCTTCAAGTGCTTACCGTTGAAATGACACCGCGGCTGTTGTGGACTTCGGTGACGCCGTCTCCGCCCTTCCCGGCCCGCTTTCCGCTGGTGATCCAGTCGGTAGGAGCCGGTTCTTCATCGCGAAGTTCGTTTTCTTGAGTATTTCGCTCAAGTATAGCAGAAGGCCCTCCGGCGTGCTCGGGTAAACCCGATTGAAAGCTCCAAATGACGATCAGGAGCCCGCCTCGCCCGCGGACGGCATTGCGATGTTGTCCCTGCCGGGCGCGCCGAAAGCCTGCTCGCGCAGCAACGCCAGCTGGTCGCGCACCCGCGCGGCCTTCTCGAACTCGAGGTTGCGCGCGTGTTCCAGCATGAGCTTTTCCAGCCGCTTGATCTCGCGTGCAACATCCTTTTCGGACATGTCCTCGACCTTCGCGCGCTCGAGATCGCGCTTGGCGGCCTCCTTGGTCGATTTTTCGCTGTAGACGCCGTCGATCAGGTCGCGCACCTGTTTCACGATGCTGCGCGGCGTGATGCCGTGGGCCTCGTTGTGGGCGATCTGCCGGGCGCGGCGCCGCTCGGTCTCGCCGATGGCTTTGGCCATCGAGTCGGTCGTGCGGTCGGCATAGAGGATGGCCTTGCCGTTCAGATTGCGCGCCGCCCGGCCGATGGTCTGGATCAACGACCGCTCGGCGCGAAGAAACCCTTCCTTGTCGGCATCGAGGATCGCCACCAGCGACACCTCGGGGATATCGAGGCCTTCGCGCAGCAGGTTGATGCCCACCAGCACGTCGAAGGCCCCGAGACGCAGATCGCGCAGGATCTCGACGCGCTCCACCGTGTCGACGTCGCTGTGGAGGTACCGCACCTTGACGCCGTTGTCGCCCAGGTAATCGGTCAACTGCTCGGCCATGCGCTTGGTCAGCGTCGTGATCAGCACGCGCTCGTTTTTCTCGACGCGCAAGCGGATTTCCTGCAGCACGTCGTCCACCTGGTGGGTGGCGGGCCGGACCTCGACCTCGGGGTCGATCAGGCCGGTCGGCCGCACCAGCTGCTCGACCACGTTGCCGGCGTTGTCCTTCTCGTACTGCGCCGGCGTGGCGGAGACGAAGATGCACTGCCGCATGCGCGTTTCGAACTCGTCGAACTTGAGCGGCCGGTTGTCCAGCGCGGACGGCAGGCGGAAGCCGTACTCGACCAGCGTCGTCTTCCGAGCGCGGTCGCCGTTGTACATGCCGCCCAGCTGGCCGATCATCTGGTGGCTCTCGTCGAGGAACATCAGCGCGTCCTTCGGCAGGTAGTCGGTCAGCGTCGCGGGCGGCTCGCCCGGCGCGGCGCCCGAGAGGTGCCGCGTGTAGTTCTCGATGCCCTTGCAATGGCCGATCTCGGCCAGCATTTCGAGATCGAAGCGCGTGCGCTGCTCGAGGCGCTGCGCCTCGACCAGCTTGCCTTGGCTCACGAATTCCTTGAGCCGCGCGTCGAGCTCGATCTTGATGGTCTCGACCGCGCTCAGCACCTTGTCGCGCGGCGTCACGTAGTGGCTCGACGGATACACCGTGAAGCGGGGGATCTTCTGCCGGATGCGCCCCGTGAGCGGGTCGAAGAGCTGCAGCGTCTCGATCTCGTCGTCGAACAGCTCGATGCGGATCGCCAGCTCGCTGTGCTCGGCCGGGAACACGTCGATGGTGTCGCCGCGCACGCGGAAGGTGCCGCGCGAAAAATCCTGCTCGTTGCGCGTGTACTGCATGCGGATCAGCCGGCCGATCACGTCGCGCTGGCCGATCTTGTCGCCGGTGCGCATGATGAAGCGCATCTGCGTGTAGTCCTCGGGCGTGCCGATGCCGTAGATCGCGCTCACCGTGGCCACGATCACGGTGTCGCGCCGCTCCAGCACGCTCTTGGTGGCCGACAGCCGCATCTGCTCGATGTGCTCGTTGATCGAACTGTCCTTCTCGATGAACAGGTCGCGCTGCGGCACATAGGCCTCGGGCTGGTAGTAGTCGTAATAGCTCACGAAGTACTCGACCGCGTTCTTCGGAAAGAACTCGCGGAACTCGCTGTAGAGCTGCGCAGCCAGCGTCTTGTTGGGCGCGAACACGATGGCCGGCCGGCCGAGGCGGGCGATCACGTTGGCCATGGTGAAGGTCTTGCCCGATCCGGTGACGCCGAGCAGGGTCTGGAACACCTCGCCGTCCTGCACGCCCTCGACCAGGCCGGCAATCGCGTTCGGCTGATCGCCGGCAGGCGGATACGGCTGGTAGAGCTCGAAGGGCGAACCGGGGAACTTGATGAATTCGCCCTGCTTCACAGGACCGACGGAATCGGCGTGTTGCGGCTCGGGAATGACTTCGGTGGTTTCTGGCATGGCGTGGACCCTGGGAGTTGGTGGCGCGGCCGGTAAAATTCAAGGCAACCGGAAAGCTTAAACGCTGATCCGGCGTTCCGTGCATCGATCACCCCCCAAAGGACTTTTCCATGTCAATGTTCACCGCCGTCGAGATGGCGCCGCGCGACCCGATCCTGGGCCTCAACGAGCAATTCGCCGCCGACAGCAATCCCAACAAGGTCAATCTCGGCGTCGGCGTCTACTACGACGACAACGGCAAGCTGCCCCTGCTCCAGTGCGTGCAGGCGGTCGAACAGAGCATGACCAAGACGCCGACCGCGCGCGGCTACCTGCCGATCGACGGCATCGCGGCGTATGACAACGCCGTGAAGGGCCTGGTGTTCGGTGCCGACAGCGAGCCCGTGAAGTCCGGCCGCGTCGCGACCATCCAGGGCATCGGCGGAACCGGCGGCCTCAAGGTCGGCGCCGACTTCCTCAAGAAGCTCAACCCCAATGCCAAGGTGCTGATCAGCGACCCGAGCTGGGAAAACCACCGCGCGCTGTTCACCAACGCCGGCTTCCCGGTCGAAAGCTATCCCTACTACGACGCCGCCAAGCACGGCATCGACTTCGACGGCATGCTGGCCGCGCTGAACGCCGCGCCGGCCGGCACCATCGTCGTGCTGCACGCCTGCTGCCACAACCCGACCGGCTACGACATCACTGCGGCCCAGTGGGACCAGGTGGTCGAGGCCGTCAAGTCGAGGAAGCTGGTGGCCTTCCTCGACATGGCCTACCAAGGCTTCGGCTACGGCATCCAGGAGGACGGCGCCGCCATCGGCAAGTTCGTCGCCGCCGGCCTGGACTTCTTCGTCTCGACCTCCTTCTCCAAGAGCTTCAGCCTCTATGGCGAACGCGTCGGCGCCCTGTCGGTGCTGTGCGAGAGCAAGGAAGAGGCCGCGCGCGTGCTGAGCCAGCTCAAGATCGCGATCCGCACCAACTACAGCAACCCGCCGACGCACGGCGGCGCCGTGGTCGCGACGGTGCTCGGCACGCCGGAGCTGCGCGCACTGTGGGAAAAGGAACTCGGCGAGATGCGCGTACGCATCAAGGCGATGCGCCAGAAGCTGGTCGACGGCCTCAAGGCCGCCGGCGTCAAGGAAGACATGAGCTTCATCACCACGCAGATTGGCATGTTCAGCTATTCGGGCCTCAGCAAGGACCAGATGGTGCGCTTGCGCGAAGAGTTCGGCGTCTACGGCACCGACACCGGCCGCATGTGCGTGGCCGCGCTCAACAGCAAGAACATCGACTACGTCTGCCAGAGCATCGCCAAGGTCGTCTGATACAAATTGGCCAGACCAATTGGGTGTTTGTGCCTAGCGCATTTGGTCTGCGCCGCTGATATATTGCATTGCAACATCCCCTAACGACGCAGACCTCATGCTGTACCAACTCTACGAAGCACAACGCTCCCTGATGGAGCCGTTTGCCGACTTCGCGCAGGCTGCCTCCAAGCTCTACGGCCAAGGCGCCGTCTTCGGCCAGACGCCGCTGTCGCAGCGCATGGCTGCAGGCTACGACCTCCTCTACCGCCTGGGCAAGGACTACGAGAAGCCCGAGTTCGACATCAAGACCGTGAAGGTGGACGGCGATGATGTCGTGATCCAGGAAGTCGTCGAGATCGAGAAGCCCTTCTGCCAGCTGCGGCGCTTCAAGCGCTTTACCGACGAGCCCCACACCCTGCAGACGCTCAAGGGCCAGCCCGTGGTGCTGATCGTGGCGCCGTTGTCGGGGCACTACGCAACGCTGTTGCGCGACACGGTGCGCACCTTGCTGCAGGACCACAAGGTCTACGTCACCGACTGGGTCAACGCCCGCCTGGTCCCTCTGTCCGAGGGCGAATTCCACCTCGACGACTACATCAACTATGTGCAGGAGTTCATCCGCCACCTGGAGGCCGAGTACGGCCACTGCCACGTGATCAGCGTCTGCCAGCCCACGGTGCCGGTGCTGGCGGCGGTGTCGCTGATGTCCAGCCGCGGCGAGAAGGTCCCGCTGTCGTTGACCATGATGGGCGGCCCCATCGATGCCCGCAAGTCGCCCACCGCCGTCAACAACCTGGCGATGAACAAGAGCTACGAGTGGTTCGAGAACAACGTGATCTATCGGGTGCCGCAGGGCTTTCCGGGCGTCGGCCGCCGCGTGTACCCGGGCTTCCTGCAGCACACCGGCTTCGTCGCAATGAATCCGGATCGCCATGCAACCAGCCACTACGACTATTTCAAGGACCTGATCAAGGGCGACGACGCGAGCGCCGAAGCGCACCGCAAGTTCTATGACGAGTACAACGCCGTGCTCGACATGGATGCGGACTACTACCTCGACACCATCCGCACCGTGTTCCAGAAGTTCGAGCTCGTCAACGGCACCTGGGAAGTGAAGAACCCCGAAGGCGTGCTCGAGCGCGTACGCCCGCAAGACATCCATTCGACCGGCCTCCTGACCATCGAAGGCGAACTGGATGACATTTCGGGCTCCGGCCAGACCCGCGCCGCCCACGACCTCTGCACCGGCATCACGCCTGATCACCAGCAGCACTACGAAGTCAAGGGCGCTGGCCACTACGGCATCTTCAGCGGCCGCCGCTGGCGCGAACGGGTCTACCCCGAAGTGAAGGCCTTCATTGCCGCGCACGACAAGCCGCAAAAGCGCGCCGGTCCTTCCATCGTGACGGCGGAAGACACGGTCAAGGTCGCTGCGGCGGCCAAGCGCCCTGCCGTCGCGCGCAAGTCCGCACCGGTGCGGCGAACGCGCGGCGCTGCCCGTTGACGACAGCGGGGCCGTGAACGCGCTGGCCGCACGCATCCTCGACGCACTGCCCCAAACGCAGTGCACGCGCTGCGGCTATCCCGATTGCGCAGGGTACGCACAAGCCATCGTAGAAGGCGGTGCCGGCATCGACCAGTGCCCGCCGGGCGGCGCCGAAGGCGTGGCGCGGCTGTCACAACTCACCGGCCAGCCGGTGCGACCGATCGACCCGCAGTTCGGCAGCGAAGGCCCCCGCGCCCTGGCCGTGATCGACGAAGCCTGGTGCATCGGCTGCACGCTGTGCCTCGATGCCTGCCCGACCGATGCGATCCTCGGCATCCACAAGCGCATGCATACAGTGATCGAAGCGCATTGCACCGGCTGCGAGCTCTGCATTCCAGTCTGCCCGGTCGACTGCATTTCGCTCGAAGTGGCGACGCCGGGCAAGAGCGGCTGGCAAGCCTGGTCGCAGGCGCAGGCCGACGAGGCACGCAAGCGCTACGAAGCGCACGGCAAGCGGCGCGAGAAGCGCGACCAACCCCGCGCCGCCAAGGCGCCCGAAGCTGCGCCGGACCGCAAGCGTGCCGTGATCGAAGCCGCCCTGGCACGCGCGCGCGCTACGGCCGCGACGCGCGCCGACGGCAAGAAAACCTGATCCTCGACCCGCTGCTGCCCTGCGTAGCCGCTTGAACGCTCAGCCTGCTGCCAGGGCCGAGAACGCCGCTACCACGTCCGGCGGCGCCTGCACGAGTTCGATCAGCACGCCTTCGCCCGCGATCGGGAGCTCCTCGTTGCCCTTGGGGTGCAGAAAACAGATGTCGAAACCGGCCGCGCCCTTGCGGATGCCGCCCGGCGCGAAGCGCACGCCCTGGGCGCCGAGCCATCCGACGGCGGCCGGCAGATCGTCGATCCACAGGCCCACGTGGTTGAGCGGCGTGGCATGGACGGCCGGCTTCCTCTCGGGATCGAGCGGCTGCATCAGGTCGACCTCGACCTTGAAGGGCCCGCTGCCGATCACGCAGATGTCTTCATCGACGTTCTCGCGCTCGCTCTTGAAGGTACCGGTCACTTGGAGGCCGAGCATTTCGACCCACAGCTTCTGCAGCCGTGTCTTGTCGGGTCCGCCGATCGCGATCTGCTGGACGCCGAGCACCTTGAAAGGACGGTTCATGCGCATGCTCCTTGTTCGCTGGTCCGCCGCGCCTCGAGCCCCAGCTTGCGCAGCAGCTGCACGTCGGCCTCCACGTCCGGGTTGCCGGTCACCAGCAGCTTGTCGCCATAGAAGATCGAGTTGGCGCCGGCAAGGAAGCACAGCGCCTGCACGGCCTCGCCCAGCTGCTGCCGGCCGGCCGAGAGCCGCACGCGCGCCTTGGGCATCGTGATGCGGGCCACGGCGATCATGCGCACGAAATCCAGCGGGTCGATGGGGTCGGCATCGGCCAGCGGCGTGCCGGGCACGCGCACCAGGCTGTTGATCGGCACCGACTCGGGGTAGGGGTCGAGGTTGGCCAGCTGCGCGATCAGCCCCGCACGGTGCACCGACGTCTCGCCCATGCCGACGATGCCCCCGCAGCACACGTTGATGCCGGCGGCGCGCACATGGGCGAGCGTGTCGAGCCGGTCCTGGTAGGTGCGCGTGTCGACGATGTCGCCGTAGTACTCGGGCGCCGTGTCGAGGTTGTGGTTGTAGTAGTCCAGGCCCGCGGCCTTGAGCTGCTTCGCATGCTGCGGCTCGAGCATGCCCAGCGTGGCGCAGGTCTGCAGGCCCAGGGCCTTGACTGCTTCCACCAGCACCGCCACCTTCTCGACGTCTCGGTCCTTGGGCGCGCGCCAGGCAGCGCCCATGCAAAAGCGCGTGGCGCCGGCCTCCCTGGCCGCCTGGGCAGCGCGCACGACCTCGTCGACCTCCATCAGCTTCTGCGCCTTCACGCCGGTGTCGAATTCGGCGGACTGCGGGCAATAGCCGCAGTTCTCCGGGCAGCCGCCGGTCTTGACCGACAGCAGCGTGGCCAGCTCGATATCGCCTTCGGGGAAGTGCGCGCGATGCACGGTCTGTGCCTCGAACAGGAGATCGTTGAAGGGCTTGTCGAGCAAGGCCTGCACGACCTCGATCGACCACGGGCCGCGCACCGCCGGCCTGGCGGCCGGTCGATGAAGCGTGACGGCCTTCGCCGCCGAAAGATCGCCGATACCCATCATGCAAACTCCAAAATCACTTGATCGACCGCGAGCGATTCGCCCTTGGCCGCCGAGATGCTGCCGACCACGCCGTCCTGCGTGGCGAAGAGCACGTTCTCCATCTTCATGGCCTCGATGACCGCGAGCTTCTCGCCGGCCTGCACCTGCTGGCCCGGCTGCACCGAGACCTCGACCAGGAGACCCGGCATCGGCGACATCAGGTACTTGCTGAGATCCGGCGGCGCCTTGTAGGGCATGAGTTTCAGCAAGCGCGACCCCAGCGGCGAGAGCACTATCGCTTCGATCTGCGTGCCGTTGTGCGCAACGCGCAGCGCCAGCGGATTCTTGCCGGCGCCGCGCTCGACCTGCGCGGTGAACGCGCGGCTGTTGGCCGAGCCCTCGACACGGACGCTGCCGAGCGGCGCCTGGCTGTCGATCTTGTAGCTGCGGGCGCCCACCGCGACCACGCTGGCGCCGGTCCGGCCCTGGAAATCGGTGACCGTGACGGGCGTGTGCACGTGCTGCCCTTTCGCGTCGAGCACGACGACCACGAACTGCTCGCCCACTTTCACGCCGTGCCCCTCGAGCTGCCCGCTGATGCCCGAGGCGCGCGCGCGGTAGCGCCGGTGCATGTAGGCTGCCAGCGCGACCAGGAAATCCGGATCCTCGTGCGGCACGTCCTCGGCGTGGAACCCCTTGCCGTAGTGCTCGGCGATGAAGCCGGTGTTGAATTCGCCGCTCACGAACTTGGGGTGCGCAAGCAGTGCGGCCTGGAACGGGATGTTGCTGCCGATGCCGCGGATCACGAAGCCGTTGAGCGCCTCGCGCATCAGCGCGATCGCATGGTTGCGGTCGCGCCCGTGCACGATCAGCTTGGCGATCATCGAATCGTAGAACATCGGGATCTCGCCGCCGTCGTAGACGCCGGTGTCGACCCGCACGCCGCCGTAGGCGCTCGAAGCCGGACGCTCCGCGGCGAACAGCGTCTCCTTCGGCGGCTGGAAGCGCACCAGCCGTCCGGTCGACGGCAGGAAATTGCGGAACGGATCTTCGGCGTTGATTCGGCACTCGATGGCCCAGCCGTTGCGCTGCACCTCCTCCTGCCCCAGCGGCAGCTTCTCGCCCGCGGCCACACGGATCATGAGCTCGACCAGGTCCAGCCCGGTGATCGCCTCCGTCACCGGATGCTCCACCTGCAGCCGCGTGTTCATCTCGAGGAAGTAGAAGCTCTGGTCCTTGCCGACCACGAACTCCACCGTGCCCGCGCTCTGGTAGTTCACCGCCTTGGCAAGCGCCACAGCCTGCTCGCCCATGGCCTGGCGCGTCGCCTCGCTGATGAAAGGCGACGGCGCTTCCTCGATCACCTTCTGGTGGCGGCGCTGGATCGAGCACTCGCGCTCGTTGAGGTAGATCACGTTGCCGTGCGCGTCGCCGAGCACCTGGATCTCGATATGGCGCGGCTCCTCCACGAACTTCTCGATGAACACCCGGTCGTCGCCGAAACTGTTGCGCGCCTCGTTGCGGCAGGAGGTGAAGCCCTCGAAGGCGTCCTTGTCGTTGAAGGCCACGCGCAGGCCCTTGCCGCCGCCGCCGGCCGAGGCCTTGATCATCACCGGGTAGCCGACCCCGCGCGCGATCTCGACGGCGCGCTCGGCCGTTTCGATGGCGTCGTTCCAGCCCGGGATGGTGTTGACCTTGGCCTCGTTCGCGAGCTTCTTCGAGGCGATCTTGTCGCCCATGGCCGCGATCGAGTAGTGCTTGGGTCCGATGAAGACGATGCCCTCTTCCTCGACCTTCTTCGCGAAGCCTTCGTTCTCCGACAGGAAGCCGTAGCCTGGGTGCACGGCTTCGGCGCCCGTCTTCTTGCAGGCGGCGATGATGCGCTCGGCCTGCAGATAACTCTCGCGGCTGGGCGAGCCGCCGATGTGCACGGCCTCGTCGGCCAGCTCGACATGGCGCGCGTCCTTGTCTGCATCCGAATAGACCGCGACGGTCTGGATGCCCATCTTCTTCGCCGTTTTGATGACGCGGCAGGCGATCTCCCCGCGATTCGCAATCAGGATTTTCTTGAACATCTTGTTGTCTCCCGAACTCACAGCGGAATGTTCCCGTGCTTGCGCCACGGGTTGTCGAGCTTCTTCTCGCGCAGCATCACCAGGCTGCGGCAGATACGCTTGCGCGTTTCGCTGGGCAGGATCACATCGTCGATGTAGCCGCGCGTGCCCGCCACGTAGGGATTGGCGAAGCGGGCCTTGTATTCGGCTTCGCGCGCGGCCAGCTTCTCGGGGTCGTTCTTGTCCTCGCGGAAGATGATCTCCACCGCGCCCTTGGCGCCCATCACCGCGATCTCGGCGCGCGGCCAGGCGAGATTGACGTCGCCGCGCAAATGCTTGGAGGCCATCACGTCGTAGGCGCCGCCGTAGGCCTTGCGCGTGATCACCGTGATCTTCGGCACCGTGCACTCCGCGTACGCATAGAGCAGCTTCGCGCCATGCTTGATGATGCCGCCGTACTCCTGGCTGGTGCCCGGCATGAAGCCCGGCACGTCGACGAAGGTCACGACCGGGATGTTGAAGGCATCGCAGAAGCGCACGAAGCGCGCCGCCTTGATCGAGGACTTGATGTCCAGGCACCCGGCCAGCACCAGCGGCTGGTTGGCGACGATGCCGACGCTCTGCCCCTCCATGCGCGCGAAGCCGATCACGATGTTCTTCGCGTAGTCGGGCTGCAGCTCGAAGAACTCGCCGTCGTCGACCACCTTCACGATCAGCTCCTTCATGTCGTAGGGCTTGTTCGGGTTGTCGGGCACCAGCGTGTCGAGCGACAGGTCGGCGCGATCGGCCGGGTCGCCGCTCGGGCGCACCGGCGCCTTCTCGCGGTTGTTGAGCGGCAGGTAGTTGTAGAGCCGGCGCAGCATCATCAGCGCCTCGACGTCGTTCTCGAAAGCCATGTCGGCCACGCCGCTCTTGGTGGTGTGGGTCGATGCGCCGCCCAGCTCCTCGGCCGTCACGTCCTCGTGCGTCACCGTCTTCACGACATCGGGACCGGTCACGAACATGTACGAGCTGTCCCGCACCATGAAGATGAAGTCGGTCATGGCCGGCGAGTACACCGCGCCGCCCGCGCACGGGCCCATGATCATGCTGATCTGCGGCACCACGCCGGACGCCATCACGTTGCGCTGGAACACCTCGGCATAGCCGCCCAGCGAGGCCACGCCCTCCTGGATGCGGGCACCGCCCGAATCGTTGAGGCCGATGACCGGTGCGCCGACCTTCATGGCCTGGTCCATCACCTTGCAGATCTTCTCGGCATGCGCCTCGCTGAGCGCGCCGCCGAAGACGGTGAAGTCCTGGCTGAAGACGAAGACCAGGCGGCCGTTGATCATGCCGTAGCCGGTGACCACGCCGTCGCCCGGGATCTTGTTGTCGGCCATGCCGAAGTCGCTGGAGCGGTGCTCCACGAACATGTCCCACTCTTCGAAGGTGTTGTCGTCGAGCAGGAGCTCGATGCGTTCGCGCGCCGTCAGCTTGCCCTTGGCATGCTGGGCATCGATGCGCTTCTGGCCGCCGCCGAGCCGCGCCTGGGCGCGCCGTTTTTCGAGTTGTTCGAGGATTTCTTTCATGTCGTCCCGTCGGAAGTGTTGAACTGCGCCCGCCCCGCCTGGGCTGCGAGCAGATTGCGTGCGGCGGTCGAGGCCGGCAGCGTGCCGGCCGCCACCTGGGCGCTGGCCTCCGGCAACAGCTCGCGCACCTGCGGATGGTGGCGAAAAGCCTGCTTGAGTCCCGCGTCGATGCGTTCCCACATCCACGCGAGCGCCTGTTTCTCGCGCCGCGCAGCAAGCTTGCCGTTGGCGGTCTGCAGCGCCTTGAACTGCAGGACCGCATCCCAAAAGGCATCGACGCCGGTGCCCAGCAGCGCGCTCAGCTGGATCACCTTGGGCAGCCAGAAGTGGATCTCCGCTTCGGGCGATCCGGGCACCGCATGGGCCGCGTGCATGACCTGCGCGTGGGCCGGATTGCCGTGGTGGCCGAAGAGCCGCAGCGCCGAAGTGATCTGGGCCTGCGCGCGCGTCGCCGCATCCTTGTCGATGTCGGCCTTGTTGATGACGACCAGGTCGGCCAGCTCCATCACGCCCTTCTTGATCGCCTGCAGGTCGTCGCCCGCGTTGGGCAACTGCAGCAGCGCGAACATGTCGGTCATGCCCGAGACCGCGGTCTCGCTCTGGCCGACACCCACGGTCTCGACGATCACGATGTCATAGCCGGCGGCCTCGCACACCAGCATCGCCTCGCGCGTCTTCTCGGCCACGCCGCCCAGCGTGCCGCTCGAGGGGCTCGGCCGGATGTAGGCGCGTTCATGGACCGACAGCTTCTCCATGCGCGTCTTGTCGCCGAGGATGGAACCGCCCGACACCGTGGACGAAGGATCGATCGTGAGCACCGCGACGCGATGGCCCTGGCCGATCAGGTAGAGGCCCAGCGTCTCGATGAAGGTCGACTTGCCGACGCCGGGCACGCCGGAGATGCCGAGCCGGAAGGATTTTCCGGTGTGCGGCAGCAACGCGGTGAGCAGCTCGTCGGCCTGCGCGCGATGGTCGGGGCGCGTGGATTCGAGCAGCGTGATGGCCTTGGCGATGGCGCGGCGCTGCTGCGGGCCGTCCGCTGCAACCAGTGCGTCGGCTGTGACCGGAGTTCGAACCGGCATGCTCAGGCGGCGACCGCCGCGCGAATCTGTTCCAACACGTCCTTGGCGCTGGCCGGAATCGGCGTGCCCGGACCGTAGATGCCCTTGACGCCCGCCTCGTACAGAAAGTCGTAGTCCTGGCGCGGAATCACGCCGCCCACGAACACGATGATGTCGTCGGCGCCCTGCTTCTTCAGCTCCTGGATGATCGCCGGTACCAGCGTCTTGTGGCCGGCGGCGAGGGTGCTCACACCCACCGCATGCACGTCGTTCTCGATCGCCTGGCGCGCGCACTCCTCGGGGGTCTGGAACAGCGGCCCCATGTCGACGTCGAAGCCGAGATCGGCGAAGGCCGTGGCGACGACCTTGGCGCCGCGGTCGTGACCGTCCTGGCCGAGCTTGGAGATCATCACGCGCGGGCGCCGGCCCTGCTCTTCGGCGAAGGCCGCGATCTCGTGCTGCAGCGCTTCCCAGCCTTCAGCCGAGTCGTAGGCGGCGGCATAGACGCCGGTCACCTTCTGCGTGTCGGCGCGGTGCCGGCCGTAGACCCTTTCGAGCGCATCGCTGATCTCGCCGACCGTGGCGCGCAGCCGCACCGCCTGGATGCTCAGCGCGAGCAGGTTGCCTTTGCCGCTTTCGGCCGCTGCCGTGAGCGCGTCGAGCGCTGCCTGCACCGCGGCGCCGTCGCGCTTCTCTCGGATGGCCTTGAGCCTGGCGATCTGCCCGTCGCGCACCTTGACGTTGTCGATCTGCAGGATGTCGTGCGTGTCTTCGGTCTCGAGCTTGTACTTGTTGACGCCGACGATCACGTCGCGGCCCGAGTCGATGCGGGCCTGCTTGTCGGCCGCGGCCGCCTCGATCTTGAGCTTGGCCCAGCCGCTGTCGACCGCGCGGGTCATGCCGCCCATGGCCTCGACCTCTTCGATGATCGCCCAAGCGGCATCGGCCATGTCCTGCGTGAGCTTTTCCATCATGTAGCTGCCGGCCCAAGGGTCGATCACGCTCGTGATGTGCGTCTCCTCCTGGATGATGAGCTGCGTGTTGCGCGCGATGCGCGAGCTGAACTCGGTCGGCAGTGCGATGGCTTCGTCGAGCGCATTGGTGTGCAGGCTCTGCGTGCCGCCGAACACCGCCGCCATCGCCTCGATGGTGGTGCGCACCACGTTGTTGTACGGGTCCTGCTCGGTGAGGCTCCAGCCCGATGTCTGGCAGTGGGTGCGCAGCATCAGGCTCTTGGGGTTCTTGGGGTTGAACTCCTTCATGATGCGGCACCACAGAAGGCGCGCCGCGCGCATCTTCGCCACCTCGAGGTAGAAGTTCATGCCGATGGCCCAGAAGAAGCTCAGGCGCCCGGCGAAGCCGTCGACGTCCAGGCCCTTGGCCAGCGCGGTCTTGACATACTCCTTGCCGTCGGCCAGCGTGAAGGCGAGTTCGAGCGCCTGGTTGGCGCCGGCCTCCTGCATGTGATAGCCGCTGATGGAGATCGAATTGAACTTCGGCATCTTCTGGGCCGTGTACTCGATGATGTCACCGATGATGCGCATTGAGGGTTCGGGCGGGAAGATGTAGGTGTTGCGGACCATGAACTCCTTGAGGATGTCGTTCTGGATCGTCCCCGAGAGCTGGTCCTGCGCCACGCCCTGCTCCTCGGCCGCCACGATGTAGCCCGCGAGCACCGGCAGCACCGCGCCGTTCATGGTCATGGAGACGCTGACCTTGTCGAGCGGGATCTGGTCGAACAGGATCTTCATGTCTTCCACGCTGTCGATCGCGACGCCGGCCTTGCCGACGTCGCCCGTGACGCGCGGATGGTCGCTGTCGTAGCCGCGGTGTGTCGCCAGGTCGAAGGCCACGCTCACGCCCTGCCCGCCCGCGGCCAGTGCCTTGCGATAGAAGGCATTCGACTCCTCGGCGGTCGAGAAGCCCGCGTACTGCCGGATGGTCCACGGGCGCACCGCGTACATGGTGGCCTGCGGTCCGCGCAGGTAGGGCTCGAAGCCGGGCAGCGTGTCGGTGTACTTCAGGCCCTGCAGGTCGGCGGCGGTGTAGAGCGGCTTGACGGTGATGCCGTCGGGCGTGATCCAGTTCAGCGCCGCCAGGTCTCCGCCCGGGGCCGACTTGGCAGCGGCGTGGGTCCAGGCGTCGAGGGTCGCGGTTTTGAAGTTCGGTTCGGATTTGCTCATGGGCGCCGCTTTGCGAGGTCGTGCAAGTGTCGAGGAGTGTCCGCGCAGGGGCGAGACAGTTCAAGGCGAGTCTAACCCATCTGTAATTATTAATTCAGTATCCGTACTTGCGGTACATTCCGGGCATGTCCGCCCTCACCCTGACCCCGCGCGCCCTCTATGAAGAGGTGGCGGAGCTGCTGCGCCAGCGCATCTTCAACCGCGAGCTCGAACCCGGCAGCTGGATCGACGAACTCAAGCTGGCGGAGGAATACGGCATCAGCCGCACGCCGCTGCGCGAGGCGCTGAAGGTGCTGGCGGCGGAGGGCCTGGTCACGATGAAAGTGCGGCGGGGCGCCTACGTGACCGAGGTGTCCGAGAAAGACCTGGCCGACGTCTATCACCTGCTGAGCCTGCTCGAAAGCGATGCCGCCGGCGTGGTGGCTGAACAGGTTTCCGAAGCGCAGCTGGCCGAGCTGGAAGCGCTGCACGCCGAGCTCGAAGCCGCTGCCGCCCCCGGCAAGGTGGACCGTGCCCACTTCTTCGCGGTCAACGAGCGCTTCCACATGCGGCTGCTGGCCATCGCCGACAACCGCTGGCGCGACCAGATGGTGGCCGACCTGCGCAAGGTGATGAAGCTCAACCGGCACAACTCGCTGTTGAAGTCCGGCCGCATCGCCGAGTCGCTCAAGGAGCACCGCGCGATCATGGCCGCGATCCAGGCGCGCGATCCGGCCGCTGCCATTGCGCGCATGCAGCAGCACTTCAGGAACGGCTTGGAAGCAGCGACCTGATCAGGCCGCCTGCGCCACCGGCTCGTGCGCGAGCGCCATCACGTCGTGCGGCGCCAGCGCCTTGAGCTTGTGGTCGCTCCACACCTGCCGCCAGCGGCGCGCCCCTGCGAGACCGTTGCGCAGGCCGAGCATGTGGCGCGCGATGTTCGACCACGGCGTGCCGTGCTCGGCCGCCTCGCGCGCCATGTAGTCGCACATCTTCAACTCGACCTCTTCGCGCGTGAGCGCGGACGGCGCTTCCTTGTAGAAGACCGCGTCCCACTCGCTGAGCCACCACGGGTTGTGATAGGCCTCGCGCCCGATCATCACGCCGTCGAGCAGGCGCAGGTGCGCGTGCATCTGCGCGTTGTCGTCGAAGCCGCCGTTGATCGAGAAGATGAGCTCGGGAAAGTCGTGCTTGAGCCGGTGCACGAGTTCATAGCGCAGCGGCGGCACCTCGCGGTTCTGCTTGGGCGACAGGCCCTTGAGCCAGGCGTTGCGCGCATGGACGATGAAGGTGAGGCAGCCCGCCTCGCTCACCGCGCCGACGAAATCGCGCACGAACTCGTAGCTTTCGGTCTTGTCGATGCCGATGCGGTGCTTGACGGTGACCGGCACCTTCACCACGTCGACCATCGCCTTCACGCAGTCGGCCACCAGCTGAGGCTCGTTCATGAGGCAAGCGCCGAAAGCGCCGCGTTGCACGCGTTCGCTCGGACAGCCGCAGTTGAGGTTGATCTCGTCGTAGCCCCATTCCTCGCCAAGCCTGGCGCAGTGCGCCAGGTCGGCCGGCTCGCTGCCGCCGAGCTGCAGTCCGACCGGATGTTCCTCGGCGTTGAAACGAAGGTGGCGCGGCACGTCGCCATGCACCAGCGCGCCGGTAGTCACCATCTCGGTGTAGAGCAAGGCGCGGCGTGTCAGCAGCCGGTGGAAGTATCGGCAGTGACGGTCGGTCCAGTCCATCATCGGTGCGACCGAGATGATCTTCTCTTTGTGATTCAACAACTTAGATGCGCTCGAAAGGCGGAAGCCCGTAGTTTCTCACGCCATTCGATGCGCTCTACCAGAAGCGCAACTCCACGGACCAGACCCCGTCGATCTTCACCGGCAGCTATGTCGGGGCACAGCTGCCCACCGCAATCCGAGGCGACAACCAGCGCCTCGTCGGGCCCGGACAGCACCTCGACACCGATTTGAAGCTCTACTCGACCGGGCTCCAGTACAGGCTCTCGCCCGATTGGACACTGAGCACCAGCTACAGCCACAGCGCGGCCGCTCGCAGTCGCAACGAAGGCATCGCCTACCTGCTGGATCCGAGCGGCAACTACAACGACTTCCGCTCCGACAGCAGCGAGGGCCATCGCTTCGACCAGTGGCAGGCAATGGCGCACGGCGTGTTGCGCACCGGTGCCATCGAGCATCAGCTGACGCTGGGCGCGTCCTGGCAGAAGCAGGCCAACGACTACAGCAGCAACGCTGTCTACCAGCAGATCGGCACCGGCAATCTCTACACGCAGAACACCAATAGCTATGCCAGCGTGACCGACTTCTCGGTCTACCGCGACAGCGACATCACGCAGCGCGCGATCTTCGCCAGCGACACCGTGAAGCTCTCGGACCAGTGGTCCGCGCTGTTGGGCCTGCGCAGCACCAAATACGAGCAGAACAGCTACAGCATCGCCGGCGCCAGGTCCTCGCAATACACCAAGGACGGCGTGGTGACGACCACGCTGGCGCTGATGTTCAAGCCGGCGCCGGACACCACGCTCTACACCAGCTATGTCGAATCCCTCGAGCAAGGCGCCTCGGTCGGCATCACCTATGCCAACTTCCGTGACCTCCTGAATCCGCTCAAGAGCAAGCAGTACGAGCTGGGCATCAAGACCCAGCGCGATCGCTGGAGCGCGACGGCCGCCCTGTTCCGCATCGAACGCGGCGCCGAATACGCGAACAGCCAGAACGTCCTCGTGCAGGACGGGCAGTCCATCTACCAGGGCCTCGAACTGGGTGCCGCCACCCGCCTGGGCTCGCAATGGCAGCTCGGCGGCAACCTGATGTTCCTCGACACTTCCTACCAGCGCGGCAGCGACTTTGTCGGCAACCGCGTGGCGGGCGCGCCGAACTTCGTGGCCACGGCGCAGCTGTCCTATGCGGTGCCGCAGGTGCCGGGTCTCAAGCTGTCGGCAGACGCGAAGTACACGGGCGGCACCATGCTCAACGCCTCCAACCAGCTGAAGCTCGCCGGCTACTCGGTTGCAAATATCGGCGCGAGCTACGCGACGCGCATCAGTGGCCACGACACGACCTTCCGCGTGGCGATCAACAACGTCGCCAACAAGCGCTACTGGGAATACCAGTATGCGAACTACATCAAGCCCGGCGACCCGCGCACCCTCAGCGTGAGCGCCAAGCTTGATTTCTAGGCAGGGTATCCGGGAGCCCCAGCCGACGCCCCGCACCGGGCCCGTCAGCGGGCAGGGCTCTCCCGAGGCGCATGCGCCGCCGCGAGGCAGGCCTGGAAAGCCAGCACCGCGCGCGAAGGCTTGGGCGAACGCCGCAGCACGCTGACGAAGCGGCAGCTGTAGTTGAAGCGCGCCGGCAGCACGGCCTTCATGAGGCCACGCTGCTCGAAGGCCTGCGCATAGTGATCGGGCAGGAAGCCGAGAAAGCGCCCCGAGAGAATCAAGGTGGCGATCGCCTCCTGGTCGAAGCCGGTGGCCTTGCGCGTGAGCTTCGCGCGATGGCTGAGCTGCATGTTGGGCGAGTGGTAGCCGAGCCCGGCGAAGTGATGCTCGCGCAGCCGCGCCCAGCTCAGCTTCGCGTGGCTGCTGTCGAAGAGCGGATGCCCCGCGCCGCAGTACAGCAGCATGGTCTCGCCGAACAGGTCGGCGTAGACCAGGCTCTTCGAGGTGCGGTGCGCCGGGATGATGCCGATCTGGAACTTGCCCTCCAGCACGCCCTGCTCGATGGCGCTGATCGACCCCACGTGCACGCTCAGGCTCACCTCGGGCGCGAGCTGCGTGAAGCGGGCGATGGCCTCGCTGATGCGCGCCTGCGGGTTGCTCGCAGTCTTGTCGAACAACGCCACGTCGAGCTGCCCGCCCATGCGGTTGTGGATGTCGTCTATGCTGCCGCGGAAGGCGTCGACCGAGGCCAGGAGGCGCAGCGTCTCGTCGTAGACGCGCTGGCCCTCGGCGGTGAGCGAGAAGCCGGCCCGCCCGCGCCGGCACAGCACCAGGCCGAGCCGGGTCTCGAGATCCTTCACATGCCGGCTCACGGTGGAGGTGCCGATATTGAGCTCCAGTTCGGCGGCCGCCATGCCGCCGCACTCGGCCACGCTCTTGAACACCTTGAGCAGGCGCAGGTCCATGTCGCTCAGCTGGCCGAGCACGGCGCGGTTCCTGGCGGCGCCTTCGCGCGGCGCTTTTACTTGCATGGATCGTCAAGTGAAGATTGATATTGCACCATTCTCCACACTGAATGCCGTGCGAACAATCGACGTATTCCCATCACCTTTCGGAAGCGCCCATGAGCACCGCATCGACCGCCCTCGAACCGAACCCTGCCCAGCGCACCGACGCCGCCTGGCTCGACGCGCACTGGATGCCCTACACCGGCAACCGCAACTTCAAGGCCGACCCGCGCATGATCGTGGAAGCCAAGGGCGCCTATTTCACCGACGGCGACGGCCGCAAGATCTTCGACGGCCTCTCGGGCCTGTGGTGCTCGGGCCTGGGCCACGGCCGCCCCGAGATCACCGAGGCCGTGAGCCGCCAGATCGCCAAGCTCGACTACGCGCCGGCCTTCCAGCACGGCCACCCCCTCTCCTTCGAACTCGCCAACAAGCTCAAGGAACTCACGCCCGCGGGCCTCGACTACGTGTTCTTCACCGGCTCGGGCTCCGAGGCCGCAGACACCTCGCTCAAGATGGCGCGCGCCTACTGGCGCACCAAGGGGCTCGCCGGCAAGACGCGGCTGATCGGCCGCGAGAAGGGCTACCACGGCGTGAACTTCGGCGGCATCTCGGTCGGCGGCATCGGCGCCAACCGCAAGCTTTTCGGCCAGGGCGTGGAAGCGGATCACCTGCCGCACACGCAGCTCGCATCCAACGCCTTCTCGCGCGGCATGCCCGAGCACGGCGCCGAACTGGCCGAGCGCCTGCTCGAGCTGATCGCGCTGCACGATGCATCGAACATCGCGGCCGTGATCGTCGAGCCCTTCGCGGGCTCGGCCGGCGTGGTGATCCCGCCGCGCGGCTACCTGCAGCGGCTGCGCGAGATCTGTACCGCCCACAACATCCTCCTGATCTTCGACGAGGTCATCACCGGCTTCGGCCGCTGCGGCGCGCTCACCGGAGCCGATGCCTTCGGCGTGGTGCCGGACATCATGAACGTGGCCAAGCAGGTCACCAACGGCGCGCAGCCGCTGGGCGCGGTGATCGCGAGCAAGGAGATTTACGACACCTTCATGGCGGCCGGCGGCCCCGACTACATGCTCGAGTTCCCGCACGGCTACACCTACTCCGCGCATCCGGTGGCCTGCGCTGCCGGCATCGCCGCGCTCGACGTGCTGCAGAAGGAAGACATGCCCGGCCGCGTGAAGGCGCTGGCGCCGCATTTCGAGAACGCCGTGCACAGCCTCAAGGGCAGCAAGCACGTGGCCGACATCCGCAACTTCGGGCTGGCCGCCGGCCTCACGATCGCCCCCCTGCCCGGCGAGCCGGCACGCCGGCCCTACGAGATCGCGATGAACTGCTGGAAGAAGGGCTTCTACGTGCGCTACGGCGGCGACACCATCCAGCTCGCGCCACCCTTCATCGCCGAGAAGGCCGAGATCGACCGCCTGGTCAATGCGCTGGGCGACGCGCTCGCAGAGACCGCTTGAATCGACGCGCTTACTCCGCCTCGATGCCTGCCGCCTTGACGATGCGGCCCCACTTCTGCGATTCGCCGTGCTGGAACTTCGCGAGCTCCTCGGGCGAGGTGGTGAACACCTCGGTGCCGCTCGGCTCGTAGAAGGCGGTCTTCGCCCCCTCGCTCTTCGCCGCCTTCACCAGCAGCTCGTTGAGCCGCTTGACCACCGCCGGCGGCGTCTTCGCGGGCGCGTAGGCCGCGAACCAGTAGCCCATCTCGTAGCCCTTGACGCCGGCTTCCGCGATGGTCGGGACCTCCGGCGCCAGCGGCGAGCGCTGCGCGCCCGAGACGCCGAGCGCACGCAGCTTGCCGGCCTTGACCTGCGGCAGGCCGGTCGCGGTGTCGGTGATCATCATGTCGATCTGGCCGCCCAGCAGATCGGTCACCGCGAGCGGGTTGCTCTTGTAGGGCACGTGCAGCAGCTTGATGCCGGCCAGCTGCTGCAGCAGCTCGCCGGCCATGCGGCTCGAAGAACTGCCGCTGCCGAAGCTCAGCTTGCCGGGCTCCTTCTTCGCCAGCGCGACGAACTCGGCCACCGTCTTGGCCGGCGAGTTCGGATTCACCACCATGATCTGGCCGCCCTTGCCCAAAGCCGCGATCGGGCTGAAGTCCTTCACCGGGTCGTAGGGCAGCTTCTTGAACAGGTGCTCGTTGGCGGCATGCGTGGTGTTGGTGGTGATCAGCACCGTGTAGCCGTCGGGCGGCGCCTTCGCCACCTGCTGCGAGGCGATGAAGCCGCTGGCGCCGGCCTTGTTGTCGATCACCACCGGCTGCTTGGTCTCCGCCGTCACGCCGTTGCCGAGCGCACGCGCGATCTGGTCGGTCGCGCTGCCGGCGGCGAAAGGCACGACGAAGGTGACAGGCTTGTCGGGAAAGGTCTGCGCCATGGCGGCGCCGGCAGCCAACAGGGCGGCCAAGGCCAGCGTCGGGGATCGAAAGCGAATCATGGTGTTGTGTCTCCTGGATGAATGAATGAATGGAAAAGTCAGGTGCCGGCCAGGCGATGCGCCAGCGAGGCAGGCACCTCGATGCACATCTCCAGCAGCAGGAAGGACAGCGCCTTGCCGTGCGCATCGAGGTTCAGCGCATCGTTGACGCCGCCGTCCAGTACGTCGTCGAGCACGAAGTTCATCGCGTGCAGCTTGGACAGCAGGAAGCGCTGCACGCGGCTCGGTTGCCGGTGGCCGAACTGCGCGGCCACGGCCTCGGGCGTGAGCTGCGCGACCAGCAAGGGATAGAGCTCCGGATGCCAGGCGATCACGCTGATGTTGGAGCGGTTGCCCTTGTCGCCGGTGCGGCCGTGGGCGGCGCGGAAGAGCGCGACTTTGTGCGTCTGCGTCATGCCGCCTCCACCATCTCGAAGCGCACCGGCACTAGCGCCCGCGGCAGCAGGCAGGAGCGCGTGTTGAGCCGCGGCGTGAGCGCCGTGCGCACGCCGCCGCCGCCGGCCGGCCCGCAGGTGTAGAGCGCCATCACCTCGCGCGTGAGCCGCTCGGCTTCGCCGCGGTCCTCGTGCGTGGCGGCCACGCGCAGCCGCACGTCGCGCGCGCCGCTCCCAGGCAGCGCGTCCAGCATGCGGCCGGCGTCGTCCGCGAAGATGCTGATCGCGCCGATCAGGTCGACCCGCAGCGCGAGGCCGGCGAGCCGCTTGCGCAGGATGTCGGCGGCCAGCCGTGCCCGCGCCTCGGCGCGCGCGCCGGCGTAGGAGATCTCGCCTTCGGCCAGCCAGCCGCCCTCGTAGCAGACGTTGACCTTGTAGTCGGCAGGCCGCGCATGGCCGCGCACGCCGGAGAGCGCGACGCGGTCGGCCCCGACTGCGCTCACCTCGGCTTCGCCGATGTCGGCCACCACGTCCGGCGTCAGGTAGGCCGCCGGGTCGTGCACCTCGTAGAGCAGTTGCTCCTTGACCGTGGCCTCGCTGAGCAAACCGCCGGAAGCATCGGCCTTGCCGATGACGCAGCGGCCGTCGCCGTCGATTTCGGCAATCGGAAATCCGATCGCCTCCAGGCCCGGCACGTCCTTGTAGCCCGGATCGGCAAAGTAGCCGCCGCAGACCTGGGCGCCGCATTCGAGCAGATGGCCGGCCATGGTGGCGCGTGCGAGCCGGTCCCAGTCGTCGGCACGCCAGCCGAAGTGCGACAAGGCCGGCCCCACCGTCAGCGATGGATCGGCGACGCGCCCGCAGACCACGATGTGGGCGCCGGCATCGAGCGCGGCGGCGATCGGTTCGGCGCCGATGTAGGCGTTGGCGCTGACCAGGCGCATGCGGTCCATCTCGGCGCCCAGCTGTTGGCGCAGCAGCGCGCGCTGCGCGGGCGCCGACAGGTCGTCGCCCTCCACCACCGCAATGCGCGGCGCGGGAGTGCCGAGCTCGCGCGCCATGCGGGCGATGTGGCGGGCGGCCGCGCGCGGATTCGCCGCACCGAAGTTGCTGACGATGCGAATGCCGTGCGCCAGGCAACGCGCAAGCACCGGGCGCAGCATCGCGTCGAGCAGCGGCTCATAGCCCGCTTCGGGATCGGCGCGCCGGCGCAGCTGCGCCAGCGCCAGCGTTCGCTCGGCCAGGGTTTCGAAGATCAGGAAGGCGCGCTGCTCCGGGGGGCCCTGCCGCAGGCGCGCGATCAGCGTGTCCACCACCGGGCCGGCGGCATCGGTGCGGTCGCCCGAAAAGCCGGCCGCACAGCCGACCAGCAAGGGGGAAGCGGGCAGCTTGCTCATGTCTCCGGTCTCGTCATGCGGTGAATGTAGGTTCTTGAGCCTCATCCGTACAATCGAAAGTTTGGATGGATTCATTCACCATTCGAATCAATGGCATCCCCAGACCTTTCCGCCCGACAGCTGCGCGCCTTTCTCGCGCTTGCCGATCTGCGCCATTTCACGCGGGCCGCTGCAGCCTGCCATCTCTCCCAGCCGGCCTTCAGCACCCTGGTCCGCGCGCTCGAGGAATCGGTGGGCACGCGCCTGTTCGACCGCAACACGCGCAGCGTGCAGCTGACGCCCGAGGGCCGGCTGTTCGAACCCTCGGCGCGCCGCCTGCTCGCCGACATGGGCCGGGCGCTCGGCGACCTGGGCGATCACGTGGAGCGGCGCAAGGGTCGCGTGCATATCGCAGCCCTGCCCTCGCTCGCGGCCGGCTGGCTGCCGGCGCTGTTCGCCGAGTTCCACCAGACCTGGCCGGGCATCGAGCTGGTCCTGAGCGACCAGCTGTCCGATGCCTGCATCGACCTGGTGCGCGGCGGCCAGGCCGATTTCGCGCTGGCCTCGGGCGGCACGCGCATCGCGGACGCGGCCGAGCTGCGCATGCGCGTGCTGTGCACCGATCGCTTTCATCTCGTGTGCCGGGCCGACCACCCGCTGGCTTCCGAGCCGCGGCTCACGCTGCGCAAGCTCGCGCCCTGGCCCTTCATCCACATGACGCGCAACAGCAGCGTGCGGCAGGCGCTCGAGGCGGCGCTGCATCCGCTGGCCATGAACACCGTGCTCGAGGTCGAGCAGCTCGCCACCGTGATGGGCATGGTCGAGGCCGGCCTCGGCATCAGCGTCGTCCCGACGCTCACGCTCTACCAGTTCCGGCGCGAGACGATCGCGACCCGGCCGCTGCCGATGCCCCAGCTCACGCGCCGGATCTACCTCGTGCAGCGCCGCGAAGGCAGCCTTTCCGCGGCGGCACGGGGGCTGCACGACATGGTGGTGGCGCGCCTGGGGTCGCTGTCGGTCTAGCAAGGCGATCTCTTTCTACAACGGCCTACGCAAACGCCAGGCGGAAGGCGCTAGGTTTCTTCCATGGACACTTGGCAACCGAACTTCAGCTGGATTACCGATCTGCTCGCCGTCGGCGGCAGCTTTCCCTACGACTTCGCGGAGCAGCTCGCGCGCGAGCATCGCATTCAGGCCGTGATCGACCTGCGCGGCGAAGCGATCCCCGATCCGCACGTGCTGCGCCGGCACGGCATCGCGCTGCTGCACCTGCCGACCGAGGACATGTGCGGCGTACGGATGGGGGACGTCGAGCACGGCATCCGCTTCGCGAACGAGTTCCTCGACGCGGGGCAGCGCGTGCTCATCCACTGCGAATACGGCATCGGCCGTTCCGCCACGCTGGCGCTGTGCCTGCTGGTGCACCGCGGCCATCCGCCGCTCGAAGCGCTCGAACTGATGAAGAAACAGCGCCCCGTCGTGGCGCCCTCGCCGCCGCAGTTCGCCTGCTGGAAGGCGTGGCTCGACGACTATCGCTTCTCCCGCGACGACGTCGACTGGACATTGCCGAGCTTCGACGATTTCAAGACGCTGGCCTACGGCCGTCGGCCACGCTGACAGGCAAAAAAAAGGCCCGCACGAAGCGGGCCGAATGATTGCAGTCAGCAATCCCCCAGAGAACCTGGGTCGCAGTGTCGGGGCAAACGGCCCGAGGGCCGCGTGAAGGATTGGGCAAAATCCGCGGGCATCGGTGATGGCGGCCGGTCCGGCCGCGCAGCTGCGGAATTTTTCTCGCTCAGGCCATCCTCAAGGCAGGCGCAGCGCGGCCATGCGGCGCGCCGTCCAGCGCCGCAGCCAGCTCCTTCCGGTAGCTGCGGACGCTCTCGTCCTTGATGTGGCCGTAGCCGCGGATCTTCTCCGCCAGGCCGGCAATGCGTGCCGCGTCGGCCAGCCGATCCGGGTTCAAGCCCTCGAGCAGGCGCTCCACGAGTTGGCGGTACTCGGCGATCAACTGCCGCTCCTGCCTGCGTTCCGCCGTGTAGCCGAAGGGATCGAAAGGCGTGCCGCGCAGCCGGCGCAGCGCGCCGAGTCCCTTGAACATGGCCAGCACCCACTGCCCGTAGGCGCGCTTCGTCGGCACGCCTTGCGCATTCCGCTTCGCGAACCAGGTCGGCGCGAGATTGAACTGGAGCTGGAAATCGCCTTCGAACTGCGCGCGCAGATCGGCCAGGAACTCCGGTCGCGTGTACAGGCGCGCCACCTCGTACTCGTCCTTGTAGGCCATGAGCTTGAAGAGGTTGCAGGCCACGGCGTCCGTGAGGCGCAGCTTCCGCGCCTCGGGCGCGGCCGCGCGCTCGGCGGCCTCGACCCGCCGCACGAAATCCAGGTAGCGCTTCGCATACGACGCGCTCTGGTAGTCCTCGAGAAAGCGCACGCGGGTCTCGATGAGCTTCTCCAGGCCTTGCGGCCGCATCAGCTGCACCACGGTCCCTTCGCGGCCCGACAGCTTCGCCTTCCAGGCCGGATCGTGTGCCGCCAGGCGCCCGGCGGCAAAGGCCTTCTTGTTGGCCTCGACCGCGACGCCGTTGAGTTCGACGGCCCGCATCAGCGCATCGAGCCCGATCGGCACGCCACCGCGTTGCCAGGCAAAGCCGAGCAGCAGCATGTTGGCGCCGATCGCATCGCCGAGCAGGGCTTTGGCAGCGTCGTGCGCATCGAGGGCCTGGACCTGGGCTTCGCCGGCAGCCGCCCGGAACTTCTGCAGCAGGGCTTCGTGGCGGAAAGGAAGGTCCGGCGAACGCGTGAACTCGGCCAGGGTCTGCAGGTGGGAGTTGACGATGATCTGGGTGCCGCCCTCCTTCACCGTGCCCAGCACGTCGGGCAGCGCCCCCACCACCATGTCGGCCACGATCAGCGTGCGCGCGCGCTGCGGCTGCACCCGCACCGCATGCAGGAGCTCCGGCCGGCCGGCGATTCGGATATGGCTCACGACCGAGCCGCCCTTCTGCGCCAGCGCGGTGAAGTCCAGCACGGAGGCGCCCTTGCCCTCGAGGTGCGCCGCCATCGTGACCAGCGCGCCGACGGTGATCACGCCCGTGCCGCCGACGCCCGCGACCAGCATGTCGAAGGGCCTGTCGACCTGCGGCAGCACGGGCAGCGGCAGCGCCCCGGCCAGCGCATGCAGATCCGGCGCGGGCGACAAGGCCGTGCTGCTCTTGCGCACCTCGCCGCCGAGCACGGTCACGAAGCTCGGGCAGAAGCCTTCGGCACAGGAATAGTCCTTGTTGCAGCTCGATTGCTCGATCTGCCGCTTGCGCCCGAACTCCGTTTCGAGCGGCGCGACCGACAGGCAGTTGGACTGCACGCCGCAATCGCCGCAGCCTTCGCACACCGCGGCGTTGATGAACATGCGCTTGGCCGGATCGGGATAGCTCTTCTTCTTGCGCCGGCGCCGCTTTTCCGCCGCGCAGGTCTGGTCGTAGACCAGCACCGTGACGCCGGCGATCTCGCGCAGCTCGCGCTGGACCGCGTCCAGGTCGCGGCGGTGGTGCACCTGCACGCCTTCTTCCAGCCGCACGCCGCGGTAGGCCTCCGGGTCGTCGGTGACCACGACCACGCGCTTCGCGCCTTCGCTCGCGACCTGGGTGCAGATCTGTGGCACGGAGATGCTGCCGTCGACCGGCTGGCCGCCGGTCATCGCGACCGCGTCGTTGAACAGGATCTTGTAGGTGATGTTCGCGCCGCTCGCGACCGCCTGGCGCAGCGCCAGGTAGCCCGAATGGAAATACGTGCCCTCGCCCATGTTCTGGAAGATGTGCGGCATCGCGGTGAAGGGCGCATGGCCCAGCCAGTCGGCGCCCTCGCCGCCCATCTGCGTGAGGCCGCTGGTGCTGCGGTCCATCCAGTTCGCCATGTAGTGGCAGCCGACGCCGGCCAGGGCCTTGCTTCCTTCCGGCACCTTGGTCGACGAGCTGTGCGGGCAGCCAGAGCAGAAGTAAGGCAGCCGGCGCATGCCGTCGGACGCGTTCGACAGCAAGGCGGGCTTCGCGAACAGGCCCGCGTCGATGCGCTCGGCGAGCGGGTCCCCGATCGAGGCGAGCCAGGTGCGCAATGCCGACGCGATCGATGCCGGCCCCAGTTGGCCCACCCACGTCAGCAGCGCGCCGCCGGCCAGATCGTGCTTGCCGCAGACCGTGGGCCGCTGCGGCTGGTTGAAGACCAGCTCCTTCAGTTGCTGCTCGACCACCGAGGCCTTCTCCTCGATGACCAGGACATGGCGCAGGCCGGCACAGAAGTCCTGCGCGCGCTGCGATTCGAGCGGGAAGCAGAGGCCCGGCTTGTAAATGCGCACCCCGGTGCGCTGCAATTCGGCTTCGTCGATGCCGCAACGCTGCAGCACTTCCATCAGGTCATGGAAGGACTTGCCGACCACCACGATGCCCGCCGTCGCATCGGGCGCCGGCGCCACCAGCCGATCGATCGAGTTCAGCCGCGCGAAGGCCTTCAGCGCCTCCAGCCTCGCGGCCAGGCGCGCTTCGATGGCGGGCGTCAGGAAGTCGTCGCTGCGGTAGGCCCGCGTCTCGGCGGCGCCGGGCGGCTCGTCGGGCGCGGTGAACTCGGGCAGCGGCGCCACCTCGATCGAGCGCCCGCTCTCCACCGTCTCGGAGATGGCCTTGAATGCAACCCAGAGGCCGGCGTGCCGCGATGCGGCCCAGCCCCACAGTCCGAAGGCGTCGTACTCGTCGACGGAGGCAGGGTGAACGATCGGCATGCCCCAGCCCATCAGCGACAGCTCGCTCGCATTCGGGATCGAGGACGAGACGGCCGCATGATCGTCGCCGACCACCACCAGCACGCCGCCCTGGCGCGTCGTGCCCGCGGCATTGCCGTGACGCAGCGCATCGCCGGCCCGGTCGAGTCCGGGGCCCTTGCCGTACCACATGCCGAAGACGCCGTCGAAGCTGCGCTCTGCATCGGCGCCCACCTGCTGGGTGCCCATCAGCGCCGTGGCGGCCAGGTCCTCGTTGATGGCCGGCAGGAAGCGGATGTCGTGCGCCTCGAGATCGGCCTTGGCGCGCCACAGTTCGACGTCCACGCCGGCGAGCGGCGAGCCGCGATAGCCGCTCACGAAGCCGGCCGTCTTCAGGCCGTGCGCTTCATCCCATTTGCGCTGCAGGAGCAGGAGCCGCACCAGCGCCTGCGTGCCGGTCAGGAACACGCGTCCTTGAAGCGCGCTGCGGTTGTCGGCGAGCCGGTAGCTCGTTGCCGGAACCGGCTCGGGGTCGCGTTTCATGTCGTCGTTCATCGTGCGCAAAAACAAATAGTAGTCTTGCCGCGCGTCAGCGGCATGGCTTCGCCGCGGAGCCTTTTGATTGACTTGACATTCGCGACAAAGGCCCGAATTGCTCAGGCATGGCAGGCGGCCCCGCCGACCGCTACGATGTCCGGTCTGCCCGTGTCCCTCGAAGCCTTCCACCCCGCCGTCAGCGGCTGGTTCAGCCGCAGCTTCGCTGCGCCCACCGAGGCGCAGGCGGCGGCGTGGCCCGCGATCCGGGCGGGCCGCCATACGCTGGTCGCCGCGCCCACCGGATCGGGCAAGACCCTGACGGCCTTCCTCGCCGCGCTGGATGGCCTGGTGCGCCAGGGCTTGAAGCCCGAGGGGCTCGCGGACGAAACGACAGTGGTTTACGTCTCGCCGCTGAAAGCGCTGTCCAACGACATCCACCTGAACCTGGAAGTGCCGCTGGCGGGCATCCGCGCCGAACTGGCCGCGCTGCGCCTGCCGGACCTCGAGATCCGCAGCGCCGTGCGCACCGGCGATACGGCGCCCAGGGATCGCCAGCAGAACCTGCGCAAGCCTCCGCACATCCTGGTTACGACGCCGGAGTCGCTGTACGTGCTGCTCGGTTCGGCATCGGGCCGCAGGATGCTGTCGACCGTGCGCACCGTGATCGTCGACGAGATCCATGCGATTGCGGCCAACAAGCGCGGCAGCCATCTTTCGCTGTCGCTCGAAAGGCTGCAATCGCTCTGCGGGATGCCTCTGACGCGCATCGGCCTGTCGGCCACGCAGAAGCCCATCGACGAGGTCGCGCGCTTCCTGGTGGGTGCCGGTGCGCTGACCGATGGCGTTGCGGATTGCGAGATCGTCGATATCGGCTATGCCAAGGAGCGCGATCTCGCGCTCGAGCTGCCGCCCGTGCCGCTCGGGGCGGTGATGTCGAACGAGCAGTGGGAACAGGTCTATTCGCGCGTCGCCGAGCTGGTGCACCTGCACCGCACCACGCTGGTCTTCGTCAACACCCGGCGCATGGCCGAACGTGCGGCGCGGCATCTGGGCGAGCGCCTCGGGAAGGAAGCGGTGGCGGCCCATCACGGCAGCCTCGCGAAGGAGGCGCGCCTCGACGCGGAACAGCGCCTCAAGCGCGGCGAGCTGAAGGTGCTGGTAGCGACCGCCTCGCTGGAGCTGGGCCTGGACATCGGCGATGTCGACCTGGTGTGCCAATTGGGTTCGCCCCGGTCGATCGCCACCTTCCTTCAACGCGCCGGCCGTTCGGGCCATGCGGTGGGCGGCACGCCCAAGGCGCGCCTGTTTCCGCAGTCGCGCGACGAGCTGGTCGAATGCGCGGCCCTGCTCGACTGCATCCGCCGCGGCGAGCTCGATGCCTTGCACGTGCTGCCTGCGCCCCTCGATGTGCTGGCGCAGCAGATCGTGGCCGAGACCGCGAGCCGCGAATGGGACGAGGACGAATTGTTCGCGCTGCTGCGCCGCGCCTGGCCCTATGCGCAGTTGAAGCGCGAGGACTACGCCGCCGTGGTGCGCATGCTGTCCGAAGGCTTCGCCACCCGCAACGGACCGCGCGCCGGCTATGTGCATCGCGATGCGGTCCATCACCGCCTGCGCGAACGCAAGGGCGCGCGCCTGACCGCCCTCACCTCGGGCGGCACCATTCCCGAGACCGGCGACTACAGCGTGGTGCTCGAACCGCAGGCCCACAAGATCGGCACCGTGAACGAGGATTTCGCGGTCGAGAGCCTGGCCGGCGACGTGTTCCAGCTCGGCAACACCAGCTACCGGATCCTGCGCATCGAGCCGGGCCGCGTGCGCGTCGAAGATGCGCATGGCGCGGCGCCCAATATCCCGTTCTGGCTCGGCGAGGCGCCGGGGCGCAGCGACGAGCTCTCCTTCGGCGTCTCGCGGCTGCGCGAGGAGATCGGACAGCAGATCGCCGCGCACGGCGTCGAGGCCGCGGTGCGCCGGCTGGCGCGCGACCTGGGCCTTCACGAGGAAGCCGCACGCCAGATCGTCGACCACCTCGCGCGCACCGTGGCGGCGCTGGGCGCGGTGCCGACGCAGGATCGGATCGTGATCGAGCGCTTCTTCGACGAATCGGGCGGCATGCAGCTGGTCATCCATTCGCCCTATGGAAGCCGCCTCAACCGCGCATGGGGCTTGGCCCTGCGCAAGCGCTTCTGCCGCAAGTTCAACTTCGAACTGCAGGCCGCGGCCACCGAGGATGCGATCGTGCTCTCGCTGTCCACCAGCCACAGCTTTCCGCTCGCGGAAGTGGCCCGCTACCTGCACTCCGCCACGGCGCGGGACGTGCTGGTGCAGGCGCTGCTGGACGCGCCGCTCTTCGGCGTGCGCTGGCGCTGGAATGCGACCACTGCGCTCGCGCTGCCGCGCTTCATTGGTGGCCGCAAGGTGGCGCCGCAGCTGCAGCGCATGAAGTCCGAAGACCTGCTGGCGTCCGTGTTCCCGGACCAGGTCGCCTGCGCCGAGAACCTCGCGGGCGAGCGCGAGATTCCCGACCACCCGCTGATCGCGCAGACCCTGGACGACTGCCTGCACGAGGCCATGGATGCCGACGGCTGGCTGCGCCTGCTGCGCCGCATCGAAGCGGGCGAAGTGACGGTCGACGCGCGCGATCTTCCCGCGCCCTCGCCGCTCGCCGCGGAAGTGCTGAACGCGCGGCCCTACGCCTACCTCGACGATGCGCCGCTGGAAGAGCGCCGCACCCAGGCCGTGCAAAGCCGCCGCTACACCGATCCGGAAAGCGCGGACGACATGGGCCGGCTCGACCCGGAGGCCATCGACGGCGTGCGCGAGGAAGCCTGGCCCGACCCTCGCAGCCCCGACGAGATGCACGAAGCGTTGAGCGGCCTCGGCATGGTCAACGACGAGGACCTGGCCCGCGACGCGAACTGGAAGACATGGCTGGAGGCGCTCGCCGGCGCAGGCCGCGCGACGCGCCTGTCGCCGGGCCTGTGGGTCGCGGCCGAGCGCCTGGCGCTGGCCCAGGCGCTGTATCCCGGCGCCGCGATGCAGCCGCCCATCGAGGCGCCGGCCGAATATGCGCAGGCCTCCGGAAGCCGCGACGAACTGCTGCGCGAACTGCTGCAATCGCGCCTGGCCGGGCTGGGCCCTGTCTCGGCGAACGAACTGGCGCAGCAGCTGCGGCTGCCGCTCTCCGATGTCGAAGCCGCGCTGCTGGGCTTGCAGAGCGAAGGCCAGGTATTGCAAGGGCGCTTCACGCCCCACGCCGACGGCCCCGAGTGGTGCGAAAGGCATCTGCTGGCGCGCATCCACCGCTACACGCTCAGGCGCCTGCGGCGCGAGATCGAACCGGTCGAGCCGCGCGACTTCGCGCGCTTCCTGTTCGAATGGCAGCACGTCGGCGCGGCCGCCCGTGTCAGCGGCCCGGAAGCCCTAGCCGGCGTGCTGGCCCAGTTGGAAGGCTACGAAGCGCCGGCCGCGCTGTGGGAGGCCGAACTGCTGCCGGCGCGCGTCAACGACTACGCCAGCGCCTGGCTCGACGACCTGTGCACGGCGGGGCGTGTGCTGTGGACGCGGCTGCGGCCTTCCGCCAACGAGGGCCGCGCGGCGGGCGGTGCCGGCCAGTCGCTGCGCGCCACGCCGATCCTGCTGCTCCCGCGGCGCAGCGCGGCGCTCTGGAACGGCCTCGCACCGGCGCCGGCCGACGACGCGGGACTGGGTTCGCGCGCACAGCGCGTCGCGGCCTGGCTGGCGGCCAACGGCGCGTCCTTCTTCGACGAGATCGCCGAGGGCGCGCGCCTGCTCGGCACCGAGCTGGAAGATGCATTGAGCGAACTGGTCGCCCGCGGCCGCGTGCGCTGCGACAGCTATGCAGGCCTGCGCGCCCTGCTGGTGCCGGCCTCGAAGCGTTCATCGACGCACGCGCAGCAGCAGCGCCGGCGCCGCGCCGCGCTGTTCGGCATCGAGGACGCGGGCCGCTGGTTGCTGACGCGGCAACCTGGGTTGGCGACGACCGAAGAGACGCCGCGCACCCATGCACCCGAATCCATCGAACAGGTCGCGCGCGTGCTGCTGCGCCGCTATGGCGTGGTGTGCTGGAGCATGCTCGAGCGCGAGGCCGCCTGGCTGCCGCCGTGGCGCGACCTGGTGCGCACCTACCGCCGGCTCGAAGCCCGCGGCGAGATCCGAGGCGGCCGCTTCATCGCAGGCCTGTCCGGCGAGCAGTTCGCGCTGCCCGAGGCCATCGGGCTCATGCGCCAGATGCGGCGCCGGCCGGCCGACGACAGCCTGGTCTGCCTGTCGGCGGCGGATCCCGCCAACCTGCTCGGCACGGTCGTCCCGGGCACCAGGATTGCCCGGGTCGCAGGCTCGCGCGTGTTGTACCGCGATGGCGTACCGATCGCGACAATCGTCGCGGACCAGGTCGAGATCCTGGTGCCCATGAGCGCGGCGGAAGAGAACGCGGCGCGGCGCGAGCTGTCGCTGTCGCCGGCGCTGCGCTCGGCGCGCGCGGCCACAGCCGCCTCGGCCTGAGGGACCCCGCGCGCCAGGGCCTCACCTCAGCTTCTTGTCCTCCTGCTTGGCCTCGGCCATCGCTTCGGGTTCCAGTTCCTCCGCAGAGCGGTTGAGGTGAATGAACACGCCCCAACCGGCGAGCAACAAGGCAATGGCGCTGAGCACCCCCGCCGCATAGAGCAGCTGCGCCGGATCGTCGTGCGCCCGGAAGATGGCGACCAGCCCTTCGACTGCGACCGCCACCACGATGACCACCATGAAGCGCGACAGGAAGCGGCGCACGCGCGTCGGCGCGCTGATGTGCGCATCGCGAATGACTTCTTCCTCGGCGATGGTCTGCGAGATCTGCAACGCGACGACTGCGGCCGCCAGCAGCCCGACGGTCTCGATGATCGCCTCCGCCGCGGCCCGGTCGAAACCGCCGCGGATGGCGAGCCAGCCGGCGCGGGTCGAGATGGCGATGAGCGCCAGCGCAGCACAGGCGAACAGCAGCGCCATGAACGCATGGATCGTCGAATAGAGGCGCGAGAGCAATTTCATGGCGTCAGCCCGGCATATAAGGCAGATCGAGCACCGCCCAGGCCGGCGCATGATCACTGGCCCCGGCGCGGCCGCGCACATCGCGGTCCACGTTCGCATCGATCAGCAGGGGCGCGAGCTCCGCATTGAGCAGCAGGTGGTCGATACGCAGGCCCGCGTTGCGCGGCCAGCGGTTGCGCCAGTAGTCCCAGTAGGTGTAGATCGCCTCGTTCGGATGGCGCGCGCGGATCGCGTCGGTCCAGCCCTGCTTCAAGAGGCGCGCGAAGGCGGCACGGGCCTCAGGCTGCAGCAGCGCATCGTCGCGCCATGAAGCGGGGTTGTAGATGTCGGCGTCGGTGGGCACGACGTTGAAGTCGCCCGCCAGCACCACGGGCAGCCCGCACGCATAGAGCTTTCGCGCGTGGGCCTCGAGCCGCCCGAACCATTCGAGCTTGTAGTCGAACTTGGGGCCCGGCTGCGGATTGCCGTTGGGCAGGTAGAGACCGCCGACGATCACGCCGCCGACCACGGCTTCGAGGTAGCGGCTCTGGCTGTCTTCGCTGTTGCCGTCCAGGCCGCGGCCAGTTTCGATCGGCTCGGCACCGCGCGCGAGAATCGCCACACCGTTCCATGAGCGCTGGCCATGGAACACGACGCCATAGCCGGCTTCGCGAATCGCGGCTGCCGGAAAGTTCTCGTCGGGCGACTTGAGCTCCTGCAGGCAGGCCACGTCCGGCTTCGATTCGGCCAGCCATTCGAGCAGGCGCGCAAGCCGGCTGTTGACACCGTTGACGTTGAAGGTCGCGATCTTCATGGCGCATGCATCAGGGAAGAATGACGTCAGCATCATGACGTGCAAGCCGTCACCGGCCGTGTCGGAGAACATGCTCTGCTTCGGTCATGGCTTCCACCGATCCGCTCGATCCGCTGCCTCGCCCGATCGAGCCGATGCTCGCCAAGGTCGCGGAAGAACTGCCGGCCGGCGACGGCTTCCTGTTCGAACCCAAATGGGACGGGTTCCGGGCGATCGTCTTCCGAAGTGCGCGCGAGGTCGTGATCCAGAGCCGCGACGGCAAGCCGCTCGACCGCTACTTCCCCGATCTGCACGAGGTCTTCCTCGAGCACCTGCCCACGGGCTGCGTGCTCGACGGCGAGATCGTCATCGCCACGCCGCGCGGGTTGGACTTCGATGCGCTTCAGCAGCGCGTACACCCGGCGGCATCGCGGGTCGCGCGGCTGGCGAGCGAAACGCCGGCCGCCTTCGTCGCTTTCGATCTGCTGAAGCTCGACGGGCGCGAGCTCATGTCGCATCCGCAGGGGGAGCGCCGCCTGCTGATCGAGGCCTTGCTTGCGACGGCCGCGCCGCCGATCCATCTCACGCCCATGACCATCGACCGCACGCTCGCGCTGCGATGGTTGCAGGATTTCGAAGGCGCCGGGCTCGACGGCGTGATCGCCAAGCCGATCGATCAGCCCTACCTTCCAGGCAAACGCGCGATGCTGAAAGTGAAGCACGTGCGCACCGCCGACTGCGTGGTGGCGGGCTTCCGGTGGCACAAGAGCGGACGCGACGCCGTGGGTTCGCTGCTGCTGGGCCTCTACGACGAGCGCGACGTTCTGCATCACGTGGGCGTGACGTCGTCCTTCGCCATGCCGACGCGCCAAGCGCTTGCGCGCGAACTCGAGCCGCTGCGCCAGCGCGCGCTAGAAGCTCATCCCTGGGCCGGATGGGAGCAACCCGAAAGGCAGGACGATAGGCAGCGCATGCCCGGCGCGCGAAGCCGCTGGAGCGCGGGCAAGAACCTCTCGTGGGAGCCGCTGCGCATCGAGCGCGTGTGCGAAGTCAAGTACGACCATCTGCAGGGAGACCGCTTCCGCCACGCCACCGTGTTCCTGCGCTGGCGCTTCGACAAGCCTCCGCGCGAATGCCGTTACGACCAGTTGGAGTCCACGCCGCCCTACGAACTCGCGCATGTGTTTCGCCCTGTATCGGCAGATAGATGATGCGGGCAACTGATCGCGGCTCGTTCCTACAGCCGACCGGCCGGCACAAGCCGATGCTCGCGATCCCCACGTCCGAAGAGATCGCAGATGGCCCCCTCAACAGCATGCCCGCCGAACGCTTGCAGCTTGCGGGTGCTGGTGGTCGAAGACGATCCCGATGTGCTGGACGCCGCGCTCGAAGCACTGGAATTGCTGGGCCACTGGGCGACCGGTGTCCGCAGCGCCGAAGGCGCGCTCGCCCGCTTCCTCGAAGGCGCTTTCGACGTGCTGATGGTCGACATCGGCCTGCCGGCCTTGTCCGGCTTGGAGTTGGCCGGCAAGCTGCAGGCCCGTTGCAAGCTGCCGATCATCTTCGCCACTGCCAGAAAGATGCCGGATGGCCCGCTGCACGGCGCGGTCTGGCTCAGCAAGCCGTTCAGCCTCGAGCAACTGCGCGAAGCGCTGGGCCAGGCGTCCCAGCTGGTCGAGCCGAAGCTCGCCGGCAACCAGCCCGCCCCTGCATCGCGCATTGCGGCGAGCGGCGCCTGAATCGGCAGCGCGAAAGGCTCAGGCCGGCGGTGCGCAACGGTCGTAGACCAGCGCCAGATAGTCGGCATGCTTGCGAAGGCTCTCGAGTTGCTCCAGCGTGTTGCCGCGAATCGGGTCCTTGGGGTCGAACTTGACGTCGCCGTCGGGCAGCAGGATGAAATGCGTCCGGCCGGACAAGCGGCCGTTGCGATCATCGGCATGCACGTAGCCGCAGCCCGTGCCCGTGCTCTTGTTGTAGGTCACGCCGGAGAACACGGCGAAGCGGCTTTCCGGCAGCTTGGTTTTCACCTGTGATTGGACCTGCCAGATCGGCCAATAGAACCACCACCCGCCGATGCAAGCGGCGAAGACCGAGATGCTGGCCAGGATGCAGACAATGACTCTCATGGCTTGTCCTTGTCGGGTTGCACGAACTGCATCGCGAAACGGCCCAGAGGCGTCAGTTCCGTCACGGTGGCCGTCCCCGCCCGTCCCGGCGGCGCCGAGAACGAGACCTTGACCCAGCCGCCGTCCTTCAGGATGCGCAGGGCCTCGATGTCCTCCGCCGAAGTGAAGACCATCGGCAGCGGACCCTTGGCCACGCGCTGGAGCACGCTATAGGACATCTGCTGCCACGCAGGCACGGCCAGGAGACCGACCTTGGTTTGTCTCGGAGCGTATGTCCATGTAGCCAATTGTAATTACATGTAGTACTTACAGGTTAACTTCTTTCGTGATCCATTTCACGGGTTCGCGAACCGCAGGAAGCATGAAGTAGTGCCGAATGCAGCGAGCAGGGCCCGCCCCTGCCCTGGAAAGGTTCCGGCGCTTTGTGTAGTCTTTCAGGGAGCAGGAGATAACCATCGAAATGGCCCGAGCGTCATGAAATGGAGGCAGCCATGCAGGATTCGGTGACGCCCATCGACACCTCCTTCGAGCGGTGGACGCAACTCTCGGACGCCTACGAGCAGCACCTGCTGCACATGAAGCAGGGTGATGAAAAAGCGCGCGCAGAAGCGATACGGCTCGCACGCGAGCTGGATGCACTGACCCGATTGCTCGGACGCAAGCCCCCTACGAGTCAGTCACCCGACAAGCGCTGAGGCCCTTCGCCCTCCCGCGCAGCTTCCCTGGGTCCCATGGCCCGATCCGGACCGGGTGCCGCGCCCGGATTGTTGCCGGAACGAAAACACCGCAATTCCATTTGGCAGGGTTTCTACCTAGCTTTCGGGCGCAAACTTCATCCCACAGAGCAGCCATTCACTGTTCTGGATGAACAGGCACCGAGCGAGGTGGCCGCCCCCAAAGGGACGGCGCCCCACCCAAGACCGGTTCGAAATCATCATCCAAGCCATTGAAGGAAATTGAAATGAAGACCTCGAAGATCATTGCTGCCGCCGCTCTCTCGCTTCTCGCCGCTGCCGGAGCCCAGGCCGAAACCTATGACGGCGTGCATTCGCTGGTGTCGGCCAACAGCCGTGCCGACGTGCAGGCGGAAGCCGTTGCTGCCGCACGCAGCGAGAACCCGTATGCCGAAGGCGTTTCGTCGCGCGTCGCGCCGGTGCTGACCGCTTCCACCGACCGCGCCGGCGTACGTGCCGAAGCTGTCGCTGCCGCCCACAGCGCCAACCCGTACGCGGAAGGCTATGCGCAAGGCGCAGCGCCGGTGCTCGCGAGCACCGTCGACCGTGCCACGGTGCGCGCCGAAGCCCGCGCCGCGGCGCGCGGCATCGACCAGCTCGCGCTGTAATCCGCTGCGCTCGAGACGACAGACCGGGCAATGGGCCCGGTTTTCCGTGCGCAGACCGGGCCATGGGCCCGGTTTTCCGTGCGCAGACCGGGCCATGGGCCCGGTTTTTCGTGCGGCGTTGGCCGCAGGCCACTGGACTTCGATGAAAGAATGCCGGGCGTCCGGGAGCGCGGCACAATCTCGTCAGCATGACGCAGCAATTGCCCCACCCCGACGACCTGAGCGATGCGGAGCTCGCTGAACACGCCCATGCCTGGCGGCGCCTGGCATTGCGTGGAGATCGCAACGCGCGAGCGCCCGCCCACGCCTATGAGACTGCTTTGCGCGAACGCGTGCGCGCTTCGATGGCAGCCGAGCTGATGGCCAGCGCCGCCGCGGCGCCCGAACCGAAGCGCCCGTGGTGGCGCCGGTGGTGGCCTTCGATGAGCGAACACGTGACGTCCTGAACGGACGCACTTCTCTTCTTCTTCAGCGGCCTCCGAGCTGCCCGAAGGAGGTGCGAAGCCCCACATAGTCGGTCGGCCCGCTGCTCTCGGGCGGATGACCGGTTGCCGACAGCCAGGCCGCAATGCTGGGCAGGCGCTTGTCGAAATAAAGCTGCAGGTGGGACCAGTTGCCGCTCTCGGTGTGCGGCGCGGTCATCTCGAGCGCCTCCACCGCGATCGCGCGCAAGCTGCTCACCATCGCCAGCGAGCGCCCATCGAGCAATTGCAGCGTCACTTCGCGGCCCTGCGCCAGGATTTCATCGAGGATGCGGCGATGCACCGTGTAGTCTGGCCAGCTGCGCTTGCCGCAGGCGTCGTTCAGTTCCCTGAAGACCCAGTGCATATTGGTCGCGAAGATCGCCGCCACCTGCCCGGCCTGCCGCAGGCTCTGCTTCGAGGCGAGGGCCTGCAGCCGCAGCGCCCACAGGATCGCTGCCAGCACGCCCAGGGTCTGGACCCACGCCGCCCATTCGGTCGAGGTCGCAGGACGGTTGAACCAGCCGACGACCACCAGACCGACAGTGACGGCGGCAACCGCCGCTCCGAATTTCCGCATGCTTTCCCCCGCGTCTGGCTGCGTCGCCTCAAGCGCGCGGCCCGTCCTTGCCGAACAATTTCCTTATCGCCGCAATCCCTGCCACCAATGCATTCGCATAGGTCGCTTGCGGATCGCTCGCAGCCTCGAGGGGCAGGTATGGAAGGGCATCTTCCATGGCGTAGTCGGTGCCTTCCATCAATACCCAATAGAACTCGCCCTCTTCGAGTTCGTGTACGGTGAGCGCGATATTTCGCAATTGCGACATGAGTTTAGGAAAGGGTCATCGAGTGAACTCATCGATCCTATTCAAGGCACGTTACAAGACCTAGCCAAAATTTCACGTTTCGTCTCAAATGTGACGAACAGTAATTGGATTGGCAACTCTTGAATACCCTCAATAGCCTGAATGTGGGTAATTTGCACTGCCAAGCTTTTCCTACAGCGCCCGGGTGCCGCCATGCATAAGCTGAATGCACCCTCAACAAAACCGCCGACAAGGAGGAGACATGAAGCATTTCACCCTCGACCCCCATATGGTCGCCGCCTTCGGAGGGGCCTTCTATCCCACCGGCCATTCCATGGTGATGTTTCCCGATGCCGAGGACGCCAGCCGGGTCGGCCACCAGTTGATCGAGAACGGCTTCAGCGGCGACGAGGTCTACCTGATACCTCCCAAGACCCTGCTGGCCCAGATCTCGCCCACGGTCAGGGACGCGGACAATCCGCTGCCCTCGGCCGGCACCGACGGCGCCACCGTGCGTGCCTACACCAAGCTCGCACGCGACGGCCATACGGGCCTTCTGGTCAAGACCGAGAACCGGGCCGCGGCCGAGCGCCTGATGGAGGTGGTGCGCACGGTGCCGTATTCGATCGCCGAGCGCTACTGCAGGCTGGTGATCGAGGATCTCTGAGGGGTCCTCAGGCCGGCGCGGCGCGGCTGAGCACGGCGCGCGCCATTGATTGCGCAAGCTCGTGCTCGCCCAGGAACACGGTGGCCTCCACCTCTTCCGAGAGCAGCCGCGCCTCCTCCTCGTTGTGGCTGCGGATCACGGTCTCGATCGCGGGATTGAGCGTGCGTGCGGTCTCAATCATCTGCCGCACGTTCATCGCATCGGCGACGGCGACCACGAGCACGCTGGCCCGCGCCACATGCGCCTGGATCAGCACCGCGGGATCGGCCGCGTCGCCCCAGACAGCCGCCATCCCGTCGGCGCGCAGCTTCTCCACCAGCTCGCGGTTCTGCTCCGCCACCACGAAGGGAAGATCGTGGGCCGCCAGCTCGGCGGCGATGCGCCGCCCCACCCGACCGAAGCCGACCAGCACCACCTGCCGCGACAGGTACTTCGCCTCGGTGCTCACCGGCAGCTCGGCCAGCGGGTCGTCGCGCAGCGCCAGGCCGCGCGCGAAGGAGGAACGCGCATGCAGCCACTTCTGCAGCGGACCGATCAGGCTGAACCACAGCGGATTGGTGGCAATGGAAATCAGCGCGCCGGCCAGCAGCAGGCTCTGGCCCTCGGCCGGCAGCAGTCCGAGCGAGACGCCCAGCGCGGCCAGGATGAAAGAGAACTCGCCGATCTGCGCCAGGCTCGCGCTCACCGTGAGCGCCGTGCTCAGCGGATAACGGAACAGCAGCACCAGGACACAGGCCGCCACGGACTTGCCCACCACGATCACCCCCACCACGGCGAGCACCTGCAGCGGGCGTTCGATCAGCACCGCCGGATTGAACAGCATGCCGACCGAGACGAAGAACAGCACGGCGAAGGCGTCGCGCAGCGGCAGCGATTCCTGGGCCGCCCGATGGCTGAACTCGGACTCGCGCATCACCATGCCGGCAAAGAAGGCGCCGAGCGCGAAAGACACACCGAACAGCGCCGCCGATGCGAAAGCGATGCTGACCGCGGCCGCCACCACGCACAGCGTGAAAAGCTCGCGCGAGCCGGTGCGCGTGATCTGCCACAGGATCCACGGGAACACGCGCCGGCCCACCACCAGCATCAGGAGCACGAAGCCCCCCACCTGCAGCAGCGTGAGGCCCAGCGTCTGCCAGACCGGCGCCGCGTCGGCGTGTGCCGCCGTGCCGCCCATCACGCCCGCCAGCGGCGGCAGCAGCACGAGCACCAGCACCATCGCCAGGTCTTCCACCACCAGCCAGCCGACCGCGATGCGGCCGGTGAAGGAATCGAGCAGCCCCAGGCTTTCGAGCGCGCGCAGCAGCACCACCGTGCTCGCCACCGACAGCGCGAGCCCGAACACCAGGGCGCCGCCCAGGCTCCAGCCCCACAACGTGGCCAATGCGCCGCCGAGCAGCGTGGCCACGACCATCTGCACGATCGCGCCGGGCAGCGCGATCTTGCGCACCGCGAGCAGATCGTCGAGCGAGAAATGCAGGCCGACGCCGAACATCAGCAGCATCACGCCGATCTCGGCCAGCTGCGCGGCGATCTCCGCATCCGCCACGAAGCCCGGCGTGAAAGGGCCGAGGATTACGCCGGCGAGCAAGTAGCCCACCAGCGCCGGCAGCCGAAGCCGCGCCGCCAGGAAGCCGAGTACCAGCGCCAGGCCGAGGCCGGCTGCGACGGTATTGATCAGGGAGACGCTATGTGGCATCGCCGCATTCTGCAAGATCGACGCCAGCGCACCTCCGGCAACGTCAATCCAGGCCCAGCACTTTGTCGAGCGTGATCGGCAGGCTGTGCACGCGGCGCCCCGTCGCATGGAAGATCGCGTTGCCCACGGCGGCCGCGACGCCCACGATGCCGATCTCCCCTACCCCCTTGACGCCGAGCGGATTGACGACCTCGTCGCGCTCGTCGACGAAGATCACCTCGATCTCCCCGACGTCGGCGTTGGCGGCCAGGTGGTATTCGGCCAGGTTGCGGTTCATCAAGCGGCCCAGGCGGTGATCGATGAGGCCTTCCTCGTGCAGCGCCATGCCGATGCCCCAGACCACGCCGCCCTCGATCTGGCTGGTGGCCGTTCTCGGATTGACGATGCGCCCGGCCGCGACCGCGCTGACGACGCGCGTGACGTGCACCAGCCCCAAGTCTTCGTCCACGCGCACCTCGGCGAACACCGCCGAATGCGTGGCGCGCGCGTACTTGCGCTGCTTCATGAGCTTGGGCAGCGCGAGGCTCTTGCCCTCGATCTGGGCCGCCCCGGCGCGCTGCATCAGCTCGCGCAGGCTGATGGAACGCGAGGGATCCGCACGCAACCGCACCAGTCCGTTGACGAATTCGACATCCTTCAGCCGCGGCTGGCGCAGCGGCGTGTCTCCTTGCGCACGCGCCATCAGGAGCAGCTTGGCCGCGATCTTGTGGCAGGCGGCCTGCACCGCCGTGCCGATGGTGGCCACGGTGAAGGAGCCGCCCTGCACCGGCGCCATCGGCAGGCGCGAATCGCCGAGCTTGAAGTCCACCTTGGCAAGCGGCAAGCCCAAGGTCGCCGCGGCGATCTGCGACATGACCGTGCCGGTGCCCGTGCCGATGTCGGTGGTGGCGCTGCCGACTTCCAGCGTGCCGTCGACCCGCAGCACGGCGCGCGCGGCGCCGTGGATCTGCGTCGCCTCCCAGACGCCGGTGGCCATGCCCCAGCCGATCAGCGTGCGGCCGTCGCGCATCGAGCGCGGCTCGGGTTCTCGCCGCGACCAGCCGAAGCGCTCAGCGCCGCGCGCATAGCATTCGCGCAAGGCCTTGCTCGAGAAGGGCTTGCCGCTTCCGGGCTCGGTCTCGGCGTAGTTGCGCAGGCGCAGGGCCAGCGGGTCCAGGCCCACCGCATGCGCCAATTCGTCCATCGCGCTTTCGAGCGCATAGACCCCCTGGGCCGCGCCGGGCGCGCGCATGTCGGTCGGCGTGAAGCGGTCGAGCTCGACCACGCGATGGGCCAGCCGCAGGTTCGGCGTGTTGTAGAGCAGGCCCGTCCAGCTGACGATGTTCTCGACGTAGTCTTCCTTGCGCGAAGTCTCCGACACAGCCTCGTGCACCACGGAGCGCAGCCGCCCTTCGGTATCGCAGGCCAGCTTCAGCGTCTGCAGAGTCTCGGGCCGATGGCCGAAGCTGAACATCTGCTGGCGCGTGAGCACCACGCGCACCGCGCGCCGTAGCTTCAGCGCCGCCATCGCGGCCAGCACCAGCTGGTAGCCGGGCCGAAGCCCCGACCCGAAGGCCCCGCCGACGAAGGGGCACAACACGCGCACATCGCGCTTGCGCAGCTTCAGCACGCGCGCCAGATAGGCGCGGCTGTTCTGCGCACCCTGCGTCTTATCGTAGATCGTGAGCTGTCCTTCGCCTTCCCAGATCGCCGTGCTGGCATGCATTTCCATCGGGTTATGGAACTCGGCGGGCGAACGGTAGCGAGCCTCGATCTTGACGGGCGCTTCGTCCCAGGCGTCCTCCGGTTCGCCGCGCACCTTGGGCGCGACCTGGTAGCCGAACTTGAGCCGGCTCGGCTTGCGGGCCTCGATCGCCAGCCGCTGCATGTCGCTGCGCGGCCGCTCGGCGGCGCAATGCACCTCGACCAGCCGGGCCGCATGGCGCGCGGCCTCGAAGCTCACCGCCACGACCAACGCCACCGGCTGCGCGTCGGAGTGGATCTGCGCGTCGTGCAGCGGCCGGAACGGCGAGCCGCCGGGCGCATCCATGTCCTTGTGCAGCAGATCGAAGCGGGCCATGGGCGGCCGGTTCTCGTGGGTCAGCACCTCCACCACGCCCGGCACGGCGCGCGCCGCGCGGCTGTCGAGGGAACGAATGCGGCCGCGCGCAATGGGGCTGGACACCACCACGCCGAAGAGCAGATCCTCGGCCGGATGCTCGGCGGCATAGCGGGCCGCACCCGTCACCTTGGCCCGCGCGTCGACGCGCGCCACCGGCGCCCCGAAGGGCAATCCGGGTTGCGCCGTCACGCAGCGGCCTCCATGCCGGCCGCCTGCATCAGCGCGCGCACGACGGTCCGGCGCGCCAGTTCGATCTTGAAGCCGTTGTGCTCCAGCGCTCGCGCACCCTCGACCAGAACGGCGGCCGCCGCCTCGAATGCAGCGGCAGCCGGCTGCTGGCCGGCCAGCAGCGCTTCGGCCTCGGGCCGGCGCCAGGGCTTGTGGGCCACGCCGCCGAGCGCGATGCGCGCCGACCGGATGCGCCCCTGCGCGATGTCGAGCGCGCAAGCCGCGGACACCAGCGCGAAGGCGTAGGAACGCCGATCGCGCAGCTTGAGATAGCAGGAATGGCGAGCGAAGGGATCGGGCGGCAATTCGACTGCAATGACCAATTCGTCCGCAGCCAGCGTGGTGTCGCGCTCCGGCGCATCGCCCGGCAGCCGATGGAAGTCGGCCATGGCAATGGATCGTTCGCCCTGCGGCCCCTGCACCTGAACCACTGCCTCCAGCGCCGCCAGCGCGACGCACATGTCCGAAGGATGCACGGCCACGCACTGCTCGCTCGTGCCGAGGATCGCGTGGATGCGATTCAGCCCTTCGATCGCCGGGCAGCCGCTGCCCGGCGCGCGCTTGTTGCATGGCGTGGCGATGTCGTAGAAGTAGTAGCAGCGCGTTCGCTGCAGCAGGTTGCCGCCCACGGTCGCCATGTTGCGCAGCTGGGGCGAGGCCCCGGCCAGCAGTGCCTCCGCCAGCAAGGGATAGCGACGCTGCACCTCCGGATGCCAGGCCAGGTCCGCATTGCGCACCAGCGCGCCGACGTGCAGGCCGCCGCTTTCGGTGACGCGCACCTCGCGCAACGGCAGGTGCGTGATGTCGATCAGCCGCGCAGGCCGGGCGACGCCTTCCTTCATGAGGTCGAGCAGGTTGGTGCCGCCGGCGATGAAGCGCGCGCCGTCGACGCCGGCAATGGCGCGCAGCGCATCGGCCGCATCGGTGGCGCGGTGGTACTCGAAAGGATTCATCGCACGGCTTTCCACGCACCGGACTGCTGATGCCCCAGCACTTCGACGACTGCCCTGACGATGTTCGGATAGGCGCCGCAACGGCAGAGGTTGCCGCTCATCTGTTCGCGCACGTCGTCCTCGTTCTGTGCATGGCCCTCGCGCAGCAGGCCGACTGCCGAGCAGATCTGGCCCGGCGTGCAGTAGCCGCACTGAAAGGCGTCGTGGTCGACGAAGGCCTGCTGCAACGGATGCAGAAGGTCGCCGTGCGCCAGGCCCTCGATGGTCTGTATCGTCGCGCCTTCCTGCATCACCGCGAGCGCGAGACAGGCGTTGATCCGGCGGCCGTCCACCAGCACCGTGCAGGCGCCGCACTGGCCATGGTCGCAGCCCTTCTTGGTGCCGGTCAGGCCGCAGTGCTCGCGCAGCAAGTCCAGCAACGTGGTCCAGGCTTCGAGCCGCACCGTGCGCGCGACGCCGTTCAGGTGGAAGCGGACCGTGTGCACCTCGCAGGCGGTGCGCTCCGGCGTCAGTGGCGTGAGACTGGCATCCATGGGCTGACCTTGTCGTGTCGTGAGCATGTGCGCAGTAGGACGCGAACGCAAGCCTTGATCGCCGGAAAGCAAAAGACCCGCCGAAGCGGGTCCTTGATGCAAGCTGAACCGCTGCGTCTCAATGCATGTGCAGCCCGCCGTTGACCGAGAAGTCCGCTCCCGTCGAGTAGCCGCCTTCGTCGGTCGCGAGCCACGCGATGATGGAAGCGATCTCGCTGGGCTCGCCGAGCCGCTTGACGGGAATCGTGCCCACGATCTTGTCGAGCACTTCCTGGCGGATCGCCTTGACCATGTCGGTGCCGATGTAACCCGGGCTCACGGTGTTCACCGTCACGCCCTTGGCCGCCAGCTCCTGTGCCAGCGCCATCGTGAAGCCGTGCATGCCGGCCTTGGCGGCCGAGTAGTTGGTCTGGCCGGCCTGGCCCTTGGCGCCGTTGACCGAGCTGATGTTGATGATGCGGCCCCAGCCTTTTTCGACCATGTCCGCGACCACCTGCTTGGTGACGTTGAACATGCTGTTGAGGTTGGTCTCGATCACCGCGCTCCAGTCCTCGGGCGTCATCTTGAGGAACATGCGGTCCCGCGTGATGCCGGCGTTGTTGACCAGCACGTCGATGCTGCCGTGTTCGGCCTTGGCCTTGGTGAAGGCCTCGACCGTCGATTGCCAGTCGCCGACGTTGCCGACCGAGGCATGGAACTCATAGCCCTCGGCCTTCTGCTCGGCCAGCCACTTGGCGTAGTCCCGCGTGGGGCCGCAGCCAGCGATGACCGTGAAGCCATCCTTGTGCAGGCGCTGGCAAATGGCGGTTCCGATGCCTCCCATGCCCCCGGTGACGTATGCGACTCTTTTGCTCATGATGATCCTTATGTTGACGAGCCTGAACAGGCGCTGTTCACTGTAGCGAAGTTTCACGCAGCCACCGGCTCAGGAAAACACTGACCCCTCAATGCAACGGGGTGTCACAAGCCATCCATATACCGCGTTCAAGCACAAGGAAGGAAGGCGTCCAATGAAACTCGTGACCTGGAACACCCAATGGTGCTGCGGCCTCGACGGCATGGTGAGCACCCGCCGCATCGTCGAGGGCGCGCGCGCCCTGGCCGACTTCGACATCCTCTGCCTGCAGGAGATCGCATCGGGCTACGACGCCATGCCCGGCGGCCCGGGCGACCAGCCGGCCGAATTGCGCGCGCTGCTGCCCGGCTTCCAGCTCTTCTTCGGCGCCGCGGTGGAGGAGTTCGATCAAGAGGGCCGGCGCCAGCGCTTCGGCAACGTGATCGCGACCCGCCTGCCGGTGTCGCGCGTCCAGCACCACCCGCTGCCCTGGCCGGCCGACCCGGACGCGAGCAGCATGCCGCGCATGTGCACGGTGCTCACGCTGACCAGCCCCGAACTGGGACCCCTGCGCGTGATGACCACGCATCTCGAGTACTACTCGGCGATGCAGCGCACGGCGCAGGCCAAGGCACTGGTCGCCCTGCACGCCGAAGCCTGCGAACAGGCGGCAGCGCCGCCGAAGGCCGACTACGAGGGCCCCTTCCAACCCAAGCTGCATACGAAAGAAGTCATCCTCTGCGGCGACTTCAACATGGCTGCATCCGATCCGGCGCACGCGACGCTGCACGAGCGCCTGCAGGACGCCTGGCCGCTGGTGCACGGCGATGCCCCCCATGCGCCGACCTTCCGGCTGTTCGACCGCAAGCACGGACCCGATCCGGTGACCTACGACTTCGTGTTCGTCAGCGAGGGCCTCGCGTCGCGCGTGCGTCGCATCGAGGTCGACCTGGCCACGCGCGCATCCGACCACCAGCCGGTGTTCGTCGAGTTCGGCGACTGAGGCCTAAGGTTCTCATTCGCCTTGGATGCCGGCGGCGCGGATCACCTTGCCCCACTTGGCGGTCTCGGCCGAGAGGTGGCTGCGCAGCGCCTCGGGCGTGACCTTGTCCATCGGCACGATCTCCGAGCTCAGGTCGGCCAGGCGCTGCTTGACCACCTCGTCCTGCAGGGCCGCGCGCAGGGCCACGTTGAGCTTCGCGGTCACGGCGGCCGGCGTGCCCTTGGGCGCGTAGATGCCGTGCCACACGCGCACGTCGAAGCCCTTGAGCCCCTGCTCGTCGAGCGTCGGAATGTCGGGCATGCTGGCCAGGCGCTTGGGCGTGGTCACGCCGAACACCTTGACGCGGTTGCCGTCCTTGATGACCGGCGCCGTCTGCGTGGTCTGGTCGCACAGCAGGTCGACCTGGCCGCCCATGAGGTCGTTGAGCGCCGGGCCGGCACCCTTGTAGGGAACGGTCGTCAGGTCGACGCCGATCTGGCTCGCGAACAGAAGGCCGCACAGCTGCGAGACCGCGCCGATGCCGGCGTTGGCGAGCGAGACCTTGTCCTTGTTCGCCTTCACGTAGGCCAGCAATTCCTTGAAGTTGTTGGCCGGGAAGTCCTTGCGCGACAACAGCGTCATCGGCACATCCATCACCTGCCCGATGTACTCGAAGTCCTTGAGCGGGTCGTAGGGCAGCTTCTTGTAGAGCGCCGGCGCGGTGGCCATGCCCATGTGATGGATCAGGATGGTGTAGCCGTCGGGCTTCGCCTTCGCGACCCGCGCCGGCGCGATCGTGCCGCCGGCGCCGACCGTGTTCTCGACCACCACCGTCTGCCCCAGCGACTTGCCCATCGGGATCGCGAGCATGCGGGCCACCACGTCGGTCGGGCCGCCGGCCGAGTAAGGCACCACCATGGTGAGGGGCTTCTCGGGCCACGCGGCCTGGCCCGCGGCGGGCGCTTGCATTCCCAGCAGGCCCGCGGCCAGCGATGCGCAAAGCAGAACTTTGGATTTCATGTCGTCGTCTCCTTGATGTCTATAAAAATCGGATTCAGGCCGCGCCCTGCGCTTCAAGTGCGAGCAGGCGTTGCGCGAGCCGCAGCACGGGCGCGTCGACCATGCGGCCATCGAGGCTGATCACGCCGCCGCCGGCGGCCTGCATGGCCCCGTTCACGCGCTGCGCCCAGGCCAGCTGCTCGGCGCTCGGGCCGAGGGCCGCATGCACCGGCCGCACCTGCTCGGGATGGATGCAGAGCTTGGCGCCGAAGCCGCCGCGCCGCGCGCGCGCCGCATCGAGCTGCAGCCGCTCCAGATCGCGCCAGTCGGGCGACACGCCGTCGATCGGCGCCGCGAGCCCGGCGCGGCGCGAGGCCAGCACCAGCGCAAGGCGCACCGGCACCAGTTCGGCCTCGTCGGCCTCGCAGGCCAGACCGAGATCGGCCTGGAAGTCCAGATGGCCGAAGGAGAGCCGAAGCACCTGCGGCGCGTTCGCGAGCGCATCGAGCGCGGCGAGCCCGGCGGCCGATTCGATCAACGGAACGAGCACACCCTGGGGCCCGACGGCCGCGGCCAGCGCGGCGAGTTCTTCGGCACGCTCGGCCTTCGGCAGCACTACGCCGGCGAGCCCCTGCCGGGACAGCTGCGCCACGAGCGCGCGGTCGTCGTCGTGCCACGCCGTGCCGCATGGATTGACGCGCACCAGCAGGCGGCGGCGCTCGCCGGCCGACAGCGCCGCATGGCTGCCGGCGAGCTGCTCGCGCGCGGCCGCCTTGTGCTCGGGCGCCACCGCGTCTTCGAGATCGACGATCACGGCCCCGGCGCCCGAGGCCAGCGCGCGCGCATGGCGCTCGGGCCGGTCGGCCGGGACGAAGAGGAAGGTGCGTGCCAGCGCGAGCGGCGTTGCAGCGTTCACGACGAGGCCCCCACGAGCAGCATCCCCACCGAGGGCGCGTGCGCCACATTCCAGAGTCGCTCGATGGCCGCTTGCATCTCCGCTTCGCTGGCACCGCCGCTGAAAGCCGCGAGGCGCAACGCCTTGGCCGTGATCTCCTCGCGGGAGAGCGTGTTGCCGGGGTCGCCCTTGGGTTCGTCGACACGGCCCTGCAGCACGCGGCCGTCGTTCGTGTGCACCGTGACCTTGCCGATCCAGCGCTTCGGGTAGGCGCCATCCACCTCGGGGTCGAGCGCCATCTCGACCCGATCGCGAAGCGCGACCGTGTCGGCATCGCGGAAATGCGCATCGAACTCGGCCAGCCCGGCCTGCCCGAAGCGCGCCACCAGCGCGAGCACGGTGCCCATCGAAAACTTCGACTGGTGCACCGTGGCCGGATCGACCACCGGCCCCAGCACGTCGATCGCGCCCTGGTGCACATGCGTCGTGACACGCGCCAGGTCGGCGGCGCGCAGCTCGTTCGCACGCATGACTTCGAGCAGCGCATCGGCCGCCGGATGCGTATGCCGGCACGAGGCGTGGTACTTGAACGAAGTCTCGGCCAGCGCCCAGCGCTTGCCCAGCCCGTCAACCAGCCGCGCTGGATCGGCATCCTGCGACATGCCCGCGGCCATGCCCTGCGGTCCTTCGAGAATCTGCTGCGCGCCGGTGAAGCCGTCGCGCGCCAGCGTCGCCGCCATCAGCCCGGCCGCGGCCGCATGCGCGGTGTGCAGCTGCTTCGAATCGGCGGCCGTGCGCAGGAACTCCCAGAGCCCGGCCGACTGCGTGCCGGCCGAGCCGAAGGCATGCTGCATGCGCGCGGCGTCGAGTCCGAGCAGATGGCCTGCGGTGGCTGCCGCAGCGAGCGTGCCGGCGGTGCCGGTGGTGTGAAAGATCTTGTAGTGCGAGCGCCCGAGGAACTCGCCGACGCGGATGCCGACCTCGTAGCCCGCGACCGCCGCTGCGAGCAGCTGTTCGCCGCTGGCACCCAGCGCCTGCGCCCATGCCAGCGCGACCGGGAAGACCACCGTCGCGGGATGGAACACCGAGCCGTTGTGCACGTCGTCCTGCTCGGCCACGTGCGAGGCCGCGGCATTGACCAGTGCCGCGAAGTACGGGCTGCTGCGCGTGCGCCCCACCAGCACCTCGCTGCGGCCGTCCGCAGGCCCCATCTCGCGCGCGAAGGCGGCGATGGTCTCGACCGGCCGCGCGCCATGGCCTGCGATCGCGGAGCCGAACCAGTCGACCAGCAGGTCCTCGGTGCGGCGAAGCACGGGGGCCGGAATGTCGCCGAAGCGAAGTTCGGCGGCGAAGCGTGCGAGGGATTCGGTGCTCAATTCAGATCGCCTCCGCGGCACGGAGCGCCGCAATGTCCGCATCGCTGCGCCCCAGCGAACGCAGGATGGATTCGGTGTGCTCGCCGACCGCCGGAATCGCATCCATGCGGTAGTCGAAGGCGCTCTGCCGGCCCGGCGGCAGCAGCGCGGGAATCGCGCCGGCCGGCGAAGCGACCTCGCGCCAGCGCTCGCGTGCCTGCAGCTGCGGGTGCTGCCAGAGGCCCGCCATGTCGTTCATGCGCGCATTGGCGATCTGCGCGGCATCCAATCGCTCGAGCACCTGCGCCGTGCTCAGCGCCGCGAAGGTCTCGAGGATCAGCGCCTGCAGGACCTCGCGGTTGGCATTGCGCTTGGCGTTGCTGTCGAAGCGCGGATCGGTCGCGAGCCCGGCCTGCATCAGCACGCCCTCGCAGAAGGCGCGCCATTCGCGCTCGTTCTGCAGGCCCAGCATCACGGTGCCGCCGTCGCCCGCGGCGAAGGGGCCGTAGGGATAGATCGTGGCGTGCGAGGCCGCGCTGCGCGGCGGCGGCGGTGCGCCGTCGTAGGCGTAGTACATCGGGTAGCCCATCCATTCGGCCAGCGACTCCAGCATCGAGACATCGATGTGCGAGCCCTTGCCGGTCTTGCCCCGCTGCAGCAGCGCCGCGAGGATGCCGGTGTAGGCATACATGCCGGCGGCGATGTCGGCGATCGAGTTGCCCGACTTGCAGGGCGCGTCGGCGGTGCCGGTGATCGACAGGAAGCCCGCCTCGCTCTGGATCAGCAGGTCGTAGGCCTTCTTGTCGCGGTAGGGCCCGTCCTCGCCATAGCCCGAGATGTCGCAGACGATCAGCGACGGATGCTTCGCCTGCAGCAGCTCCGCGCCGAGCCCCATGCGCGCAGCGGCGCCGGGCGCGAGGTTCTGCACCAGCACGTCGGCGCCGGCGACGAGCTCCTGCAGCACGGCCTGCGCGGCCGGCTGCTTGAGGTCGAGCGTGAGGCTTTCCTTCGAACGGTTGACCCAGATGAAGTGCGAAGCCTCGCCGGCCACGCGCTGATCGTAGGCACGCGCGAAGTCGCCGCCGCCCGGTCGCTCCACCTTGATCACGCGGGCACCGAGATCAGCCAGCTGGCGGGTGCAGAAAGGCGCCGCGATCGCGTGTTCGAGCGAGACGACGGTGATGCCGTCCAGAGGTCGTGTCATGGCGGATCTCCGATCAGAAGGAACGCGGCAGCCCGAGCAGGTGCTCGGCCACGTAGGAGTAGATGAGGTTGGTCGAGATCGGCGCCACCTGGTAGAGCCGCGTCTCGCGGAACTTGCGCTCCACGTCGTATTCACAGGCGAAGCCGAAGCCGCCGTGGGTCTGCAGGCAGGTATTGGCCGCCTCCCACGAGGCCTTGGCCGCGAGGTACTTGGCCATGTTGGCCTCGGCGCCGCAAGGCTGGCCGTCGTCGAATAGCGCGCAGGCCTTGAAGCGCATGAGGTTGGCCGCCTCGGTCTCGATGTAGTTGTCGGCGATCGGGAACTGGATGCCCTGGTTCTGGCCGATCGCGCGGCCAAACACCTGCCGGTCGCTCGCGTAGCGGCGTGCACGGTCGATGAACCACCAGGCGTCGCCGATGCATTCGGCGGCGATCAGCGTGCGTTCGGCGTTGAGCCCGTCGAGGATGTACTTGAAGCCCCTGCCCTCCTCGCCGATCAGGTTCTCTGCCGGGATCTCGAGGTTGTCGAAGAAGACTTCGTTGGTCTCGTGGTTGACCATGTTGAGGATCGGCCGAACCGTCATCCCCTTCCCCATGGCCTGCTTCAGGTCGACGATGAAGATCGACATGCCTTCGGACTTCTTCTTCACCTCCGCGAGCGGCGTGGTGCGCGCCAAGAGGATCATCAGGTCCGAATGCTGGATGCGCGAGATCCACACCTTCTGGCCGTTGACCACGTAGCGGTCGCCCTTCCTCACCGCGGTGGTCTTGAGCTGCGTGGTGTCGGTGCCGGTGGTGGGCTCGGTCACGGCCATGGTCTGCAGGCGCAGCTCGCCGGTCGCGATCTTCGGCAGGTACTGGCGCTTCTGCGCCTCGCTGCCGTGCCGCAGCAGCGTGCCCATGTTGTACATCTGGCCGTGGCAGGAGCCCGCATTGCCCCCGGCGAAGTTGATCTCTTCCATGATCACCGAGGCCTCGGCCAGGCCCAGGCCGGATCCGCCGTAATCGGCCGGGATCAGCGCGGCGAGCCAGCCGGCGTCGCTCAGCGCATTGACGAAAGCTTCGGGATAGCCGCGCTCGTGATCGACCTTCTGCCAGTAGGCGGAATCAAAACTGCCGCAGAGCGCGCGCAGCGCGTCGCGCATTTCCTGGTGCGCATCGGGGGTGGGGATCTGGGTTTTCATCAGGGTCTCAGGCGAGGGTGGCAGTGGCTTGCATCGCGAGCCAGCCGTCGGCGTCTTCGGCCCACAGGCGGAAGGTCTTGCCGTCGGCCGCGGGGCGGCCATGCACGCGGAAGGAAGCGGTGTCGAAGATGGGTCGCACCGCGCGGAATTCGAACTTCGACAAGGTTGCCTCGGGCTTCTCGCGGCGCAGCAGGTCGACCAGCAGCGTGGCGATCAGCGGGCCGTGCACGATCAGGCCCGGGTAGCCCTCGACCTCGGTCACGTAGCGCCGGTCGTAGTGGATGCGGTGGCCGTTGAAGGTGAGGGCCGAATAGCGGAACAGCAGCACGTCGTCGGGCACGATCTCGCGGCTGAAGGCGGCGTCCTTCGGTGCCGGCGTGGGCTGTGGCGCGGCTTCGCCGGGCGCTGGCGCGGCGCGGTAGACGATGTCGTGCTCCTCGGTCAGCGCGAGGCCGCGCGCATTGCGCACCTCGTGGCGCACCAGCACGAACACCAGCTCGCCGCTGCGGCCTGCCTTGTGCGAGACCGATGCGATGGTCGATGTGCGCTCGACCGCATCGCCGACCACGAGCGGATTGCCCGCTTCCCAGGTCAATCGACCGCCGGCCCACATGCGGCGCGGCAGCGGCACCGGCGGCAGGAAGCCGCCGCGCTTGGCATGGCCGTCGGGGCCGATCTCGGACTGCCAGTGGTGCGGCAGGAAGTAGAGCCAGTGCCAGAGCTCGGGCAGCCGCGTGCCCTGCCCCGGGGCCGGATCGTCGCGGTCCAGCGTCGCCGCCAGCGCGCGCACCGGCGCGGCCGTGACCTCGTCGGCCAGGGTTTCGCTGCGGCCCTGCCAGGCCTGCAGGCGGGCGAGCGCATTGCCCGCGATCGTTGAAGGGTGTTGAGAGAGGGTCATGTGTTCAATCCACGGCGGCGCCGGAGGCCTTGACGATGCGCGCCCACTTGGCGATGTCGTCCTGCAGCAGCTTCGCGAACTGCTCGGGCGAGGTGGGCGCGGCGATCTCGACGCCCTGCTGCTCGAGCTTCTCGCGCAGGTCGGGCGCGGCCATGGCCTGGCGCGCCGCCTCCTGCAGCTTGGCGAGCACATCCTGCGGCACGCCCGCCGGGGCGAACAGGCCGATCCACAGCGTGCCGTTGTAGCCGGGCACCGATTCGGCGATGGCGGGCACCTCTGGCAGCGCGGGCGAGCGCTTCTCGCCGCTCACCGCCAGCGCGCGCAGCTTGCCGGCCTTGATGTGCGGCAGCGCCGAGGGCAGGCTCGCGAACACGATCGGCAGCTGGCCGCCGAGCACGTCGTTGATCGCGGGCGCGACGCCCTTGTAGGGCACGTGCTGCAGCTGGATGCCCGCCATGCTGTTGAGCATCTCGCCGAGCAGGTGGTTGAGCGTGCCGTTGCCGGCCGAGGCGTACTGGTAGGCCGCGTCCTTGCGCTTCGCGAGCGTGAGCAGCTCGCCGAGCGACCTGGCCGGGAACGACGGGTTGACCAGCAGCACGTTGGGCACCGCGCCGATCAGGCCCACGGGGCGGAAATCCTTGACCGGGTCGAATCCCGGGTTCTTGTAGAGCGCGGCGTTGATCGCCTGGCTGCTGCTGATCGTCATGAGCAGCGTATAGCCGTCCTTCGGCGCCTTGGCCACCAGCTGCGTGCCGATGTTGCCGCCGGCGCCCGGCCGGTTGTCGACCACCACGCTGGCGCCCAGCACCTCGGCGATCTTCTGGCCGACCAGGCGGCCGACGATGTCGTTGGTGCCGCCGGCCGCCTGCGGCACGACCAGCGTGATCGGGCGCGAGGGGTAGCCGCTTTGCGCTGCGGCATGTCCGCCCGCCAGCAGAGCGGCCATGGCCGTGAGAAGAAGCGCCATTGCGCGAAAGCTCATCCTGTGTCTCCGTTGCGATAGGCGCCTGAAAACACGCCCTTGACCCGCATGGTGGCGACAGCGATGCCCGCGCGCAATCTGCGATTTCGAAACCGAGCCTTCAGGATTTCCGAAGGCTGGGCTAGGATGGCGCCATGCATTTCGACCTGACGGATTTGCGTCTCTTTGTCGCCGCGGCGGAGCTCGGAAGCCTCACGCGCGCGGCCGAGCGCCAGCACCTGTCGCTGGCCGCCGCCAGCGCGCGGATCAAGGCGCTGGAGGCGCAGGCCGGCCTGCCGCTGCTGTCGCGCGAGGCGCGCGGCGTTCGCCTGCTGCCGCCGGGCGAAGCCTTTCTCCACCACGCGCGGCTGGTGCTGCACCAGGCCGGCCAGCTGCGCTCCGAACTGGCCGAATACGGCGGCGGCCTGCGCGGCCATCTGCGGGTATTCGCCAACACCACGGCGGTCACCGATTTCATGCCCGAGATCCTGCCGGGCTTCCTGGCCCGCCACCCGCGGATCAACATCGACCTTCAGGAAAAACCGAACACGCAGATCCCGCACGGCGTGCTCGACGGCCGCGCCGACATCGGCATCGTCGCCGGCAGCGTCGACACGCTGGGCCTGGAGGCGATCCACTTCAGCACCGACCGCCTGGTGCTCGTGACCTCGCGCAAGCACCGCTTCGCGCGGCGCCGCCGCATCGCCTTTGCCGAAACGCTGGACGAGGACGCGGTCGGCATGCAGCAGGGCAGCACGCTGCATGCCTTCCTGGCGCAGATCACCGAGAGCCTCGGCAAGAGCCAGAAGCTGCGCATCCAGCTCGGCGGCTTCGATGCCATGTGCCGCATGATCGGCAGCGGCGTGGGCATCGGCGTGGTGCCCGAATCGGCGGCGCGCCGCAACCTCGAGAGCATGCAGCTCGCGCTGATCGAGCTCAGCGATCCGTGGTGCGTGCGCGAGCGCTACCTGCTGGTGCGCGACCGCGCCACGCTGCCGACCTATGCGCAGGCCCTGGTCGAGACGCTGTGCGCGCACTATGCGGCGCAGGACGCCGCCGGCTGAGGTCGATCAGCTTGCCGGCGGCTTCCGCAGGGCTTCGCGGCGCAGCGCGGTCACGGATCGCCCGCCATGACCCCAGTTGTCGGTGTCGATCTCGTCGATCACCACGAAGGTCAGTTCCGGCGCCTTCTTCAGCACCTGCCACAGCAGGTCGGTGGTGCCCGCGATGAGCTGCTCTTTCTGCTCGGCGGTCACGCCTTCGCGAGTCACTTGAATGTTGACGTAGGGCATGGCTGGCCTCGCTTCACCACTTGCCGGTGCTCATGCCGCCATCCACAGGCAGGACGACGCCGGTCGTGAAGGATGCGTCGCTCAGGTACAGCACCGCATCGACGATGTCCGCCGTCGCGCCGATCCGGCCTGCCGGCTGCAGGGTGTTCAGGAAGGCGTGCATGTCCGGCGTGTAGAGCGGCGTGTCGATGATCCCGGGCGCCACGGCATTCACCTGGATGTTGTGCGGCGCGAGTTCGAGCGCCAGCGCCCGGGTCGCGTCGTTGAGGCCGCCCTTGACCAGGATCGGCAGCAGCGCGGGCACGCTGGCATTCGGCTGCAAGGCGATGCTGGCCGTGATGTTGACGATGTGGCCCTGCTTGCGCGGCGTCATGTGGCGGACCGCTTCCTGCGAGACGTAGAAGAAGCCCTTGAGGTTGGTGCCGACCAGCGCATCGACATCCGCGGCCGTGTACTCGGCGAAAGCCTTCGCGTTGAAGATGCCGGCGTTGTTGACCAGCACGTCCACATGGCCGAAACGCGCGACCGCCTCGGCAACGATCCGCTTGGCCGTCGCCGGGTCAGCGACGTCACCGGCGACCGCGAGGAACTGGTCTGGAAAGTCCTGCGCGAGACCGGTGGCCTGCAGGCGTTCGAGCGTGCGCGCGTTTCCGACCACCTTGTCGCCGCGGCGCAGGAAACCCAGCGCGATGGCAAGGCCGATGCCGCTGGAGGCACCTGTGACGACGACCGTTCGCGGCAAGCGTTGATTCATTTCATATCTCCGGTGATGGCGTCGACTGCTTGAAGGTGGCGCCGGGTTTGAGGGCATGTCGTGATGGTATTGATGCGCCCGGAGTGGATGAAGACATAGACTGTCACTTCATAAGTTACCCCATGGAACAAGTATGAGCCGCCGATTCGACGATCTGATGCTCGGCAGCCTGGAGCTGTTCTGCCTTGCCGCCGAGCTGGAAAGCTTCACCGCCGCCGCGCAAGCGGCCGGCCTCAGCCCCGCGGCCGTCAGCCGCTCCGTCGCGCGGCTGGAGGCGCGCATGGGGGTGCGCCTGTTCGTGCGCACCACCCGCCGGATTCATCTGACCGACGGCGGCCGCGCCTACTACGAGCAGTGCCGCCAGGCGCTGAGCCTGATGCGCGATGCCGAGAGCCAGCTCACCGGCGAGCAGCAGGCCCCGGCCGGGGTGCTGCGCCTCAGCGTCGCCTCGCCCTATGGCCACTACCGCGTGCTGCCCCTGCTGCCGCGCTTTCGGGCGCGCTTTCCGAAGGTGCGGATCGAGCTGCACCTGAGCAACCGCAATATCGACTTCACCGGCGAAGGCTTCGACCTCGCGATCCGGGGACGCGCGCCGCCGGACTCCGGCCTCATCGCGCGCAAGCTCGAAGATGCCGAGCTGGTGCTGGTGGCCGCGCCAGCCTACCTCGCTCGCGCGGGCCGGCCGGATTCGCTGGAGGCGCTGGCGGCGCACGAGTGCATCCAGTTCGTGTTGCCCAGCACCGGACAGCCGGTGCCCTGGCTCTTCAGGCGCGACGGACAGGACATCGAGCTTGAGACGCCCGTCAGCTACAGCTGTACCGACGACTACATGGGCATGGTGACGCTGGCGCGCCATGGCGCCGGGCTCCTGCAGACCTACCTCTACATCGTGCAGGACGACTTGAATCAAGGGCATCTGCAGCAGTTGCTGCCCGAAGCCGGTGGCCGCTCGCGCCCCTTCTCGCTGATCTACCCCGATCGCCGCCACACGCCGCTGCGCGTGCGGGCCTTCATCGACTTTCTGACGGCGGAACTGGCCCCGAAGGGTGGCGCAACGCATCCACCATGACGCGCATGCGCTGCCAGTGCGAACCCTCCCAGAACACGCGGCGGCAACCATCGCAGGCGCTGAAGCGCTGATAGCGCTCGCGCACCCCCGGCGGCAGCGTCGCTGCGACCAGCGCCTTGTCGATCCCGTGCAAGGGCGTGTTGCAGTTCAGGCATCGCGTGAACGGCTGCGCGCTGCGCGCCAGGTCGAGGCGATCGAAGATCTCGCGCAACTGCTCGGCCGATCGCAAGGCGTGCACATAGCAGCCATGCGTGATCCCGCGGCGCTTGAGCAGCTCCCGATCCCGCGTCAGCACGATGCGCCCCTGCGCCACTGCGATGCGCTCGATCTCTTCGTCGCGAAAATGGTTGTCGTAGAGGGTGTCGAAGCCGGTCATGCGCAGCAGGTGGGCGAGCCCGCCCAGGTGCGCATCGGCGACGAAGCGCGTGACGCGCAGCGCATGCCCGCGAACGCGCAGCAGCGGCGTGACATCGAGCGCTTCGAACTTCGGGAATACGGCGACCCGATCGCCATCGTTCAGCAACACCCCGAATCCGGCCGATTCGCCGTTGACCAGCACCAGCTCGACCTCGGTGTGCGGCACACCGAGCGCCTCGATCATGTGCTTGGCGGTCGCCGCCCGCGCACACGCGCAGGAGAACTCGCGCCCGCGCCGCTCGCGTGGCAGAAAGTCGTTCAGTTCCTCGTAGAACCGGAAGGTCGCCGTGACCATTGCCGCCGGCAAACGACCGAGTCCGACATCGCCCTCAGTGTTCCGTCGGGAACTTGCAGAACTTCCCGTGCGGCTGGGCGCGCATCAGCTCGTGAAACTGCTCGCGCGACATGCGCAGCAGCCGCTCGTGATCGCCGCCTTCCATGTAGACGACGTCGCTCGTTTCGAGTTCGTCGTCGACGATGGTCTCGATGCCCCAGGCCATGCCGACCGGCGGTATCGCGCCGGGTTCGCAGTCCCCGAACAGCGCCGCGACGCGGGCTTCGTCGGCCAGCCTCAGCCTGTGGCGGCCGAGCAGGCGGGAGAACTCGCCCAGCATGACCATCTTGTCGGCGGGAACGACGGCCATTACGCAGCCGGTTTCGTCCTCGAGGATGACCGATTTGGCCAGTTGGCCGGCAGGAACATGGGCGCTGCGGGCCGTCTCCGCGCTGCTGCGGCTGTGCCCATGCGTGCAGATCTCGTACCGTGTGCCGCGTTGGTCGAGATAGTCGGACAGATGCGAAGGAATGGACATGGCATGCTCCTTGTGCGAAGCCACGGGCTCTCTGGCTGAACAGCGGCTCGGCTGCTCAGCCCTGCCGTTTTTTCAGTTTGCTCCCGGCGTCAGCGGATCGCAAGTACCGCCCCCCGCCCCTGAAGCCCAAAGAAAAAGCACCGCATGTCGCGGCGCTTTTTTCAATGAGCGAGGCGAAGGCTTCAGCGCTCGATGGTCAGCGCCACCCCCATGCCGCCGCCGATGCACAGCGACGCGATGCCCTTCTTCGCGTTCTGGCGCTCCATCTCGTGCAGCAGCGTCACCAGGATACGGCAGCCGGAGGCGCCGATCGGATGGCCGATGGCGATGGCGCCGCCGTTCACGTTGACCTTGTTCACGTCCCAGCCCATCTCGCGGTGAACGGCACAGGCCTGCGCGGCGAAGGCTTCGTTGATCTCGAGCAGGTCGAGATCCTGCGGCTTCCAGCCGGCGCGCTGCAGCGCCTTCTGCGAGGCCGGCACCGGGCCCATGCCCATGAAGGCCGGGTCGAGGCCGGTGCTCGCATAGCTGGCGATGCGGCCGAGCGGCTTCAGGCCCAACGCGGCCGCTTTCTTGGCGGTCATCACCAGCACGGCGGCGGCGCCGTCGTTCAGGCCCGAGGCATTGCCCGCGGTCACGCCGCCGGCCTTGTCGAAGGCCGGGCGCAGGCCGGCCAGGCCCTCGGCGCTGGTCTTGCGGTTGATGAACTCGTCCTGGTTGAAGACCACCGGGTCGCCCTTCTTCTGCGGGATGTTGACGGCAACGATCTCGTCCTTGAACTTGCCGGCATCCTGCGCGGCGGCGGCCTTGGTCTGGCTGCCGAGCGCGAGCTCGTCCTGCGCGGCGCGGCTGATGTCGTACTTCTTGGCCACGTTCTCGGCCGTGATGCCCATGTGGTACTGGTTGTAGACGTCCCACAGGCCGTCCACGATCATGGTGTCGACCAGCTTCCAGTCGCCCATGCGCTGGCCGTTGCGCGAGTTGGGCAGCACGTGTGGCGCGAGGCTCATGCTCTCCTGCCCGCCCGCGACGACGATCTCGCTGTCGCCGGTGGCCACCGCCTGCGCGGCCAGCATCACGGCCTTGAGGCCCGAGCCGCACACGGCGTTGATGGTGAGCGCGGGCGTTTCCTTGGTAATGCCGCTCTTCAGCAGCGCCTGGCGCGCCGGGTTCTGGCCCGCACCGGCGGCCAGCACCTGGCCCATGATGACTTCGCCGATCTGGTCGCTGCCGACCTTGGCGCGCGCCAGCACCTCTTTGATGACGATGGCGCCGAGCTCGGTGGCCGGAATGCCGGCCAGCGATCCGCCGAACTTGCCGACAGCGGTACGTGCGGCTGAAACGATGACGATGTCTTCCATGGTGTGCTCTCCGAGTCTTCGATTGAAAAAGGGGTGAAGGGTCAGGCTCGCGCCTTGACGTAGCGGCCCGGCGCGGGCTCGATCGCCTTGTAGGCGCTGCCCTTGCCGTAGGTCTTGGGGGCAGGGATCTGCTTGCCCGCATGGGTCTTGAGCCAGGCGGACCAGTCCGTCCACCAGCTGCCGGGATGCTCCGTCGCGCCGGCCAGCCACTCTGCCTGGGTCTTCGGCAGCTTGCCGTCGGCGCGGATCCAGTGGCTGCGCTTCTTCTTGACCGGCGGGTTGATCACGCCGGCGATGTGGCCCGAGGCGCCCATCACGAAGCGCTTCTTGCCCGCGAGCACCTGCGTCGAGGCGTAGGCGCCGCCGATCGGCACGATGTGGTCTTCGCGCGAACCGTAGATGTAGACCGGCGCCTCGATGCGGCCGAGGTCGATCTTCTCGCCGGCCACGGTGAGCGCGCCGGGCCGGGCCAGCTTGTTCTCGTGGTAGGTGTTGCGCAGGTACCAGCAGTACATCGGTCCCGGCAGGTTGGTGGCGTCGCTGTTCCAGTAGAGCAGGTCGAAGGGCGGCGGGGTTTCGCCCTTCAGGTAGTTGCCGACCACGTAGTTCCACACCAGGTCGTTGGGCCTCAGGAAGCTGAAGGTCGATGCGAGTTCGCCGCCCGCCAGCAGGCCGCCCTGGCCCATCTGCATCTCGCGGAACTGGACGAAGGCCTCGTCGATGAAGATGTCGAGCACGCCGGTGTCGACGAAGTCCAGCAAGGTGGTCAGCAGCGTCACCGACGCGGCCGGCTGCTCGCCGCGCGCCGCCAGCACGGCCAGTGCGGTCGAGAGAATGGTGCCGCCGACGCAGAAGCCGAGCGTGTCGATCTGCCCGCCCTTCTTGTCCTGGCCCGTGATCTCGCGCGTGACCTGGATCGCCTTGATCGCGGCATCCTCGATGTACTGGTCCCAGGTGTAGTGGGCCATCGAGGCATCGGGATTGCGCCAGCTCACCACGAACACGCGGTGGCCCTGCTCCACCGCATAGCGGATCAGCGAGTTCTCGGGCTGCAGGTCGAGGATGTAGAACTTGTTGATGCAAGGCGGCACCAGGAGTAGCGGCCGCTCGTAGACCTTGGGCGTCAGCGGCTTGTATTCGAGCAGCTGGAACAGCTCGTTCTCGAACACCACGGCGCCTTCGGTGGTCGCGACGTTGCGGCCGACCTCGAAGGCGCTTTCGTCGGTCATGCTCAGGTGGCCCTGCTGCACGTCGTGAAGCAGGTTCCGGATGCCGCGGGCGATGCTCTCGCCCTGCGTGTCGAGGGCTTTCTTCAGCGCCTCGGCGTTGAAGGCGAAGTAGTTGCTGGGCGCCGAGGCGGCCGTCCATTGCTCGACAGCGAAGCGAAGGCGCGAGCGGGTTTTCTCGTCGGCTTCGACGGCCTCGGCCATGCCGAGCAGCGTGCGCGTATTGAGCAGGTAGATCGCCGCCGAAAAAGCCGAGAACGGATTGCTGCCCCAGGCCTCGCCGGCAAAGCGCCTGTCGCCGCCGGCGCGCGCCGCGAGGTCCTGGCGCCATAGCTCGGTGGCCTCTTCGACGTACTGCTGCTGCAGCTGCTGCAGTTTCTCGGTGGACAGCGAGAACTTCGGCATCTCCCACGGGGCGCCGGCATTGCCGCCGGTGCCGAGCGACTGGAAGGATTCGAGCGCCTTCTCCCACCCTTGGGTCAGCGCCTGCTGGAAGGGCGCGAAACTATCGGCTGCCGCGGCCTGTTGTTCTGGTCTCATGACGTCTCCTGGTTCCTCGCCTGACTCGCCTCATGGCAACGAGTTTTGAGTATGCTGCATTCGCAGGGGCCCGACCAGCAAGCCCCGCTATACCTTCCTGAAAACATCGCCTATGCACCTCGTCGTCATCGCCTGGCTGTATGTCGCCCTGATGATGGCGGTCGCAGAAGCCACCAACACCACCGGCACGGTGCTCGGCGCGGTCTTCACCTTTCTACTCTACGGCCTGGCGCCGGTGGCACTGGTGGTTTACCTGATGACCACGCCGGCACGGCGGCGGGCGCTGCGCGAGCGCGAAGCGGCCGAACGCGAAGCCGCGATGCGGGCTGGCGCAAGCGCTTCAGTCGCGCCAGATGCAGGCCGCGAAACGCCCGCTGACGCGGTCCCGCCGGTGCGAGAAAAAGAGTAACGGGTTGTGCACCGTGCACCAGGCTTCGCTGCTGTCGTTGCCGTGAAGCTGCGTCACGCCGGCCGCGCGCAGGCGAAGACGGGCCAGGCCGGCCAGGTCGGCCAGCCACTTGCCGGCTTGCGCAGCGGGCTTGAAGCATCGAGCAGCATCAGGGGCGCCGGCTTCGAAGGCCGCCTTGACCTCATCGCCGACCTCGAAGGCATCGGGACCGATGCAGGGGCCGAGCCAGGCCATGAGCCGGTCGTCCGTACCGAAGCCCTGCACCGTCCGCTCGAGCACGCCTGCCGCCAGGCCGCGCCAGCCCGCGTGCGCGGCCGCGACGCGCCGGCCTTCTTCGTCGGTGAGCAGCACTGGCAGGCAATCGGCAACCATGATCGTGCAAACCACGCCGCTGGCAGTGGTGGTGCAGGCATCCGCGGCCTCGCCATCCGGCGTGAACGCATTGAGCGGTAGCAGCGCCGTGCCGTGCACCTGCTGGAGAAACACGGGCCGCGCGCCGATGGCCTGGCGAAGAAGCGCCCGGTTGGCCGCCACATCGGCCGGTACATCGCCGACATGGTCCCCGAGGTTCAGTCCGCGGTAGTTGCCGCCGGAGACTCCGCCTCGGCGCGTGGTGCACAGCGCATGCACGCCCGGCGGCGCCGGCCAGTCGGGAACCAGCAGGTCGGAGATGACGGCCGCCGCCGGACCGCCCCAAGGCGGCCGCGCCTCCCCCTCGGGGGGTGGCGAAGCACACGCAGCGGCGAGCCGGGGGGCAGACATTTCTATGCTTCTGCGTCGGGGCAGCGCGAGGGCTGCGCGCGCTGGAAGGCATCGAGCTGCATGCAGGCCTCGAAGGCCGCCATGGTGCGAGGCAAGCCGCTGAAGTCGCAGTCGAAGCGCTGGCCGTTGAAGATCTGAGGCACCAGGCAGCAGTCGGCCAAGGTGGGCGTGTCGCCCCAGCAATAGAGGCCGGCGGGATGCTGCGCGAGCTGGCGTTCGAAGGCCAGCATGCCTTCGCGCACCCAGTGGCGATACCACGCGTTCTTGGCCGCCTCGTCGAGCTTGAGCTCGCGCACCAGGTACTTGAGCACGCGCAGGTTGTTGAGCGGATGGATCTCGCAGGAGATCGACTGCGCCAGCGCCCGCACGCGCGCGCGGCCCACCGGATCGCGCGGCAGCAGCGCCGGTTCGGGATGCACTTCGTCGAGGTATTCGATGATCGCCATCGACTGCGTGAAGCGCTCGCCCTCGTCCTCGAGCAGCGGCACCAGCATGTCGGGCGAGATGGCGGAGAAAGGCCCGGTCTTGTGATCGCCGCGCGCGATGTGCACCGGGATGTAGTCGTAGTCGAGGCCCTTGAGGTTGAGCGCGATGCGCACCCGGAACGAAGCCGAGGAGCGGAAGTAGTTGTGGAGCTTCATCATGGTGTGAAGCATAGCCCCGGCCGGACAGCACGCCCAGCCCTCTGGCACACTGCCGTTTTCGCTGAAAAGGACGATTTCCCATGGCTTCCGAATACGTCGTCGCCGCGCCGCCGGCGGTCTCCATTCCCGTGGTCGGCCAGGCCGCCCGCTTCCCCGTGCACCGCATCTACTGCGTGGGCCGCAACTACGAAGAACACGCCAAGGAGATGGGCTTCACCGGCCGCGAGCCGCCCTTCTTCTTCATGAAGCCGGCCGATGCCGTGGTGGTCGTCCCTGCCGGCGAGACCGGCACCATGGCCTACCCCACGCTCACCAAGAACCTGCACCACGAGATCGAGCTGGTCGCGGCCATTGGCACGGGCGGGAAAAACATCAAGGCCGCCGATGCGCACAAGCACATCTTCGGCTACGCGGTCGGCCTGGACATGACGCGCCGCGACCTGCAGGGCGAGATGAAGAAGCAGGGCCGCCCGTGGGACATCGGCAAGAGCTTCGAGCAGAGCGCGCCGATCGGCCCGATCGTCCCGGTGGCGCAGGCCGGCGATGTCGAGAAGGCCGAGATCTCGGTGCAGGTCGGCGGCAAGGACCGCCAACGCAGCAACGTGAGCAAGCTGATCTGGAGCATCGCCGAGACCATCGAGCATCTGTCGGCCGCCTGGGAGCTCGCGCCCGGCGACCTGATCTTCACCGGCACGCCCGAAGGCGTGGCCGCGGTGGTGGCCGGCGACACGATGGTCGGCGAGATCACGGGCCTGCCGACACTCACCGTCAAAGTGGTCTGATCCATCGATGCTGCTCCGCGTCCCCATCAAGCATTGCAAGAACTGCGGGACCGCGGTGGTCTACCGCCTGCCCGACGACGGCGACACCAAGGAGCGTGCCATCTGTCCGGCCTGCCATACGGTCCACTACGAGAACCCGCTGAACGTGGTCGGCACCATCCCCGTGCTGGGCGAACGCGTGCTGCTGTGCAAGCGCAACATCGAGCCGCGCTGGGGCAAGTGGACGCTGCCGGCCGGCTTCATGGAACTCGGCGAAACCACCGAGCAGGGCGCGGCGCGCGAGACCGACGAGGAAGCCGGCGCCGAGTACGAGATGGAGGGCCTGTTCGCGGTGATGAGCGTGGTGCGCGTGGGCCAGGTGCATCTCTTCTATCGCGCGCGGCTCCTGAGCGACCGCTTCGATCCGGGCCACGAAACCCTCGAGGCCAAGCTCTTCACCGAGGAAGAAATTCCCTGGGAAGAGATCGCCTTCCGCACCGTTCGCGCGGCGCTCGAACACTATTTCGAAGACCGCCGGCGCGGCAGCTTCGACCGCGTCCACACGCTCGACATCGTATGAAGCAATATTTTCTCGCGCTGTCGTGCTGCGCCGCGCTGGCCGCGAGCGCGCTGGCCGAACCGGTCGGCGAGGTCGACACCGCCTTCAAGCTGATCGGGCCGGACCACAAGATCGTGGTCGAGGCCTACGACGACCCCAAGGTCAGCGGCGTGACCTGCTATGTCTCGCGCGCCAAGACCGGCGGGCTCTCGGGCGCCTTCGGCCTGGCCGAGGACAAGTCCGAGGCTTCCATCGCCTGCCGCCAGGTCGGTCCGGTGCGCGTGACCCAGCCTTTGCCGAAGCGCGAGGAGGTCTACAGCGAGCGGCTGTCGATCCTCTTCAAGCGGCTGCGCGTGGTGCGCATGGTCGATCCGGCGCGCAACACCCTGGTCTACCTCACCTATTCCGACCTGCTGATCGACGGTTCGCCGAAAAACAGCGTGACCGCGGTGCCGATCGACCGGGGCACGCCGATCCCGCTCAAGTAAGGGGCCGCCGGCGGCATGAGCGCAGCTGCACCGGGCCATGCGATGGGCGCCATGGGCGAGCTCTACGGCGCGCTGTGGCGCCATGCCGAGGGCAAGCGCGCTCAGCTGCTCGGCGCGACCGCGCTGCTCACCGGCTCCCAGCTGCTGCGGCTCACGATGCCATGGCTCGCGGCGCAGGCCATCAATGCGCTGCAGACCGGCGACATCGCGCGCTCCGGCCGCTGGATCGCGGCGCTGGCGGGGATCTACGTGCTGTCGTGGGTGATCCACGGCCCGGGACGCATCCTCGAGCGCAACGTGGGCCTGCGCGTGCGCGAGGCGCTGGCCGATGCGCTCTATGCGCGCATCGCCGCCGCGCCGCTCGCCTGGCATGACGGCCACCACTCGGGCGAGCTGCAGCACCGTGTGCACCAGGCGAGCCGGGCCCTGTCGGACTTCGCGCAGAACCAGTTCATCTATCTCACGAACATCGTCAACTTCATCGGTCCCTTGATCGCGCTGACGCTGCTGTCGCGCACCAGCGGCGCGATGGCGATCACGGGTTACGTGGTGATCGCGATCGTGATCGTGCGCTTCGACCGCGCGCTGATGCGGCTGGCCCGCACCGAGAACGACGCCGACCGCCGCTATGTCGCCGCGCTGCTCGACTTCCTGGCCAATGCCTCGACGGTGATCGGCTTGCGGCTCTCGGCCGCCTCGCGCCTGTTGCTGCGCCGGCGCATGGCGGCGATCTCGGCCCCGCTCAAGCGCACGGTGGTGCTCAACGAGGGCAAGTGGTTCTCGGTCGACGTGATGGGGCTGGCGCTGACCTGGGGCCTGGTCGTGGTCTACGTCTGGCAGTCGCGCACGCCGGGCCAGGCCGTGATGCTGGGCGCGGTGTTCATGATCTACCAGTATGCGCAGCAGGCCGCCAGCGTCGTGAGCTCGATGGCGGCCAACTTCAGCTTCTTCGCGCGCATGCACACCGACTACGGCAGCGCGGCGCCGATCTGGCAGGCGCCGTCGCGCGCGGACGACCTGGCGCAGGAGCGTATCGATCGCGATGCGGCCTGGGCCGCGCTGCAGGTCGAGGGACTGGTCTGGAACTACCGGCCGCGCGACAACGAAGCGGTCACCGATCATGTGCCGAGCGGGCTGCACGAAGTCGCGCTCCCGCTGCAGCGCGGCCAGCGCATCGCGCTCGTGGGGCCGAGCGGCGGCGGCAAGAGCACGCTGCTGCGCGTGCTGGCTGGGCTCTATGCGCCACAGGGCGGCACGCTGGCGATCGACGGCGAGCGCACGGACTGGCCGCGGCTGCGCAGCATCGCGACACTCATTCCGCAGGAGACCGAGGTGTTCGAGGCCAGCGTGCGCGAGAACCTGGGCTTCGGTCAGCCGCTCGATGACGATGCGATCCGGGCCGCGCTGCATGCCAGCACCTTCGACGAAGTGCTCGCGGCCACGCGCGGCGATCTGGACACGCCCTTGTCCGAGCGCGGCTTCAATCTCTCGGGCGGGCAGCGGCAGCGCCTGTGCCTAGCGCGCGGCGTGCTGGCCGCGAAGGGCAGTTCGCTGCTGCTGCTCGACGAGCCGACCAGCGCGCTGGATGCCGGCACCGAAGGCCGCGTGCTGGAGCGCATCGCGGCGGCTTTTCCCGATGCCTGCGTGATCGCATCGGTCCATCGGCTGAGCCTGCTCGAGCGCTTCGACACCGTCGTGCTGATGGAAGCCGGCCGCATCGTCGATGCCGGCGCGCGCGCGGCGGTGCTGGCGCGCCAGCCTTCGCTCCAGGCGCTGGCGGTCCCTTCGCCTCGCTCGCCGTGCTAAAAACGCGCCTCGGCCGAATCCCGATGGAACCCTTTGCACCGATTCCGTTCCAAGAAACGCCATGCACGTAAAGACCCTTGCTCTCCGCACCGGCGTTGTCGCCGCCGCAGTTGCCAGCCTGATGGCCTGTTCGACGACGCCGCTGCCCCCGCAGCGCCCCGGCCAGACCACCGTCATTCCCAGCAACCCGGCACCGCAAGCCCAGGCCGCCTTCATCCGCCCTGCGGCGGGCCCCACGCTCTCGCGCTTCGACGGCAAGCGCAACAAGGGACTGGACATCGCCGGCAGCATGGGCGATGCAGTGCTCGCCTCCGCCGACGGCCGCGTCGTCTATGTCGGCAGCGAACTGCGCGGCTACGGCAACATGGTGATCGTCAAGCACAACGAAACCTACCTCACGGCCTACGCGCATGCGCAGAACATCCTGGTGAAAGAGAAGGACGTGGTGCGCCAGGGCCAGAAGATCGCCGAGATGGGCATGAGCGGCGCCGAGCGCGTGAAGCTGCATTTCGAGATCCGCAAGCAGGGCGTGGCGGTCGACCCCGAGCCCTACCTCAGCGGCCGCGCGATGCCCTAGAGCAGGCTCTCCGGCACCAGCGGCGCGAAGAACTCCAGTTTCAGGCGCGAGCCGAAGTCGGTTTCGGGCTCCTCGTGCAGCACGAGGTCGGGGCCGCCGTCTTCCGACGGGCTCACCCATTCGATGTGTCCCTTAGGATCCATGCGAACGCGGTAGGCCGCGTCCATGGTGATGAAGCCGATCAGGCTGGTGAGCTGCGCCGCAATCTGCGGGCTGTAGATGAACAGGCCGAGCTCGGTGTTGTGCAGATCGGAACGCGGGTCGAAATTGAGCGAGCCCAGGAACACCGCCTTGCCGTCGACCACCGCCGACTTGCCGTGCAGGCGCCCGGCGGCCGAGCCGAAGACGCCGAAGCGCTTGGTCTGCTCGACCCGCTTCGGGCTCAGTTCGAAGAGCTCCACGCCGAGCTTCACCAGTTCGGGCCGGTAGCGGCGGTAGCCCAGGTGCACCAGCGATTCGTCGGTGGCCGCGAGCGAGTTGGTGACGAGCGTGAAGCGCACGCCGCGTTCGCGCAGCAGGCGCACCGACTCCATGCCGCCGCGGCCCGGGATCAGGTAGGGCGTGGTGATCAGCGCTTCGCGCTCGGCCGAGCGGACCAGCCGCCGCACGTTGTAGAGCACGCCCTCGGGCGCATCGGCCGTCACGCGCGGCCGGTCCTCGCGCGGACCCAGCGCCTTGTGCGGCGCGTCGGCGTAGGCCTCGGCCCGCGCCCAGATCAGCGAGAGCTCGCCCTCCTCGAAGTCTTCCCCCAGCGCGCGGTAGCCCAGCAGGTCGCGCTCGATCGGCGCCGAGGGCATCCAGATGGCGGCGTCCCAGGTCATCTCCTCGAAGCGCTCGCGCAGTTGCCGCAGCGAGCCGCCGACGGCCGCCAGCGACTGGACGGGATACACGTAGGGGCTGTTCCAGTAGACGTCGAACAGCGAGGAGAGCCTCGGCACCACCGCGCCCGTCACCAGCGTGTCGATGTCGATGAAGTTCGATCCGGCGTCGCGCAGGAAGTATTCGTTGGCGATGTTGCGCCCGCCGACCACCGCCATCGCGTTGTCAGCGACGAAGAGCTTGTTGTGCATCCGGCGATGGATGCGGTCGATGTCGAACAGAGAGGCCGCGAGCCGCGTGGCGAGACGGTCGCGGCCGGCCGGGAACGGGTTGAACAGGCGCACCTCCACATTCGCATGGGCGCCCAGGCCGGCCAGCAGCTCGTCGGCGCCCGCGGTGTAGAGGTCGTCGATGAGAACGCGCACGCGCACGCCGCGCTCGGCCGCATCGCGCAGCGTGCGCAGAAGGTAGCGGCCGGTCTCGTCGTTCTGCACCAGGTAGTACTGGATGTCGATGCTGCGTTGCGCCCGGCGCGCGAGCTCGAGGCGCGCATGCATCGAATACGCCGGCATCGGCAGCAGCCGGAAGCCGCTCAGTTGCGCGTCCGGCGCGCCCTTGGTGGCCATGCGCGCGAGCGGCGTGTCCGCCGCGTCGGCCAGGGCGAAGGACGGCGGACGCTCGACGATCGCAGGAAGTCCGGCGCAGCCCGTGACGAGAAATGCGAGCGCGAGCCAAGCGAGCCACGCGCCCACCCTGCCCCAGCCGCCCTGCGCCCGCCGCATCGAAGGATCAGCCGCCACGGCCGCTCTCGATCAGGGACAAGGTTCCCCGATCGGACCGGCCACCGAAATACTTGTGCAGGCAGTCGCGAAACACCGGCTGCGAAGGATCGGTCTCGCCAAACAGCGTCATCGACGACCAGAACTTGAGATCGTCGGGCGCGCCGAAGATTTCGCCGACCGTGCGCCCCTGCACGGCCAGCACCAGCGCGCTGCATTCCAGCAGGCGCGGCCCGAGCAGCGGATGCGCGAGGTAGGCGCGCGCCTCCTCCACCGATGCGATGGCGTAGTGCCGCGCCATCTCGCTGCGGCCGAGGCCCGCCAGTTGCGGAAAGACGAACCACATCCAGTGGCTGCGTTTCTGGCCGTCGCGCAGCTCATCGCGGACGCGGTCGATCACGGCGTCCTGGGCATCGACGAAACGTTGCAAATCGAAGGGGTCGTTCATCGGCAAGAGGGACTCTCTGTAGGCGCTTTCTTTCTCCCGGTGGCGAAGTATGCCGTGAGGTATTTCGTTTGCAACGGCATGAAATCCATGCACACGAAAAAGAGAGCCCAGAGACTTTCATGTACTGCGAAGCCATCCATTGCGCCGAGACGAAAACCGTCCGGTTCGCCATCTATCCCGACGGCCTCGACGGCGCCCGCATCATTGCCCATATCTCCGAAGCCGCATTGCGCGGCCTGTCTCCAACCCGCGACGGCGACCTGACGGAAACCTGCGAGAACTACTTCGACTGCATCGAGGCCAAGGCCGTGGAACGCTATCGGGCCGAGCCCTCCGCACCCATCGTGCTGGACGCGACCGACGTCAGCTCATGCGCCTTACTGCACTGACCCACTTGTCGAAGGCGCGCATCTGGTCGCCGACGAACTTGCGGGTGGTCTCGTCGGTGCACTGCCCGGCTGCATCGAACTTGGCGCCCGCGCCGCCGATGAACACCTCGGGCTTCGCCAGCACCATGGCGTTCATGAACAGCATGACGCGGCGCAGGTCGTACTGGACGCGTGCGCCGCCGACCGGGCCGGGCGAGGCCGAAAGAATGGCCACCGGCTTGTGCGCGAAGGGCTGGTCCTCGCCGCGGCTCACCCAGTCGAGCATGTTCTTGAACACGCCCGGGATCGAGAAGTTGTATTCGGGCGTGGCGATGAGCACGCCGTCGGCGCGGCGGATGCGCTCGCGCAGCGCCTGCACGGCCGGCGGCAAGCCCTTGGCCAGCACGTCGCCGTCGAAAGGCGGAATCTCGCGCCATTCGACGGCTTCCATGCGCATGCCGTCCGGCATCAGTGATGCGGCCAGGTTCAGGGCCATCCGGTTGACGGATTCGCTGCGCAGGCTGCCGCAGAGACCGACGATATCCAATGTGCTCACGATGCTTTTTCCTGTGGGTTGCGGAGGCTGGATTTAAACAGCGAATCCATCGTCATGCAGACCGCTCGGGATTCAGGACGAAGTCGAAGTCGAGGGTGTAGTACGGCACCTCGCTGATCCCGCCGTCCGGCGTCGGGCCGGGCGGGTGCTCCACCCAGTCGGCGATCAGCGAGCGGCGCACGCCGAAGACAGCGTCGGAGTCGAGGTAGCGGTCGCCGTCGCGGAACACGTGCGTGATCAGCCGCTCGAAGCCCGGCGCGGTGATCATGAAGTGCAGGTGCGCCGGCCGCCAGGGATGGCGCCCCAGTGCGTCGAGCATGCGGCCGACCGGCCCGTCGTGCGGGATCGGATAGGCCTCGGCACGGATCGACTTGAAATGGAAGTGCCCCTCGGCATCGGCATGCAGGGTGCCGCGGGCGCGATGGCCGTGCGCGCTGGAATACTGCACGTCGTAGAGCCCGTCGGCATCGGCCTGCCAGACCTGCAGCTCGGCGTTCGGCACCGGCGTGCCGTCGAGCCCGAGCACGCGGCCGCGCACGAAGCAGGGCTCGCCGCGCGCACCGTTGGCCACGTCGGCCCCGAGCGGATACTCGGGCGCGCCTTCGACGTGGAAGGGTCCGAACACCGTGGACTCGGTGCATTCGCGCGGCTTGCGGTTGTTGAGCGCCGTCACCAGCATCGACAGCCCCAGCGTGTCCGACAGCAGGATGAACTCCTGGCGCTTGTCGTCGGTGATGTGGCCGACTTCGGTCAGGAAGCGGATGCCGGCAAACCATTCCTCTTCCGTCAAGCGGATGTCGCGGGCAAAGGCATGCAGGTGCTGCACCAGGCTGGTCATCACTACGCGCAGCCGCGGGTCGGCGGCACCCGTGTGACGCGCCAGCACGGCCTGGGTGATGGTGTCTTCGTCGAGGTTGCGCACGCGGGTCTCCTTGATCGTTTCGGGCCGGACTATGGCATTGCGGCGCCACGCGAGGAAGGCGCCCGGCGGAAAACTGTTTTGCGCTCGCAGGCGGGTCATCCGCCCTACCATCCGCGCATGAATCCCTTGGCCTTCGTCTACACCAGCCAGCCGCAGCGCGTGGTCTTCGGCGCCGGAACGCTTGCCCACCTGGCGCGCGAGATCGATGCGCTCGGCGCGCGCCGCGCGCTGGTGCTCTGCACGCCCGAGCAGCGCGGCCAGGCCGAGCGCGTGGCCGAGCTGCTGGGCGCCCAGGCCGCCGGCATCTTCGACCGCGCCGCGATGCACGTGCCGATCGAGACCGCGCGCGAAGCCC